>NZ_JBEYFB010000038.1:0-75452 GCF_040634135.1 Streptomyces sp. NPDC007164
TTTCCCTTTCCGGCGAGTCCGACTCTATCAGATCCTTTCGGGCCTGATTCCCAGTCAGCGGGGTTTGCCTTCCCGGCTGTTGGGCCGTTCCGACGAGTGAGACTTTAGCGGAATCCTGGGCCCCGACGCTAATCGGGGTCGCGTTCCTTCGAACGCGGATTCCTCATTCCGCAAATGCGCACAGAAAGTCCGGCGGCAGATGCCGCTGGTCAGTTGTGGTTACTGCGGATTGGCTGTCCGGGGACCGACCGGGGTCGGCGCTCACGTCGGACAACTCGGAGCACACTACGGATGCGGGACTGGCGTGTCAACCCCGGTCGGGGTCCGATTGACGGTGGAAGGCCAGGCGGTAGTCGCGGGGGCTGGTGGACAGGTGGGTGGCGAAGTGCTGGCGCATGGTGATCTCGCTGCCGAAGCCGGTACGGCGGGCGACCTCCGGCAGAGGGAGGTCGGTGCGTTCGAGGAGCTTCTGAGCTGCGGCGATGCGTTGGGTGATCAGCCAGCGGAGCGGGGTCGTGCCGGTGGTGGCCTGGAAGTGGCGGGCGAAGGAGCGGGGGGACATTCCGGCGCGGGCGGCGAGCGCGGCGACCGTGTGCGGTTCGGCCAGATGGGCCAGGGCGAAGGCGCGTACCGCGGCGAGGGTGTCGGCGTCGCGATCGGCGCGGGGGGTGGGGTGCTCGATGAACTGGGCCTGGGTGCCGGTGCGGAATGGAGCCGTGACCATCGAACGGGCGATCGTGGCCGCGGTCTCGGCCCCGTGCATCGTGCGCACGAGGTGGAGGCAGAGGTCGATGCCGGCCGCGGTGCCCGCCGACGTCCAGATATTGCCGTCGTGCAGGAAGAGGGCGTCCTGGGTCACCTTCACATGGGGGTGGGTGGCGCGGAGGTCGTCGGTGAGGCGCCAGTGGGTGATTGCCCGGCGGCCGTCCAGGAGGCCGGCCTGGGCGAGCGTGAAGGCACCTGCGCACAGGGAGGCGATCGGGGTGCCCCGGGTGTGGGCTCGGCGGAGGGCCGCCAGGACCGG
This sequence comes from Streptomyces sp. NPDC007164, assembly GCF_040634135.1. Taxonomy (NCBI): domain Bacteria; kingdom Bacillati; phylum Actinomycetota; class Actinomycetes; order Kitasatosporales; family Streptomycetaceae; genus Streptomyces; species Streptomyces sp. NPDC007164. The sequence continues at coordinate 1,025 of NZ_JBEYFB010000038.1, forward strand.
GGCGGGGGCCGGGGTCAGGTGGTCGTCGAGGCCGGGGACGACGACGAGGTCGGCGTGGGCGAGCCAGGTGAGGGTGCGGTCCGGGGTGAGGGAGAGGCCGCCGCGCAGCGCTATGGGGGTGGGTTCGGCGGCGGTGCGGCACAGCTCGAAGGGCGGGACGCCTCGGTCGGTGCGGTCGACGCCCCAGACCTCCGTGATGACCGAGACGTCGAAGGCGCGTACGCCGGGGAGGGCGACGAGCGCGATGCGGGTGGGATCCGGGGTGGTCGCCATCGTGGCAGTAAAGCATCGGTCGATGGCTTCTTGCCCTCTGGGGCGTGGCTCCGCCGGGCGGCAGGATCGTTCGCATGGAGATGGAGATCGCAGAGAACGCGGCGCTGATCGTGGTGGACGTGCAGGAAGGCTTCGGGGAGGAGGCGTACTGGGGGGCGCGGAACAATCCGGAGGCGGATCGGAACATCGCGGGGCTGATCGATGCCTGGCAGTCGAGCGGGCGGCCGGTGGTGTTCGTACGGCACGACTCGACCAAGCCGGATTCGCCGTTGCGGGTGGGGCAGCCGGGGAACGACTTCAAGGGGTACGTGGAGGAGCGGCGCGGGAAGGGCGGTGGGTCCGGGCTGTTGCTGACGAAGTGCGTGAACTCCGCCTTCTACGGGACGCCCGACCTCAAGGAGTGGCTGGACCGGAGCGGGATCCGGCAGCTCGTGGTGGTCGGGATCCAGACCAATATGTGCGTCGAGACGACGGCGCGGATGGGCGGGAACCTGGGGTACGAGGTGTTCGTCCCGCTGGATGCGACGTACACCTTCGACCTGGCCGGGCCGTGGGGGTGGACGCTGGGCGCGGACGAGCTGGCGCGGGCCACCGCCGTGTCGTTGCACGGCGGTGGATTCGCGAAGGTGGTCACCAGCGCGGAGCTGATCGCTGCCGCGGGGTAGGTCAGCCGTTGCCGGAGGCGAGTTCGCGGCTGCGGTCGCGGGCGGCTTCGAGGGCTGCGATGAGGGCGGCCCGTACGCCGTGGTTCTCCAGCTCGCGGATGGCGCTGATGGTGGTGCCGGCCGGGCTGGTGACGGCTTCGCGCAGCTTGACGGGGTGTTCGCCGCTGTCGCGGAGCATCACGGCGGCGCCGATGGCGGCCTGGACGATCAGCTCGTGGGCCTGGGCGCGGGGCAGGCCGAGCAGGATGCCCGCGTCGGTCATGGCCTCGACGAGGAAGTAGAAGTACGCGGGGCCCGATCCGGACAGGGCGGTCGCCGCGTCCTGCTGGGACTCGGGGACGCGGAGGGTCTTGCCGACGCCCTTGAAGATCGCCTCGGCGGCGGCGAGGTGGCCGGTGGTGGCGTGGCTGCCGGCCGAGATGACGGACATGCCCTCGTCGACGAGGACGGGGGTGTTCGGCATGACGCGTACGACCGGGGTGCTCGCGGCGAGGCGGTCCTCGATGAAGGCGGTCGTGATGCCCGCGGCCGCGCTGATGACCAGTCGGTCGGGGGTGATGTGCCCGGCGAGCTCGTCCAGGAGCCGGCCCATGTCCTGCGGCTTGACCGCGAGGATGAGGATGTCGGCGCGCCCGGCGGCCTCGGCGTTGGTGACGGAGTCGACGCCGTAGCGGTTGTGGAGTTCCTCGGCGCGCTCGGAGCGGCGGGTGGTGACCAGCAGGTTCGCCGGGCGCCAGCCCGCCCGGATCATGCCGCTGAGCAGTGCCTCGCCGATCTTGCCGGTGCCGAGGACTGCGACTGTCTGGGTCATGTGGTTCACCCTCCGGGCTGTGCTGACGGTTCTCGGTGCTCGGTGCTCGTGTCCGCCATCCTCGCACCGGCCGTGTCAGGCGGTGCGGCGGCGGAGGGTGGCGGCACCGAGGGCGAGTACGAGGACGGCGCAGCCCGCCACGATCAGTACGTCGCGGACGAAGTCGCCGGTGATGTCGGTGTGGCCGAGGACCTCGTTCATGCCGTCGACGGCGTACGACATGGGCAGCACGTTCGAGATCGCTTCGAGGGCGGGGGCCATCCGGTCGCGGGCGATGAACAGTCCGCAGAGCAGGAGCTGCGGGAAGATCACCGCGGGCATGAACTGGACGGCCTGGAACTCGGACGCGGCGAAGGCGGAGACGAACAGGCCCAGTGCCGTGCCGAGCAGCGCGTCGAGCAGGGCGACCAGGAGCAGCAGCCACGGGGAGCCGATGACGTCCAGGCCCAGTGCCCAGACCGAGACCGCGGTGGCCAGGAGGGACTGGACGATCGCCACGGCGCCGAACGCGAGGGCGTAGCCGGCGATCAGGTCGCCCTTGCCGAGCGGCATCGCGAGGAGGCGTTCGAGGGTGCCCGAGGTGCGTTCGCGCAGGGTGGCGATCGAGGTCACCAGGAACATCGTGATCAGCGGGAAGATGCCGAGCAGTGAGGCGCCGATGGCGTCGAAGGTGCGGGGGGTGCCGTCGAACACGTACCGGAGCAGCGTGATCAGGACGACCGGGACCAGGAGCAGCAGGGCGACGGTGCGGGCGTCGTGGCTGAGCTGGCGCAGGACCCGGGCGGCGGTGGCGAGGGTGCGGGCCGGGCTCAGGAGCGGGGTGCCGGTCGCCGGGGGCGGGGTCGGGGTGGGGGCGGGTGCCGGGGTGGGTGCCGGGGTCGGGGGCGTGCTCATCGGGTGGGCTCCTGACGGGCGGCGGTGGCGAGGGTGCGGGCCGGGCTCAGGAGCGGGGTGCCGGTCGCCGGGGGCGGGGTCGGGGTGGGTGCGGGTGCCGGGGTGGGTGCCGGGGTCGGGGGCGTGCTCATCGGGTGGGCTCCTGACGGGTGGCGGCCTGGTCGACCAGGTGGAGGAAGGCCTCTTCGACGGTGGCCGCGCGGGCGGCGGTGCGCAGTGCGTCGGGGGTGCCGTCGGCGAGGATCTCGCCCTCGCGCATGAGGAGCAGGCGGTGGCAGCGCTCGGCCTCGTCCATGACATGGGAGGAGACGAGGAGCGTGGTGCCGTGCTCGGCGGCGAGGCGGTGGAAGAGGTTCCACAGGTCACGGCGGAGCACCGGGTCCAGGCCCACGGTGGGTTCGTCGAGGACCAGGAGTTCCGGGGTGCCGAGCAGGGCCACGGCGAGGGAGGCGCGGGCGAGCTGACCGCCGGAGAGGGTGCCGGCGAGGGCGTCGGTGTGGCCGGTCAGGTCGACCTCGGTGATGGCGCGGGTGACGGCGGCGCGGCGGGCGTCGCGCTGTCGGCGGCCGGGCCGGAGGATCGCCGCGAAGTAGTCGAGGTTCTGCCGGACCGTCAGGTCGGTGTAGACGGACGGGTCCTGGGTGACGTACCCGATGCGTGGACGGAGCGTGGGGTGACCCGCGGGGCTGCCGAGCACGTCGAGGGCACCGGTGGCCTTGGCCTGGGTGCCCACGACGGCCCGCATCAGGGTCGATTTCCCGCAACCGGAGGGGCCTAGGAGGCCGGTGATCCTGCCGGGTTCGACGGTGAAGTCGATGCCGCGCAGGACCGTGCGGTCGCCTCGTACGACCGTGAGGCCGTGGGCCTCGATGGCGGCACCCGGATTATTCATCATGTGATGAATAATCATCCCGGGGTGCCTGCCCGTCAAGGGGTGGGCAGCGGCGGCGCGGCGGGGCTGACGGCCACGCTCAGGTCGACCGCGTAGCTCTCCTCGACCGTGCCGTCCGGGAAGAGTTCCGCGAGCCGGGCCCGCTCCTCGGCGAGGAAGCGTTGCGTGGGTTCCGCACCGAGGACGAGGAAGGCGGAGTGGCTGCCGAGGTTGGCGAGGTGGGTGTCGAGGGGCACCCGGCGGGTCCAGGGCAGCCGGCGGTGCGTGAAGTCGAGCCCGGACGGGAGGTCGCGGGAGCGGACGGGCGACCCGTGGGCGGAGTCACCGGCGCCGAAGAAGCGGCGGAGGCGGGCGTCCTGCTCGGCGATCCAGGGGACGGAGTGGTCGGAGACGTTCCACCAGAGGGCGAGGGCGCCGCCGGGGCGAAGGACCCGTAGCGCCTCGGCGGTGGCGAGGGTCCGGTCCGTCCAGTGCCAGGACTGGGCGTACGTGATCAGGTCGGCGGATGCGGTGGCGAGGGGGAGGCGGTTGCCGTCGCCGCGTACGACGGGCAGTGCGGGGTGCGAGCGGTGGAGCTCCTGCGCCATGCCTGCACCCGGTTCCACGGCGGTGACCAGGGCGCCGCGCTCGTGGAGGAGCCGGGTGGAGATGCCCGTGCCGGCGCCTACGTCGATGGTGCGGGCGCCGCGCAGGGGGTGGTGGGCCAGTTCCTCGACCGCGTCGAAGAGCGCGGGCGGGTAGCCGGGGCGGGCTGCGGCGTACTGGGCTGCCGCGCGGTCGAAGGAGAGCGCGCGGGGCGGCTCCGGGGCGGCGGGGGCGAGCGAGGAGGCGGGGGCCAGGGCGGGGGCCGAGGCGGGGGCCGGGGCCGGGACGGGGGTGGGGGCCGAGGCGGGGACCGGGGCCGGGACGGGGGCGGGGGCCGAGGCGGGGACCGGGGCCGGGACGGGGGCGGGGGCCGAGGCGGGGACCGGGGCCGGGACGGGGGTGGGCAGGTGGGAGTCATCGGGAACCATGGGTTCATCGTGACTCGCGGCGGGGGTGTGCGCCGGTGCTTTCGCCGGGCGAGCGCGGGCGCCGGGCGGGGAGCGAGGCGGGCGCCAGGCTGGCGAAGGCGGGGCGCGTACCAGCACGGGGCAGGGCGAGCCAGGGCACGGGGCGAGCGCGGGGAGCGCACCGGCGCGACGCGAGCGGGGAACGGACGCGGGCTCGCGTGCGAGGTGCGAGGTGCGAGGTGCGGAGCGCGAGACGCGACGCGGTCGCGGAGTGCGAGACGCGGTCACGGGGCGCGGTCGCGGGGCGCGGAGCGCGAGACGTGAGACGTGAGACGCGATCGCGGGCTCGCGCGTGAACGCGGGGCGCGGTCGGGTGGGGCGAACCGCCCCGGGCGCGCTACTTGCGCTTGGGACGCTTGCCCTTGGTGGTCTTTCGGGCTGCCGGGTTTCCGGTGCGGGACGAGCGGCGCTTCTCGTAGCGGGCCAGGGCCGTCTCGTACTCCGTGCGATGCAGCTGCTCGCCCGGCGCCTCCCGGAACGTACGGAGGAAGTACGCGATCAGCGAGCCGACGAAGCCGATCGTCTTGAGACCGCGCAGATTGGCCTCGCGCGCCGGGTCGGCGGGGCGGCGGCTGAACCCTTCCCAGGTCTTGCGGAAGGCGATGGCGCTGCAGATGGCGAACATCAGCACCACCAGGACGCCGACGAAGCTGCCGACGTCGGCGATCTGGAGTCCCTGGTAGGCGAACCGGAGCACGAAACAGGCGACGATCGCGGCGGCCAGCGAGCCGGCCGCCGCCCCGGCACGTCGCAGCCCGTAGCCCCCGCTGTGGTCGACCCAGGTCGTACCGAAGAAGCGCAGGGGCTCGGGCTGCGGGCCGGGCGTGCCGGAGCCGGGTGCTTCGCTGTTCTCGCTCACGAAGTCGATTATCCCCGGGCGGTCGCGGGCCCGGACGCGCCGGTCACCGTTCCGGTCGCGATCCCGACGCCGTTGCGGTCAGTCGCAGCGCGGTGCGATGTAGCCGTCGCTGCCCGTGTGGACGTAGGCGTCCGCCACGAACTGGCCGTTGGCGATGTTGTCCCAGACGTTCGAGGTGCCGTACGGGCCGGTGACCCGCTCCCCCGGCTTCTGGCAGTAGACCGGAACCTTCATTCCGTACGGGAGGGTCCTGACGATCCCGTACTTGGTGCCCGGTCCGGTGCGGACGTTGACGCGGTAGCCGGGCGCGATCGGGTACCGGGTGACGTCGTCGGAACCGGCGAGCGCCGCCACGTCCTCGGAGACGTCGGTCGCGGCGTCGGTCGTGACATCGGTCGCGATGTCGGTGTGCTCGTCCATGGCCATGAGGCCCTCCCCCGTTGAGAGACGGTGTGTACGACGCGCAGGCTACAAGCCCCATCCGGATCGCACGCACCATCGACTAGGCTCCGTGCGTCGCGCTTGCGGACGAACACACGGGGGTGGGCGATGCCGCCGCTGCGAGGTACCGGAGCCAATCCGGAAGCGGAGCATCCGGAGTACGCCGGGCAGTACCGTCTTGAGGCACGTCTCGGCGCGGGCGGCATGGGAGTCGTGCACCTGGCGCGCTCCGCCTCCGGGCTGCAACTCGCCGTCAAGGTGGTGCACCAGCAGTACGCGGCGAACCCGGAGTTCAGGGCACGTTTCCGGCAGGAGGTCGGGGCGGCCCGGCGGGTCAGCGGCGCCTTCACCGCACCGGTCGTCGACGCCGACCCGGATGCCGCACGGCCGTGGATGGCCACCCTGTACGTACCCGGCCCCACCCTCGCCGACCAGGTGAAGCGGAACGGGCCGATGTCCCCGGCCCAACTGCGCAGGCTGACGGCGGGGCTCGCCGAGGCGCTGCGGGACATCCACCGGGCCGGTGTCATCCACCGCGACCTCAAGCCGAGCAACGTGCTGCTGTCCGACTCCGGGCCCAAGGTCATCGACTTCGGGATCTCCCGGCCGTACGACAGCGATCTGCGCACCGAGACCGGCAAGCTGATCGGCTCGCCGCCGTACATGGCGCCCGAGCAGTTCCAGCGGCCGCGCGAGGTCGGGCCCGCCGCCGATGTGTTCGCCCTGGGGGCGGTGCTCGTCCACGCGGCGACCGGCCGGGGCCCCTTCGACTCGGACAGCCCGTACATCGTGGCCTACCAGGTGGTGCACGACGAGGCCGATCTGGCGGGGGTGCCGGCGGACCTGGCTCCGCTGATCGGGCAGTGCCTGACCAAGGACCCCGCCGGGCGGCCCACCCCGGACGAGATCATGACGACGCTGCGGCCGCCCTCGTACGAGGCCGCCGCGTTCATACCGTCGCAGCGGCGGCCGGCCGCCACCGGGGCGGGAACCGATGCCGGAGTCGCGGTGGCCCTCGTCCCGGAGGCCGGGGCGCGCGCCGGCGCTGAAGCGGACACCCATGTGGGCGGGGCGGCGACGCGGGACGGGAAGGCGGCCGCGGTCGGCGGCGGCAACAAACGGCGGTGGCTGGCGGCCACCGCGGCGCTGCTGGTCATGGGGGCCGGCGGGGTGTGGGCCGTCGGTGCCGGGACCGGCTCCGACGGACCGGGCGGCTCCGGCGGTCAGGGTGGGTCGAAGGGCTCGGCGGAGGAGTTCGCGCCGTGGCGCACCGCGCTGCGGACCACCGGCAGATCGACGCCGGTCTGCTCCCCGGAAGGCGGCTCCGGAGCGGAGACGGGCGGCCCGCCCGCAGCGCTGTACTGCGCGACCGGCGGCATCGGTGTCTCCCGGCTGGACCCGGCGGGCGGCCGGGTGCTGTGGTCCCGTCGCGCCGAGGCGGACGCTCCGGCGGTCGGCGTGGTGTCGGTCTCCGGCGGTCTGGTGCACACGGCGGTGCCGGGCGGGAAGCTCCGGGCGTACGACCCCGCCAAGGGCGAGCAGGTCTGGGACGCGGATCTCTCCCCGTATCTGGGCACCCCCTTCGGCGCGGGTGACACGCTGCTGCTGGTGGCCGAGGACGGCACGACCGAGGCGCTGGACTCCGCGACCGGGGTGTCCCTCTGGCGCCACGCGCTCGCCGGGCACCAGCGCCCGGACTACGCGCTGTACGACGCGGGCACCGGGCTGGCCTACGCCTTCGAGCACTCGGCGTACGGGTCCTCCACGCTGGTCACGGCCGTCGACGCCACGACGGGGCACACGGCCTGGCAGCGGCGGCTGGACGGGATGCTGACCCCGGTGGGGGCCTCGGACGGCGCACTCGTCCTGACGTCCATGAACGGGGACGCCCAGACCGTCGGGCTGGTCCGCTACGACCCGGCGCGGGGACGGGCCGTACGGACGGCGCTGCCGTTCCGGATGAACGAGCCGGAGGTCGTGATGGGCGGGGACACCGCCTATCTGCTGGCACACGGCGGGACGCTGGTCGCCGTGGACACCCGCCCGGCCGGCGGCGAGGCGGTCCGCTGGCAGCTGGAGACCGCCGCCGGGCGGACGTCCGCGCCGGTACTCGCCGCCGGGAACCGGCTGTACTTCTCGGCGGCCGACGGGCGGCTACTGGCCGTGGACACCGGGCACGGAAAGCTGCTGGGCCAGACGGCACCCCGGCTGCGCAACGGGAGGCTCACGTACTCCTCGGCGCTGCCCGCCCCGGTCGCCGCCGGCCGGACCGTCTTCGGGACCGCGCCCGACGGGTCCGTGTTCGCCGTGGACGGGCAGGACCCCGCCCGCTGGTGAGAGCGGGCGGGGTCCGGTGGTCCGTCGGCCGGCGGGCCGGTCAGCCCAGCCTGGACACGTCGCGCACCGCGCCCCGGTCCGCGCTCGTCGCCATCGCCGCGTACGCGCGCAGCGCCGCCGAGACCTTGCGCTCGCGGTTCTTCGGCGCGTAGACGCCGTTCAGCGCCGCGCGGCGGGTGGCCAGCTCGGTCTCGGGGACGAGGAGCTCGATGGAACGGTTCGGGATGTCGATCCTGATCCGGTCGCCGTCCTCGACCAGCGCGATGGTGCCGCCCGAAGCGGCCTCCGGCGAGGCGTGGCCGATGGACAGGCCCGACGTACCGCCGGAGAAGCGGCCGTCGGTGATCAGCGCGCAGGTTTTGCCGAGGCCGCGGCCCTTGAGGAAGGAGGTGGGGTAGAGCATCTCCTGCATGCCGGGGCCGCCGCGCGGGCCCTCGTAACGGATGACGACGACGTCGCCGTGCGTGATCTCCTTGCGGAGGATCTTGTCGACGGCGTCCTCCTGGGACTCGCAGACGACCGCCGGGCCCTCGAAGGTCCAGATCGACTCGTCGACGCCCGCCGTCTTCACGACGCAGCCGTCCACGGCGATGTTCCCCTTGAGGACGGCGAGGCCGCCGTCCTTGGAGTACGCGTGCGCCACGTCGCGGATGCAGCCGCCGGCCGCGTCCAGGTCGAGGGTGTCCCAGCGCTCCGACTGCGAGAACGCGGTCGCGGAACGGACACAGCCCGGGGCCGCGTGCCACAGCTCGACGGCCTCGGGGGACGGCGAGCCGCCGCGGATGTCCCAGTTCTTGAGCCACTCGGCGAGCGTGTCGGAGTGCACCGAGTGCACGTCCTCGTTCAGCAGACCGCCGCGGTGGAGCTCACCGAGGAGGGCGGGGATGCCGCCGGCCCGGTGGACGTCCTCCATGTAGTACGTACCGCCGGGGGCCACGTTGGGGGCGACCTTGGAGAGGCACGGGACCCGGCGGGAGACCTCGTTGATGTCATCGAGGTTGTACGCCAGCTCGGCCTCCTCGGCCGCGGCCAGCAGGTGCAGGATCGTGTTGGTCGAGCCGCCCATGGCGATGTCCAGCGCCATCGCGTTGTCGAACGCGGCGCGGGTGCCGATGGCGCGGGGCAGGACCGTCTCGTCGTCCTGCTCGTAGTAGCGCTTGGTGATCTCGACGACCGTGCGGCCGGCGTCCTCGTACAGCGCCTTGCGGGCGGTGTGCGTGGCGAGGACGGAGCCGTTGCCGGGGAGGGAGAGGCCGAGGACCTCGGTCAGGCAGTTCATCGAGTTGGCGGTGAACATGCCGGAACAGCTGCCGCAGGTGGGGCAGGCGTTCTCCTCGATACGGAGGATGTCCTCGTCCGAGATGCTCTCGTCGACGGCGTCGCTGATCGCGTTGACCAGGTCGAGCTTGCGGACCGTGCCGTCGACCAGGGTGGCCTTGCCGGCCTCCATCGGGCCGCCGGAGACGAAGACCGTCGGGATGTTGAGGCGCATCGCCGCCATCAGCATGCCGGGGGTGATCTTGTCGCAGTTGGAGATGCAGATCAGCGCGTCCGCGCAGTGCGCCTCGACCATGTACTCGACGGAGTCGGCGATCAGGTCGCGGGAGGGGAGGCTGTAGAGCATCCCGCCGTGGCCCATCGCGATGCCGTCGTCGACGGCGATGGTGTTGAACTCGCGCGGAACGGCGCCCGCGGCCTTGATGGCGTCGGAGACGATCCGGCCGACCGGGGCCAGGTGGGTGTGGCCGGGGACGAACTCGGTGAAGGAGTTGGCGACCGCGATGATCGGCTTGCCGATGTCCTCGCTCGCTACGCCCGAGGCCCGCATAAGGGCGCGGGCGCCCGCCATGTTGCGGCCGTGGGTGACAGTGCGGGACCTCAGCTGGGGCATCGTCTCTCGCTCCTTCGACGTTAAAGACTGTCTCCGAGCGTACGCCTCCGGCTCCAAGATCTGGACACAGTGTCCGAAATGCGGGATGAAATGCTCGGTGAGTGGTCGGGGCGACCGTGCGGGCTCAGGACTCCGTCAGGTAGCGCTGGAGCGTCGGGGCGACCATCTCGATGATCTTCTCGGGGTCCGCCGAGGCGAGCGGTTCCGCCCGGATCACATAGCGGAGCATCGCGATCCCGACCATGTGCGAAGCCGCCAGCTCCGCGCGGAAGGTGGCGTCCGGTACGTCGAGCGCCTCCGCGACGCGCTCCAGGAGCCGGCGCAGCACGAAGCCCCGGAGGACCTTCGCCGCCGCCTCGTGCGTCAGCGCGGATCGCATGATCGCCAGCAGCGGGGCCCTGGACGCCGGGTTCTCCCATACGGCGATGAAGTAGCGGGCCAGCCGCTCCCCCAGGCCGTCCGTGCCGTCGCCGAGGACGTCCGGGATCACCAGGGCCGGCTCGAAGGACAGCTCGATGGCGGCCGCGAAGACCTCGTCCTTCGTACCGAAGTAGTGGTGGACCAGGGCGGAGTCGACGCCCGCCGCCTTGGCGATGCCCCGGACCGACGTCTTGTCGTACCCGCGCTCCGCGAATTCGGTGCGGGCCGCCTCCAGGATGCGGGTGCGCGCGTCGGGGCCGGTGGTGTCGGCGGTACGGGAGGGGCGGCCCCGGCGCTTGGGACTGGAGGGGCTGGAGGGACGGGTGGGGCCGGGGCCGTCCGAGGGACCGGTAGAGCCGGGACCGTCCGGGGGACCGTCCGTCATGGCCGCGGTGCTCGGGTCGGTGACGACGCCAGGTGGAGCCGGGTGAAGGCCAGCGCCTCCGCCAGATCGGCCTCGCGTTCGGCGGTGGACATGGCGCGGCGGGTGTTGACCTCGATGACGACATGGCCGTCGAAGCCGGTGCGGGCCAGGTGCTCCAGGAGTTCGGCACAGGGCTGGTCGCCCCGGCCGGGCACCAGGTGCTCGTCCTTGTTGGAGCCCTTGCCGTCGGCGAGGTGGACATGGGCGAGCCGGTCGCCCATCCGCTCGACCATCGCCATGCCGTCCGTACGGGCCGTCGCGGTGTGCGAGAGGTCGACGGTGAAGTGGCGGTAGTCGTCGTTGGTGACGTCCCAGTCGGGGGCGTACGCGAGCATCTCGCGGTCCCGGTAGCGCCAGGGGTACATGTTCTCCACGGCGAACCGCACATCGGTCTCGTCCGCCATCCGCCAGATCCCGGTGACGAAGTCGCGCGCGTAATTGCGCTGCCAACGGAACGGCGGGTGGACGACCACGGTCGTCGCCCCGAGCTTCTCCGCCGCGGCACGGGCCCGCTGGAGCTTCACCCACGGATCGGTGGACCAGACGCGCTGGGTGATCAGCAGACAGGGCGCGTGGACGGCGAGGATCGGCACCTGGTGGTAGTCGGAGAGCCGCCGCAGTGCCTCGATGTCCTGGCTGACGGGGTCGGTCCACACCATGACCTCGACACCGTCGTAACCGAGGCGCGCGGCGATCTCGAAGGCCGTCGCCGTCGACTCCGGGTAGACGGAAGCCGTCGACAGGGCGACCTTCGCATCCGGGATGCGCACCACTGGTTCTGCCACTGGGACAGCGTACGGGCAGTGGTACGCCCCGCCGAGGGGGTCCGGTCGGAAAGTGAGATGCCCCATGGCGGCGCACGCGGTGGTGCGCGCCGGGGCCCTGCGCCGCAGGCCGCCGTGCCCGGCCCTGCGCCGCGGCCCCCCTCGCCCGGACCGGCGCGTTCAGCCGCCGAACGCGGCCTTCTCCTCCGTCGGCAGATGGTCCAGGCGGCGCAGGATGACGCCCTCGCGCAGCGCCCAGGGGCAGATCTCCAGCTCCTCGACCCCGAACAGATCCATGGCCCCCTCCGCGACCAGCGCCCCGGCGAGCAGCTGCGCGGCCCGGCCCTCGGAGACGCCGGGCAGACCGCCGCGCTGCTCGGTCGTCATCGCCGCCAGCTTCGGCACCCACTCCTCCAGCGACTTGCGGGTGAGGGCGCGCTGCACGTACAGGCCGTCGGTGGAGCGTGCGGCGCCGGCGATCCTGGCGAGCTGCTTGAAGGTCTTGGACGTGGCCACGACATGGTCCGGGCGTCCGAGCCGGGTGAACTCCCCGACGCTGCGGGCGATCCTGGCCCGGACATGGCGGCGCAGCGCCTTCACCTCGGCCGGGTCCGGCGGATCGCCCGGCAGCCATCCGGCGGTGAGCCGGCCGGCCCCGAGCGGCAGCGAGACCGCGGCGTCCGGCTCCTCGTCCATGCCGTAAGCGATCTCCAGCGAACCGCCCCCGATGTCCAGGACCAGCAGCCGCCCCGACGACCAGCCGAACCAGCGGCGCGCGGCGAGGAAGGTGAGCCGGGCCTCCTCCGCGCCGCTGAGGACGGCGAGGTCGACCCCGGTCTCCTCCCGTACCCGGGCCAGCACCTGATCGGCGTTGCTCGCCTCCCGCACCGCGGACGTGGCGAACGGCAGGACGTCCTCGCACCCCTTGTCCTCTGCGGCCTGGAGCGCGTCGGCCACCGTGGCCACCAGCCGGTCCACACCCTCGGGGCCGATCGCCCCGTCCTCGTCGAGCAGCTCGGCCAGGCGCAGCTCCGCCTTGTGCGAGTGCGCGGGCAACGGGCGTGCGCCGGGGTGCGCGTCCACCACCAGCAGATGCACCGTGTTCGAACCCACGTCGAGGACTCCGAGTCTCATGCAGCGAACGCTACCGGGACCTCGGACTTACCCTTGGCGCGTGCCAAAGACGAAAAAGGCGAAGCCGGGCAAAAACACGAAGAAGCAGAGAACGAAGCAGGAGATGCGGCAACAGGAAGCACCGGAAGCGAACGGACCGGACCGGTCCGACGACGAGACGGGGATCGATTTCGCGCGCGCCTGGGTCGAGTTCCCGGACCCGGGGGACGACGAACAGATCTTCCGCTGCGACCTGACCTGGCTGACCTCCAGGTGGACCTGCATCTTCGGCAGCGGCTGCCAGGGCATCCAGGCGGGCCGTGCGGACGACGGCTGCTGCACGCTGGGTGCGCACTTCTCGGACGAGGACGACGAGAAGCGGGTGGCGGGCCACGTCGAACGGCTGACCCCCGACCTGTGGCAGTTCCACGACGTCGGTACGGAGACGGGCTGGGTCCAGGTCGACGACGACGGGGAACGCCAGACCCGGCGCTGGAAGGGCTCGTGCATCTTCCAGAACCGGCCCGGATTCGCGGGAGGCGCGGGCTGCTCCCTGCACATCCTGGCGCTGCGGGAGGGCAAGGAGCCCCTGGAGACCAAGCCGGACGTCTGCTGGCAGCTGCCGGTCCGGCGCACGTACGACTGGATCGACCGGCCCGACGACACCCGGATCCTCCAGGTGTCGATCGGTGAGTACGACCGCCGGGGCTGGGGTCCGGGCGGCCACGATCTGCACTGGTGGTGCACCTCGGCAACCTCGGCGCACGGGGCCGGGGAGCCGGTGTACGTCTCGTACCGGCCCGAGCTCATCGAGATGATGGGCAAGGAGGCGTACGACCGCCTCGTCGAGCTGTGCGAGGAGCGGCTCTCCGCGCTGCTCCCGATGGCACCGCACCCCGCGGATCCGGCCCCTCCGGCCGACCCGGCCGACCCGGCGTGACGAAGCAGGGACATACGTGAGGAAGCAGCGGCGTACGTGAGCCTCGGCCGGCCGGGGCGGCGCACGCACGTCAGAGAGCAGCGGCGTACGTGAGCCTCAGCCGGCCGGGGGCGGTGTGCCCGGTCCCGGGTCGGTGGTGGGTGTGGGGTCGGTCGGGTCCGGGGACGGGTCGGGCGGGCCCGAGTCCGTCGGGGTCGGTGTGGGGTCGCTCGGGTCGGGCGACGGCGAGGGGGCCGGCGAGGACGTGGGCGGCTGCGAAGGCCCGGGGGTGGCGGTCGGGTGCCCCGGGCCGCCGGGCGAGGGCCGCGTCGCGCCGTGCCCCCGGATCGCCACCGCCGAACCCGACGGGGCGAGGGCGATGCGCGCGCTCCACGGGCCGGCCGGCTCCCTCCGGTGGTCGACGAGGACCTGGACCGTGACGCTCTCGCCCGCGGCGAGGGTGCCCGAGTAGCGGCTCAGCCGCACCCACGACGCGTCCGCGCGGGCCGACCAGGCGACCGGCGCGCCGCCCGACGCGGTCAGCCGGATCAGGGTCCGGCCGCCGGACGAGCGAGCCTCGACGGTGAGCCCGCCGACGCCGTCCCGGCCCGGACCCGAGCCGATCACCTCCGCCGAGACGTCCGGAGCGCGGCCGTCGTCGAAGCGGGCACCGGGCTGGGGCCGGGCGTTGCCCGCGTTCTCGTAGTGTCCGTCCGCTCCACCGTCGAGCTCGTGCCGGGCGTCGCTCTCGGTGGCGGTGACCGACGAGCCCTCATGGCCCTCGCCGGTCTGCGGCGCGCCCCGGTACGCGGTCCACAGCGCGATCACCGGGGCTGCCACGACCGTCGCCACCACCGTCGTCGTCACGACCCTGGCCCGCAGCCGGTCCCGGCGCGCGGCGTGGTCCTTCGGGTCCATGGGGAAGCCCGCCCGGTCGAAGCGCGGGCCGCCGGAGCGGTTCCGCCGGGCGTGGACCATCGCGACGTACGCCGACGGCCGGGGTGCCTCGACCACCGGCAGCGCGGCGGCCGCGGTGACCGCGGCGCCGGGCCAGGGGCCCTCGGCGCCGGCCCGTTCGGCGGCCCTGCGGCAGCGGGGACAGTCGTCGACGTGGCGGACGAGTTCGCGGCGCAGGGCGGCGGAGAGCAGGGCGCGTCCGCCGGTGAGCCGGGCGACGGTGGGGCAGTTGCCGGTCTCCACGACGGCGAGGGCGGCGCGGGTGCGCTCCACCTCGCAGGCGGCCGCGGCCAGCAGCTCCCGGGCGGTCGCCGGTTCGAGGCCCAGGACGGAGGCGACGGCGCGCGGGGCGAGGCGGTGGCGTACGGCGAGTTCGAGCGCCTCGCGCTGCTCGGGGGTGGTGCCCGCGGCCTCGGGCCAGGCCAGCTTGGCCAGTTCGCGGCGGTGCGCCTCGGCGGCGGCCTCGGTCTCGGGGGCGCGGGCGGGGCCGGCGGGGGCGCCGCCCGGCACGACCGCGGCGGGGGCGGAAGCGGGGGTCTTCGCGGCGACGCCCGGGGGCGTACGGCGTACGGCACGCGCCCCCTGGGCCGTCGATCCGCCCGACGGCTGCTTGCCCGGCGGCCCGCCCGCCCGCTTCGTCTCCTGTTTGGACTGCTTGGACTGCGATGCCTGCTTCGCCTGTTCCATCTGCTTCGCGGAGAGCCTGCCCGGCTGCTTCCCGGCCTTGTGCCGGTGCGCCTGGCGGCCCTTCCCCTGCTCGGCCTTCTGCTCGGCGAGCCTGCGCAGACACATCCATCTGGCCAGCGCGTACAGCCAGGATTTACGTTCCTCCTCGCCCGTCGGGCACCGGCCGTCCTGCCGTTCCGCGATCGCGAGCACGCCGCCGAGCGCCTCGGTGGCGGCATCGTGGTCGCAGAGCACGGAGAGGCAGTAGGTGAACAGGCCGTCGAGATGCGGCTCGTACCGGGCGGGCGGGCGACGCGGCGAAGAGTGCGTCGAGAGACGGGGCGCACCGTGCCGCGTCCGGTGTGCGCCGGTGGCTTGCGTGGGGGGCTCCAGACCGCTGCTCGTCACCTTGCGACCGTAGGCAGCACAGGGCACACCTTTCGCGCCCCTTGAGCACTTTTAATCCTTACGGGTGAACGTATCCCTCAAAAGGGGACAGGAATTACCTATTCCGCCGGTAGCGCCACGCCTCTGGCGCGGGCGCACGCCCGCCTTCCGGCCGTGCCCGGCGGCATTGTCGTACCTCACCTATACGGTTGCGCCATGGCTGCCCGTACGAAATCCGCGAAGGACCGGCCGTCCTACCGCTGCACCGAATGCGGCTGGACGACCGCCAAGTGGCTCGGCCGCTGCCCCGAATGCCAGGCGTGGGGGACGGTCGAGGAGTTCGGCGGCGCCCCCGCCGTGCGGACCACCGCGGCCGGCCGGGTCAGTACCGCCGCGCTCCCCATCGGCCAGGTCGACAGCCGGCAGGCCACCGCCCGGTCCACCGGCGTCGGTGAGCTGGACCGGGTGCTCGGCGGCGGCCTCGTGCCGGGTGCCGTGGTGCTCGTCGCGGGCGAGCCCGGCGTCGGCAAGTCGACGCTGCTGCTGGACGTCGCCGCCAAGGCCGCGAGCGACGAGCACCGCACGCTCTACGTCACCGCCGAGGAGTCCGCGAGCCAGGTGCGGCTGCGCGCCGACCGGATCCGGGCGATCAACGACCATCTGTACCTGGCCGCCGAGACCGACCTGTCCGCGGTCCTCGGCCATCTCGACGCCGTCAAGCCCTCGCTACTCATCCTCGACTCCGTACAGACCGTCGCCTCGCCCGAGATCGACGGGGCGCCGGGCGGCATGGCGCAGGTCCGGGAGGTCGCCGGCGCGCTGATCCGGGCCTCCAAGGAGCGCGGCATGTCGACGCTCCTGGTCGGCCATGTCACCAAGGACGGGGCGATCGCGGGCCCCCGGCTGCTGGAGCACCTCGTCGATGTGGTGCTCTCCTTCGAGGGCGACCGCCATGCCCGCCTGCGGCTCGTACGGGGTGTCAAGAACAGGTACGGCGCGACCGACGAGGTGGGCTGCTTCGAGCTGCACGACGAGGGCATCACCGGCCTCGCCGACCCCTCCGGGCTGTTCCTCACCCGGCGCGACGAGCCCGTGCCCGGCACCTGCCTGACCGTCACCCTGGAGGGCAAGCGGCCGCTCGTCGCCGAGGTGCAGGCGCTGACGGTCGATTCCCAGATCCCTTCGCCCCGGCGCACCACCTCCGGCCTGGAGACGTCCCGGGTCTCGATGATGCTCGCGGTCCTGGAGCAGCGCGGCCGGATCAGCTCGCTGGGCAAGCGGGACATCTACAGCGCGACGGTCGGCGGTGTGAAGCTCTCCGAGCCCGCCGCAGACCTCGCGGTCGCGCTGGCACTGGCCAGTGCCGCGAGCGACACCCCCCTGCCGAAGAACCTGGTGGCGATCGGCGAGGTGGGCCTCGCGGGCGAGGTCAGAAGGGTCACGGGGGTCCAGCGCAGGCTGGCCGAGGCGTACCGCCTGGGCTTCACGCACGCCCTGGTTCCGACCGATCCGGGCAAGGTCCCGGCCGGTATGAAGGTCACAGAAGTCGCCAACATGGGCGATGCGCTGAGAGTCCTCCCGCGCCGGTCTCGTGCACAGGCCCCCCAGGAGGAGAGCGCACGCCGGTAGACTTTGCCCTGGTCTCGCCCGTCCGTACGAACGGTACGAGGGACGTAAGGGCACCGCAAACCTGTGACCGGAGGAGTGCAGTGGCAGCCAACGACCGGGCAGCATCGCCCGGAAAGTCCGGCCAAGGCACCGGTATTGAGGCGCTCATGCGCGCCTCCCTGAGCGCCGTGGCGCCCGGAATGGCGCTGCGGGACGGCCTGGAGCGCATCCTCCGCGGCAACACCGGCGGGCTGATCGTGCTCGGCATGGATAAGACCGTCGAATCGATGTGCACCGGCGGATTCGTGCTGGACGTGGAGTTCACCGCGACCCGCCTGCGCGAGCTGGCCAAGCTCGACGGCGCGCTGATCCTCGACAAGGACATGACGAAGATCCTGCGCGCCGGCGTGCAACTGGTGCCGGACGCCTCCATCCCCACCGAGGAGACCGGCACCCGGCACCGCACCGCGGACCGGGTCTCCAAGCAGTGCAATTTCCCGGTCGTCTCGGTCTCCCAGTCGATGCGCCTGATCGCGCTGTACGTGGACGGGGAGCGCCGGGTCCTGGAGGAGTCCGCCGCGATCCTCTCCCGCGCCAACCAGGCCCTCGCCACCCTGGAGCGCTACAAGCTCCGGCTGGACGAGGTCGCGGGCACGCTCTCCGCGCTGGAGATCGAGGACCTGGTGACGGTCCGGGACGTGACGGCCGTCGCGCAGCGGCTGGAGATGGTCCGCCGGATCGCGACCGAGATCGCGGAGTACGTGGTCGAGCTGGGCACCGACGGCCGGCTTCTCTCGCTCCAGCTGGACGAGTTGATCGCGGGCGTCGAGCCGGAGCGCGAGCTGGTGGTGCGCGACTACGTGCCGGAGCCGACCGCCAAGCGGTCCCGCACGGTCGCCGAGGCGCTGACCGAGCTGGACGCGCTCTCCCACACCGAGCTGCTCGAACTCGCGGTCGTGGCGCGGGCCCTGGGCTACAGCGGCTCGCCCGAGACGCTGGATTCGGCGGTCTCGCCGCGCGGCTTCCGGCTGCTGGCCAAGGTGCCGCGGCTGCCCGGGGCGATCATCGACCGGCTGGTGGAGCACTTCGGCGGTCTGCAGAAGCTGCTCGCCGCCAGTGTGGACGACCTCCAGACGGTGGACGGCGTCGGCGAGGCACGGGCGCGCAGCGTGCGCGAGGGGCTGTCCCGGCTGGCCGAGTCGTCGATCCTCGAACGCTACGTGTAGAAGCAGGCGCGGACAGCACGACCGGGGCCCGGGGGACCGGGCCCCGCCAGGACGATCGGGGCCGTGTCCGCACACGGCCCCGCGCCGCTCAGTCCTTCGCGAGGACGAACGAGGCGCGCTGCACCGGCTCGCCCGGCGCCTTCGCCTCGACCAGATACGTACCGGGGCCCGCCGTCCCCGCGGGCGGCGTCGCGCACTGCGGGGAGCTCTTCCTGCGGTCCCACTCCACGGTGTGGACCACGGTCGCGCCCGCCGGGACCTTCAGCAGCAGCCCGGCCGCGTTGCGCGGGCAGTCCTTGGAGGACCACACCTGGTCGTCGTCGCCGCCGGCCTCGGTGATGGTGAGCACCGCGTTCTTCGGCCCGAGGTCGGCCTTGCAGGTGGTGGCCGAGGTGTTCTTGACGACCAGTTCGAACTTCGGCTTCTCGCCGGGGGCGTATTCGAGTTCGGTGCTCAGGCTCAACCGGAGCGCCGCGGGGGTGCAGTCGGGGAGCGAGGAGGAGGCCGGCACCTGCTGGCCCGCCGTACCGCCGCCGCCCGTGCCGCCGGACCCGGCGTCGGAGCCGCCGCCCGAGCCCGTGCCGCCGTCGCCCGGACCGCCGCCGGAGCCCGCGTCCGTACCGCCGCCGCCCGAGCCGCCACCGCCCGAGTCGTCCGACTCGTCGCGCCCGCCGGGCTGTTGGCTGATGGCCGGGCCCGATCCGCCGGGGCCCGGCGTGATCTCCTGCGCGGGGCCCGAACCGGCGGGGCGGGCGTCGTCCTTGCTCTTCTTGTCCCCGCCCGAGGTGACGACCCATACGATCAGCAGCGCGAGCAGCGCAACGAGCGTCGCCGCTACGGCCCTCCGTCGCCAGTAGATGGTGGAGGGAAGCGGACCGATCGGATTACGCAAAGATCCCACGGCTCAAACTGTACGAGAGATCGGCACCAACTCCCGCCCCACCCGCCGCCCGGGGCCGGAAGTTTTACGGATCATCATCACGGACGGCCCGTTCCGGCCCCGTACGACCGTCCGTCCGGCCCCGCACGAACGCCCAGTTGGCCTGCCGGGCGGTCGTCCCGCCCCTCGCCGGGTTGGCCGCCGGGCGACGCCTGGATGAACACCAGGTTTCATTGACTACCCTCTGTCACATGGATAGTTCAGTCACCGCACCGCTCTACCGGGACATCACCGACTTCGCACATGACATGCCGTCATGGGTGCAGCATCTGGCCGAGATATGGACGGAGCTCGGGCTCCTCCTCTTCGGTGTCCTGTTCATCACCGGGTGGTGGCGTGCCCGGCGCCTGGGCGACGGCGCCCTGGCACTGGCGGTGCTCGCACCCGTCGGGACGGCCTTCGGCTATGTGGTCAGCGAGGTGCTCAAGTCGGTGGTGGACGAGGAGCGCCCGTGCCGGTCGGTCGCCGGGGCGGCGGCCTCCCTGGTGACCTGCCCGCCGACGGGCGACTGGTCCTTCCCCAGCAACCACTCCGCGATCGCCGGCGCGGCGGCGGTCGCCCTCGCGATCTCCCGCCCCCGGCTGGCCTGGCTCACCGTGCCGATGGCCCTGCTGATGGCCTTCTCCCGGGTCTTCGTCGGCGTGCACTATCCGCATGACGTGGCGGTCGGGCTGCTGCTGGGCGCCGCCGTCTCCGCCCTGGCGGTCGCCGTACTGCGCCGCCCCGCGCAGTCGCTCGCCAGGACGGTACGGAGCAGCGGGGCGCCGGTGGCGGCCTGGGCGTCCGGACCGGGCGCGGTGCGGACCGGACGCTCCCGGCGACGCGGCAAGCGGCACTGACGGCCCGGCGGAACCCGCTTGGGCCGGTTGCCGGACCCCCGGGGCTCGGACGGGTGGCATTATCACCCCAAGGGCCCCCAGGCGACGCGACACCACCGTGCGCTCGACCGTCGTCCGCTCTTCCGTGCCAGGATCGGCGGTGCGATGACTGCCATGACTGCGACACAGACGCCCCCCGCCTCCCTCCACTCCCCCGTCATCGGGTGGTTCGACCAGCACGCCCGCGATCTGCCCTGGCGCCGCCCCGAAGCGGGCGCCTGGGGTGTGATGGTGAGCGAGTTCATGCTGCAGCAGACCCCCGTGAGCCGGGTCCTCCCGGTGTACGAACAGTGGCTGGCCCGCTGGCCCCGCCCCGCCGACCTGGCCGCCGAGCCGCCCGGCGAGGCGGTCCGTGCCTGGGGCCGGCTCGGCTACCCCCGCCGGGCGCTCCGCCTGCACGGGGCCGCGCAGGCCATAACGGAGCGGCACGGCGGCGACGTACCGAGCGAGCACGGTCAGCTGCTCGCACTGCCCGGGATCGGTGAGTACACCGCGGCGGCCGTGGCCTCGTTCGCGTACGGACAGCGGCATGCCGTGCTCGACACCAACGTCCGCCGGGTGTTCGCCCGGGCCGCGTCCGGGATCCAGTACCCGCCGAACGCGACCACCGCCGCCGAGCGCAAGCTCGCCCGCGCGCTCCTGCCCGAGGAGGACGAACGGGCGGCCCGCTGGGCCGCCGCGACGATGGAGCTCGGCGCCCTCGTCTGCACCGCGAAGAACGAGGACTGCAACCGGTGCCCGATCTCCGGACAGTGCGCCTGGCGGCTGGCCGGGAAGCCCGCCCACCAGGGGCCCCCGCGCCGCGGCCAGACCTACGCCGGCACCGACCGGCAGGTGCGCGGACGGCTGCTCGCCGTGTTGCGGGACGCCATGACACCGGTGCCGCAGTCGGCGCTGGACGCGGTGTGGGACGAACCGGTGCAGCGCGCCCGCGCACTGGACGGCCTGGTCGCCGACGGCCTGGTCGAACCGCTGGCCGGCGGGCAGTACCGGCTGCCGCTGAGCTGAGCTCCGTACCCGCTCCATACCCGCCCCGCTCCCCTCCGCTGTTACACAACCGATGGACAGCCGTGCGTCGGCGTATGGCTGCTCCGCACAACCCCGTGACAACAGCTCCGTAGCGTCTTCTCCGTCAGCCCGACCGAACGACGGCGGCGGCGGTTCTACGGGGATCCACGGGGACGGAGGCGGTTGGAATGGCGCACGGCGAGGTGCTCGAATTCGAGGACTACGTACGCACTCGGCACGACGCGCTGCTGCGCAGCGCGCGACGGCTGGTCCCCGACCCGGTGGACGCGCAGGACCTGCTCCAGACCGCCCTGGTCCGTACGTACGGCCGCTGGGACGGCATCGCCGACAAGTCCCTGGCCGACGCCTATCTGCGCCGCGTCATGATCAACACCCGTACCGAGTGGTGGCGGGCCCGCAAGCTGGACGAGGTTCCCACCGAGCAGCTTCCCGACGCGAGCGTCGAGGACGGCACCGAGCAGCGCGCCGACCGCGCCCTGCTGATGGACGTGCTCGGCGTACTGGCTCCGAAGCAGCGCAGCGTCGTCGTGCTGCGACACTGGGAGCAGATGAGCACGGAGGAGACGGCTGCCGCGCTCGGCATGTCGGCCGGTACGGTGAAGAGCACGCTGCACCGTGCGCTGGCACGGCTGCGCCAGGAGTTGGAGAGCCGTGAGGCGGCGAACCGGGAGACCGTGCTCGCCGAGGAGCGGCGCCCGGCCGCCGACCGTGCTCCGGCACGTGCGCGGACGCGGGCGGGCAGGCATATGGACGAACGGGGGCGGGAGCGTTGCGCGGCCTGACAGCCAGCGGCGACGGGGGCGACGGCGACCGTGGCGGTGGAAGAGACGACGGTGGCCGTGCGGCCACCGTCCGACGTGGCCGGATCCTGACCGGCTGGGCGGCGAGCGCCACGACCCTGGTCGGCCTCGCCGCCTTCGGGCTGCTCACCGTCAGCTGCTCGACCGGCGGTACCGGCACCCGGGACGAGGGCCCGGCCGGCACCCAGCCCGTCGCCCAGGTCACGCCCAGCGGCGAGCCGTCCTCCTCCGCCCGGCCCTCCTCGCGGATCGACCCGGTGGCGCTGCTCAAGCGGGACCCCAAGGTCAGCGAGCGGGTCCGGACGGATCTCAAGCCCTGCACCGGCTCCGAGTACCCGGTGGACACCTCGTACGGCACCGTGACCGGCGGTCCCTCCCCCGATGTCGTGGTGAACGTGATGACCTGCGGCGATTCGGTGGGCGTGGGCACCTATGTGTACCGCCCGCGGAACAACGGCTCGTACGAGAACGTGTTCGCCATCGAGCAGCCCGCGGTCTACGGCACCATCGACCGCGGTGATCTGGTGGTGACGACCCAGGTGTACGAGAAGAAGGACTCGGTCGCGTACCCCTCCGGCGAGGAAGTGATCACCTACCGCTGGGCGGGCAACCGGTTCAACGAGCACGACCGGGTGCACAACGACTTCAACCGAGCCGTCGGCAGCGGCGGAGCGGCTCTGCCGGGAGACGCCGAACCGGCGGAGAACTGAGAGCAGTCTGATGGCCGAGACCCACGTCCTGTTCGTCGAGGACGACGATGTCATCCGCGAGGCGACCCAGCTGGCGCTGGAGCGCGACGGCTTCGCGGTCACCGCCATGCCCGACGGGCTGTCGGGGCTGGAGGCGTTCCGGGCCGACCGCCCCGACATCGCCCTGCTCGACGTGATGGTGCCGGGGCTGGACGGGGTCAGCCTCTGCCGGCGGATCCGCGACGAGTCGACCGTGCCCGTGATCATGCTGTCGGCCCGCGCGGACTCGATCGACGTGGTGCTCGGCCTGGAGGCCGGAGCGGACGACTACGTCACCAAGCCCTTCGACGGGGCGGTCCTGGTCGCCCGGATCCGTGCCGTGCTGCGCCGCTTCGGCCATGCCACGGGCGGCCGGCCGGGCATCGGGGAGCCGGAGCCGCAGCCGGTCGGCGGGGTGCTGGTCTTCGGTGATCTGGAGGTCGACACCGAGGGCATGGCGGTCCACCGGGCCGGCGAGCAGGTGGCGCTGACCCCTACCGAGATGCGGCTGCTGCTGGAGTTCTCCGCGGCGCCCGGCACGGTGCTCTCCCGCGACAAGCTCCTGGAGCGGGTCTGGGACTACGGATGGGGTGGCGACACCCGGGTCGTGGATGTCCATGTGCAGCGGCTGCGCACCAAGATCGGCCAGGACCGGATCGAGACGGTCCGCGGCTTCGGCTACAAACTCAGGCCATGAAGCGGCCCGCCCTGCGGACCGGAGTCCGCTGGAAGATCAGCATCGCGATCGCGGCGGTCGGCGCGCTGACCGCGGTCGCGCTCAGCTTCGTCGTCCACAACGCGGCCCGGGTCTCGATGCTGGAGAAC
Source organism: Streptomyces sp. NPDC007164 (assembly GCF_040634135.1). Lineage (NCBI taxonomy): Bacteria > Bacillati > Actinomycetota > Actinomycetes > Kitasatosporales > Streptomycetaceae > Streptomyces > Streptomyces sp. NPDC007164. Next base: position 24,824 of record NZ_JBEYFB010000038.1, read on the forward strand.
GCCCGCGAGGTCCAGCTGGAGCGGCTGACATACGCGCAGCTGCTGTACGAGGCGACGAAGACGAAGAAGGCCGACCCCCGGTTCGGCGCCAAGCTCAACGATCCGACGATGCCGCGCAGCCTGCGCACGGAGACCGGCCGCAACCGGCGCGCCACCCATGTCGAGGTGTCCGCCAAGGGAGTGCCCGACGTGTGGGCGGCCGTGCCGGTCGGCAAGGGCGACGTGCTCTCGCTGCACACCCGCTTCACGGGCCGCAACTCCACGATCATGCGTGATCTCGACCGGGCGCTGATCATCGGCTCGGTCTCGGTGGTGTTCGGCGGCTGTGCGCTGGGCGTGCTGATCGGCGGCCAGCTGTCGCGCCGGCTGCGCAAGGCGGCGGCCGCGGCGGGCCGGGTCGCGCAGGGCAACACCGATGTACGGGTCCGGGAGGCCGTCGGCGGTGTCGTCCAGGACGAGACCGATGAGCTGGCCGGTGCGGTGGACGCGCTGACGGACGCGCTGAACGCGCGGATCGAGGCGGAGCGCCGGGTCACCGCGGACATCGCGCACGAGCTGCGTACGCCGGTGACCGGTCTGCTGACGGCGGCCGAGCTGCTGCCGGACGGCCGCCCCACCGAGCTGGTACGGGACCGGGCGCAGGCGATGCGTACGCTCGTCGAGGACGTGCTGGAGGTGGCCCGGCTGGACAGTGCCTCGGAGCGGGCCGAGCTCCAGGAGATCGCGCTGGGCGAGTTCGTCAGCCGTCGGATCGCGCTGCTGGACCCTGATGTGCGGGTGCGGGTCGTCCACGAGTCCTGGGTCAACACCGATCCGCGCCGGCTGGAACGCATCCTCGGCAATCTGCTGGGCAACGCCGCCAAGCACGGCTCCACCCCGGTCGAGGTCACGGTCGAGGGCCGGGTGGTGCGGATCCGCGACCACGGCTCCGGGTTCCCGGCGGCGCTGCTGCGGGAGGGGCCGAGCCGGTTCCGTACTGGGAGCAGTGACCGGGCCGGGCGCGGGCACGGTCTCGGGCTGACCATCGCCGCCGGTCAGGCGCGGGTCCTCGGGGCCCGGCTGACCTTCCGCAACGCTGCGCCGGAAGGGGCGGCGCCGGGGACGAACGGGGCGATCGCGGTGCTGTGGCTGCCCGAGCACGCGCCGACGAACACCGGCAGCTTCCCGATGCTCCAGGTGTCCGAGCAGCGGAGCCCGGACGACGACGAGGGTGCGAAGGGCGCGAAGTCCGGCCACGGGCGGACCGGCGCCTGAGCCGGATACGACGGGAGGCTCCCGGGGCGCGCCCCGGGAGCCTCCTTCGTACACCGCCGTGGATCAGACGGACTCGGCCTGCTTGGTGGCCGGGCCCGCGCCGCGCAGCGGCACCTCCTTGACGAAGACCGAGGCGAACAGGGCGAGCAGCCCGGCCACGACGCCCACCAGGAACGCGATGTGCGTGCCGGACGACACCGCGAACTGGTACGCCTCACGCGCCGCGTCCGGCAGCTTCGCCAGGCTCGCCGCGTCCAGCTGCGCGGACTTCTCGGTGGCCGCGCCGCCGCCGCGGGCCGCCATCTCGTCCTGCACCCGCCCGGTGAACAGCGCGCCCATGATCGCGACGCCGAAGGAACTGCCGAGCGTACGGAAGAGGGTCGTCGCGGAGGAGGCGACGCCCATGTCCTTCATCTCGACGCTGTTCTGCGCGACGAGCATCGTGATCTGCATCAGGAAGCCCATGCCCGCGCCGAGCACCGCCATGTAGATGCCGGAGGTGAACCGCGTGGTGTCCACGTCCATCTGCGAGAGCAGGAACAGCCCGGTCGCCATCAGTACGGAGCCCGCCACGGGGAATGCCTTGTACTTGCCGGTGCTGGTGGTGACCCGGCCCGCGACGAGCGAGACAACCATCATCGACAGCAGCATCGGCAGGAGCAGCAGCCCCGAGTTGGTCGCCGAGGCGCCCTGGACGGACTGCTGGTACAGGGGCAGGAAGAGCACCGCGCCGAACATCACGAAGCCGGACATGAAGCCGACGACGGACATCAGGGTGAAGTTGCGGTTCCGGAAGATGTGCAGCGGAATGATCGGTTCTGCTGCCTTCGTCTCGACGAAGAGGAAGCCGACGAGCGAGGCGATACCGATCGCGGAGAGCTCCATGATCATGGCGGAGTTCCAGTCGTACTCCGTACCGCCCCAGGTGGTCACCAGCACGATCGCGGTGATGCCGAGGGTCAGCAGCCCGGCGCCGAGGTAGTCGACCTTGGCCTTCGCGGCCTTCTGCTTCGGCAGGTGCAGCACGATGGTGACCATGGCGAGGGCGACCGCGCCCAGCGGCAGGTTTATGTAGAAGCTCCAGCGCCAGCCGAGGTGGTCGGTGATGGTGCCGCCGACCAGCGGTCCGCCGATCATGGCGACGGCCATGACGCCGGCCATCATGCCCTGGTACTTACCGCGCTCGCGGGGTGGTACGAGGTCGCCGATGATCGCCATGACGCCGACCATCAGGCCGCCCGCGCCGAGTCCCTGGACCGCCCGGAAGCCGATCAGCTGGCCCATGTCCTGGGCCATTCCGCTCAGCACCGAGCCGATCAGGAAGATCACGATGGACGTGAGGAAGATGCCCTTGCGCCCGTACATGTCGCCGAGCTTGCCCCAGATGGGGGTGGAGGCCGCGGTGGCCAGGGTGTACGCGGTGACGACCCAGGACAGGTGCTCCAGGCCGCCGAGGTCTCCGACGATGGTCGGCATGGCCGTACCGACGATCAGGTTGTCCAGCATGGCCAGCAGCATCGTGATCATCAGCGCGAACATCACCACCCTGACGCTGCGCTGCGGTGCCTCGGGTTTCCCCACCGGACGGTCGGCGACGGCCGTCTTCCCGCCGGCCGCCTTCTTCAGATCGGACATTGGTCCCCACTCCCCTGATCCCCTGTGCGGGCCGGACACTTACTTGCCGCCCGGCTAGTAACTACACTGGGGAAAGTAGACCCCCAACTAGCCGGGCGTCAAGTAAGTTTGTAGCAAAGGAGAGCTTCATGGGGAGCACGCCGCATCAGCGCCGCGGAAATACGCGCCAGCGCATTCAGGACGTCGCTCTGGAGCTCTTCGCCGAGCAGGGCTACGAGAAGACCTCGCTCCGCGAGATCGCCGAGCGGCTGGAAGTCACCAAGGCGGCGCTGTACTACCACTTCAAGACCAAGGAAGACATCCTGGTCGGCATCTTCGAGGACCTCAACCGCCCGGTCGAGGAGCTGCTCGCCTGGGGCAGGGAGCAGCCGCGCACCCTGGAGACGAAGAAGGAGATCCTCAACCGCTACGGCGACGCCCTGGTCGCCGCCGCCCCGCTGTTCCGCTTCATGCAGGAGAACCAGGCGGCGGTACGCGACCTCAGCATCGGGAAGACCGTCAAGGAACGCGTCCTGGGTCTGGTCGACCTGTTCATGGAGCCCGACGCCTCGCTGGTCGATCAGGTGCGCTGCTCCACCGCGCTCTTCACGATGCACACCGGCATGTTCGCCATCAAGGACCTCGAAGGCGACCCCGAGGAGAAGCGCAAGGCCGTCCTCGAAGTCGCCTTCGAACTGGTCACCCGGGCACACGGCGGGGAATCCGCCGGGTAGCGGGGCCGTCAGGGCCGGGTCAGACCGAGACGCCCTTCTTGTGCAGGAAGCCGACCGGGTTGACCGCGGAGCCGTAGTCGGCGGTGTGCCGGATCTCGAAGTGCAGGTGCGGGCCGCTGGAGTTGCCGGTGTTGCCGGAGAGCGCGATCTTCTCGCCCGTCTTCACGGCCTCGCCGATCCGCACCTCGATCTTCGACAGGTGGGCGTACTGCGAGTACGTGCCGTTGGCATGCTTGATCACCACGGCGTTGCCGTACGCGGGACCGTCGCCGCCGCCGTTGGGGCCGGCCTTCACCACGGTGCCGCCGTGCGCGGCCTCGACCTTGGTGCCGATCGGCACGGCGAAGTCCTGGCCGGAGTGCTTGTGGGCCCAGCGGCTGCCGTCGTTGCCGAAGCTCGCGCTCAGCTCGTAGCGGTTGACCGGGGCCTCCCAGCCGTGCGCCTTCTTCAGAGCGGCCTTCTTCGCCGCGGCCGCCTTCTTGACCGCCGCCGCCTTCTTGACCGCGGCCTTCTCGGCGGCCTTGCCCTGTACGGCCGCCTGCCGGGCGACCGAGTCGGCCGTGCCGGCGTCGATCAGGTTCACCGAATCCGGGGCGCCCGCGGTGCCGGCCGCGAACGCAGCGCCCACACCGAGAACCATCGACGTCCCCAGACCGGCCGCCACGACGGCGCCACGGACACGGGACAGGGACGGGCGGCGGGAGTGCTGGAACGAAACGCGCTTCGACATATGCGGAGAACCTCCGGAGATGACTGGACCCGGCACTTCGACCGGGCTGGCCATCCCTTGGTAACCCGCACCCCAGCCATTGCTCAAACACCCCATCTACGAACAAAAGCCGTAGCCGACACCTCGGGAATTCGCCGCGACGGGTTTACCTCGCCCCGCCTCCGAACCCGTCGAAACTCTTCTTCCGGCCAGGTTTAACCCCAGTTCCAAACCGCTCGAACCGGACAGATCCCGGCGATCCGGGCACTCCCGTCTCCCGCACCGAAAGCCCCTCGACGACGGGGACGAAGGTCCCCGCCACGATCACGACACCCTCTCCTACCGCCCCTAGTGGGCCCGGAACGGGCTGTGCGCCTTGTCACCGCCGGTGGGCCCGAAGGCCGTCCGTTTCGGGACCTTCGGCCTGGGCGCTGGCTAGGCTGATCCGACGACCACTCCGGGGGGGCAGGCCATGGCCACTGACGGCGCAGACACCAGCGACATGGACGGCATCGAGCTCGCCGATGCCGTCGAGTCGATCCGCAACCAGCTCATCGACGCCGCGGGCCGCGCCACCGGCCGCCCCGTGGCCTTCGAGGTCGGTGACATCCAGATGGAGTTCGCCCTCGAACTCCGCAAGGAGATCAAGGGCGGCGGCAAGGTCAAGGCCTGGGTGATCGAGGCGGGCGCCGACGCCTCCCGCGCGACCGGCCGCACCCACAAGGTCGCGTTCACCCTGAAACCGCGCGACGCCGCGACCGGCGGACCCTGGCAGATCGGCCACGGAGACCCGGGCAGCACCGCGCACTTCGGCGGCGGGGCGCCCCGGCCGTGAGCACCGCGCCGCCCGCCGCACCCGCGGCACGCACGGTCGTCGTCCTCGGCGCCGGAACGGTCCAGGGCAGCGGCACCCTGCTCACCGACCGGCTCGTGCTGACCTGCGCCCATGTGGTCAAGGGCGGCGGCCGGGCCACCGTCGCCCACCCGCGCCTGCCGGACCACCGGGCGGCGACGGTCGCCTGGATCGACCACACCCTCGACGCCGCCCTCCTGCTGACCGCCGCCCCGGTGCTCCCGTTCACCCCGGTACGGCTCGGCGTCCTCCACGCCGAGCAGGCACTCTCCGGCTGCGAGATCACCGGCTTCCCGGACATCCAGCGGTACGGCCCCGAGCAGCATCTGGAGGCCGACCAGTACATGGCCACCGCCTTGCCGATGGCCGGGCACCTGCGCGGACTGCTGGTCTGCGAGCTGGACGGCCCGCCACCGCCGGGAAGCGACTCGGAGCCCCCGTCGCTGCGCGGCATGTCCGGCGGCCCGGTCTTCGCCGGGAACATCCTCATCGGCATCGCCCGGCAGATCCCCCGGCAGCGCGGTGGCCGGCGCGTGGAGTGCGTACCGCTCGCCCCGCTCGTCGCCTCGCAGCCGTTCGAGCTGGTCTACCGGCAGACCGGCACGGCACTGCGCCACGAGCGGGTGCACGGCCGCTTCCCCAGGGACGCGCGGTACGAGGAGGAGTACGCGACGGCGCTCGGGGCCGCGTACCGCCGCACGAAGATCTTCGGCCTCGACGAGCTGGGCCGGCGCGACTCCGAATGGGACCTGGACACCGCGTACCTGAGCCTGGAGGCCCAGAAGAACCACGCGCGCACGGGGCTGCCGTCCACCCGGATCGACGCGCTGCTCCCCGACCGCCCCCGGGTACTGCTGCGGGGCGAGGCGGGCGCCGGCAAGACCACGCTGCTGTGGTGGCTGGCCGCGCACGCCTCGGCCGGCACGCTGGGCGCCCAGCTGGCCCCGCTCAACGGCCTGGTCCCGTTCGTCGTGCCGCTGCGCGCCCTGCGCGCCCAGGGCGGCACGTTCCCCGCCCCCGCGCAGCTGCCCGACGCGGCCCGGCTGGTGATCGACGCGGCCCCCGAGGGCTGGGTCGGCCGGGTGCTGGAGTCCGGCCGGGCGCTGCTGCTGGTCGACGGCCTGGACGAGGTCCCGCGGGACGACCGCGAGCAGGCCCACGAGTGGCTGTCCAGGCTCCTCGACCGGTACCCCGACATCCGCTGTGTGGCCACGGTGCGCCCGCTGGCCGTCGAGTCGGGCTGGCTGGACTCCCAGGACTTCGAGGAGCTGCGGCTGCTGCCGATGGGGGACCGGGACATCGAGGCCTTCGTCGCCGCCTGGCACCGGGCCGCCCGGCTGGACGACGACGACCACGAGACGCTCGGCAGGCTGGAACGGGATCTGGTCCAGCAGTTCGCCCAGAACTCGGCCCTGCGCGATCTGGCCCGTACGCCACTGCTCTGCGCGGTGATCTGCGCCCTGCACCGCCGACGCCAGGGCCTCCTCCCGGAGACCCGCTGGAGCCTGTACGACTCGGCCCTCACGATGCTGCTCGGCGACCGCGACAAGCAGCGCCGGATCGAGGCCCCCGAGGGCATCACGATGAACGTGGAGGAGCAGGCCCAGCTCCTCCAGCGGATCGCGATCTGGCTGGTCCGCGGCGGCCAGACGGAGCTGCGGCGCTCCGCGGCACTGCGCCAGCTGGAACGCGCCCTGCCCGGCATGGAGCGGCTGCGCGGCCAGGGCTCGCCCGAGGCGATCCTGACCCACCTGCTGAACCGCAGCGGAGTGCTCCAGGAACGCGCCGACGACATCTACCAGTTCGCGCACCGCACCTTCCAGGACTTCCTCGCCGCGAAGGAGTTCGTCGAGGGCGACCAGCTGCACGAGCTGCTGGGCCGGGCGGGCTCCCAGCAGTGGTACGACGTCATCCTGCTGTCGGCCGGCCACTGCGGCCGCCGCGAGCACCCCGTACTGGTCAACGGTCTGCTGGACACGCGGCCCGGCCCCGCCGACACCGTCACCCGGGACGAGATCGTCGTGCTGGCCGCCCTCTGCGCCCAGCACGCGACCTGGCTGGACGAGACGACCCGGGACCGGGTCCGCACGGGCGTCGAGGCGCTGTTCCCGCCGGGGGACGAAGGCGACGTACGGCTGCTCGCCCGCCTCGGTCCGGCCGCTCTGGAGCATCTGCCCGACCCCGAGCACGTAACCGGCATGGAACAGGCCGGCCTGTTCATCGACCTGATCAGCGAAATCGGCGGGGCGGAGGCCGTACCGCACGCCCGCCGCTGGGCACTCGCCCACCCGGAATGCAGCCACCTGTTCGAGGCGTACTGGGACAGGTATCCGGTACGGGCATACGCCCAACAGGTCCTTGCCACCTGCGATCTGACGCACGACGCCCTACAGATCGACGCCCCTGGGAAGCTGGCAGCACTGCGCCACCTGCCGTCCGCCACAAACCTGGAGATCGCCGGGGCCCTCACCGCCGCCGAACTCCACGCCGCCCTGCGCGACGGCCCATGGACCGGGCTGGCCTTCCTGCGGAACCCCTGCCTGACCGACCTCTCGTTCCTGACGGACTGCTCCGAGCAGCTTGAGTCCCTGTCGCTGAGCGACTGTCCTGGCATACGGGACCTCGGCCTGCTCACCGGGCTCCCCGCGCTGAAGGCAGTCGAGCTTGACATGAGCCATCTCCCCGGCACCGCATTGGCCGCCACGGCTTCAAGAGAACTGCACTCCCTGTGGCTCAACCGCCTGACGGCCGAACGGCTCTCCCAGCTGCCCGACCATCCTGAGCTGAGCTCACTGACCATCGAGCAGGCAGTCTCGCTGGAGGTCGACTCGCTCGACGGCTGGACGAACCTGCACCAGCTCGGACTGGGAACCCCCACCCCGGTCCGACCGCTGCTCGCCGCTCTCCGGCGGGCTCCGCAGGTAATCCACCTCACCCTGCCCCTGTCGTCCGCGACGGAGTTCGCTGGAGAACAGCCCGTGCCTTCCCTCGGCAGCCTGGACCTCTACCTCGACACCGATGCGCTCGAAATAGAACAGATCCCCCGGATCTTCCCCGCTCTGAAGCGTTTGGTGCTCGTTTCGCCCAGGCATGTCGACCGCATCGACATCTCCCCGATCCGGGCGATGCCCAACTGCGAGGTGGTGGCCGGCCCCGCAGCGATCGTGGGCGACGACCGGCCCCGCTGACCCCTCAAGACAGTAAAAGGGGCTGCCCCGGACCGTTTCGCACGGTCCGGGGCAGCCCCTTCGATTACTGCTCAGGCGCTCGGCGGCGTCCTCACACGTCCTTCGACATGTTCGGGCCGGCGCCGCCTGCCGCCTGCTCGATCGGCGGGACGTCGGGCAGTGCCGACTTCTCCTCGCCGCGGAAGGTGAAGGCCTTCTCCTCACCCTCGCCCTCGGTGCCGACGACCACGATGTGACCGGGGCGCAGCTCGCCGAAGAGGATCTTCTCGGAGAGGATGTCCTCGATCTCGCGCTGGATCGTCCGGCGCAGCGGCCGGGCGCCCATCACGGGGTCGTAGCCCTTCTTCGCCAGCAGCGACTTGGCCTCGGCACTGAGCTCGATGCCCATGTCGCGGTCCTTGAGGCGCTCGTCCACCTTGTCGACCATCAGGTCGACGATCTGGATGATGTCTTCCTCGGTCAGCTGGTGGAAGACGACCGTGTCGTCGACACGGTTGAGGAACTCGGGCCGGAAGTGCTGCTTGAGCTCCTCGTTGACCTTGTTCTTCATCCGCTCGTAGCCGGTCTTGACGTCGCCCTGGGCGGCGAAGCCCAGGTTGAAGCCCTTCGAGATGTCCCGCGTCCCGAGGTTGGTCGTCATGATGATGACCGTGTTCTTGAAGTCCACGACCCGGCCCTGGGAGTCGGTCAGACGACCGTCTTCCAGAATCTGGAGCAGGGAATTGAAGATATCGGGGTGGGCCTTCTCGACCTCGTCGAAGAGGACGACGGAGAACGGCTTGCGGCGCACCTTCTCGGTGAGCTGGCCGCCCTCTTCGTAACCCACGTAACCGGGGGGAGAACCGAAGAGGCGGGAAACCGTGTGCTTCTCGCTGAACTCCGACATGTCGAGGGAAATCAGCGCGTCCTCGTCGCCGAAGAGGAATTCGGCGAGCGTCTTGGAGAGCTCCGTCTTACCGACACCGGACGGACCGGCGAAGATGAACGAGCCACCGGGGCGCTTCGGGTCCTTCAGGCCGGCCCGCGTACGGCGGATCGCCTGCGAGAGGGCCTTGATGGCGTCCTTCTGCCCGATGACGCGCTTGTGGAGCTCGTCCTCCATGCGCAGCAGACGGGAGGACTCCTCCTCCGTCAGCTTGAAGACCGGGATGCCGGTCGCGGTGGCCAGGACCTCGGCGATCAGCTCGCCGTCGACCTCGGCCACGACGTCCATGTCGCCGGCCTTCCACTCCTTCTCGCGCTTGGTCTTCGCGGCGAGGAGCTGCTTCTCCTTGTCACGCAGGGAAGCGGCCTTCTCGAAGTCCTGCGAGTCGATCGCGGACTCCTTGTCGCGGCGGACGCCGGCGATCTTCTCGTCGAACTCGCGGAGGTCCGGCGGCGCGGTCATCCGGCGGATACGCATCCGGGAACCGGCCTCGTCGATCAGGTCGATCGCCTTGTCCGGCAGGAAGCGGTCCGAGATGTACCGGTCGGCCAGCGTCGCGGCCTGGACCAGCGCCTCGTCCGTGATGGAGACGCGGTGGTGGGCCTCGTAGCGGTCGCGCAGACCCTTGAGGATCTCGATGGTGTGCGGCAGCGACGGCTCCGCGACCTGGATGGGCTGGAAGCGGCGCTCCAGCGCGGCGTCCTTCTCCAGGTGCTTGCGGTACTCGTCGAGCGTGGTGGCACCGATGGTCTGGAGCTCACCGCGGGCCAGCATCGGCTTGAGGATGCTGGCGGCGTCGATCGCGCCCTCGGCGGCACCCGCACCCACGAGGGTGTGGAGCTCGTCGATGAACAGGATGATGTCGCCGCGGGTGCGGATCTCCTTGAGGACCTTCTTCAGGCGCTCCTCGAAGTCACCGCGGTAGCGGGAGCCGGCGACCAGCGCGCCGAGGTCGAGGGTGTAGAGGTGCTTGTCCTTGAGGGTCTCGGGCACCTCGCCCTTGACGATGGCCTGCGCCAGTCCTTCGACGACCGCCGTCTTGCCGACGCCGGGCTCGCCGATGAGGACCGGGTTGTTCTTGGTGCGGCGGGACAGCACCTGCATGACCCGCTCGATCTCCTTCTCGCGCCCGATGACCGGGTCGAGCTTGGATTCGCGAGCGGCCTGGGTGAGATTCCGGCCGAACTGGTCGAGCACCAGGGACGTGGAGGGCGTGCCTTCCGCGGGGCCGCCCGCGGTCGCCGCCTCCTTGCTGCCCGAGTACCCGGAGAGCAGCTGGATGACCTGCTGCCGCACCCGGTTCAGGTCGGCGCCCAGCTTCACGAGGACCTGGGCGGCGACGCCCTCGCCCTCGCGGATCAGGCCGAGCAGGATGTGCTCGGTGCCGATGTAGTTGTGGCCGAGCTGAAGGGCCTCGCGGAGCGAGAGCTCCAGGACCTTCTTGGCCCGGGGCGTGAAGGGGATGTGCCCGGACGGGGCCTGCTGGCCCTGGCCGATGATCTCCTCCACCTGCTGGCGGACCGCCTCGAGCGAAATCCCGAGGCTCTCCAGGGCCTTAGCGGCGACACCCTCACCCTCATGGATAAGGCCCAGGAGGATGTGCTCGGTGCCGATGTAGTTGTGGTTGAGCATCCGGGCTTCTTCCTGAGCCAGGACGACAACCCGCCGCGCGCGGTCGGTGAACCTCTCGAACATCGTTAATCGCTCCTCAGAGCGGTCAGGCAGTAAGGGGTCGGTCCCCTCCCTGTCCTTCCGCAGCTTAGTCCCGCAAGCGGGGACCGCTCATTCCAACTGCCGACACCGTCCTTGGCCTCCTGCCCCGAACGCCGACAACTTCTCCAACCCGATGGTGCGAGACGATGTTCCCGCAGGCCAGGCAGATACCCCTTTCGCCAGTACGCCGATGGCGAACGTGAGATGCCCGAACCTGCGTGTCGCCCCTCCCCACTAGGGATGTCTTACCCGCAATTACAGACAGTCCATGCGGCGCGCGCCGGTTCCCTCCGCTACGGGCGAACATATTGGCGCTCCCGAATACGTCCCTACGCCCCCATCCCGGACACATCGCGCACCCGCTCGCGGACTCTGCGTAACCCTGGGGGCGTCCGGGCCGTTCTTCCGGCATGGCCATCACCGTCCCGTACCCCGCGCCATCGGTCACCGGCGAGCGGGAGAACGGCGACTGTGCCCGCTGGGCGCAGTGGTACGAACGCGAGCTCGGCTGGGCGACGGCGGGGACCGCGCCTGTGCGGTTGCTGACCGGGCTGCGGTTCGACGTGCTCCAGGTTCCCGCGGCCGCCGGTCACGCGGCGCTGCGGCGGCTGGACCGCACGGGACCCGTGGCGCTGTCGGGAGCGCGGATGAGCCTGCTGGTCGCGGTGGGAAGCGCCGACGAGCTCCCAGGACTGCTCGACTGGCTGGAGTGGGGCGGCGTCGCCCTCTCACTGACCGCCATCGGCACGGGCGGCCGGATCACCGCGCCGGTGCCGCCCGGACGGATGGCCGGCCGGCCGGGGACCGCTGCATGGCTGCGGCCCCCCGGGCTTCGACACGAGGAAGGGTCGGAATTCCCGGCCCTCGCCGGCCTCGGGAGCAGGGGTGGGGGTGCTCCCGATCTCGTACGGCTGGTGGACGCGGTGGCTACGGAATGCCACCGGGCCCGGTTGATGCGTGCCCGAACGGGGCCGTCGACGGTTGGGTCGACAGCTCAGCCGTTGGCCTTCTCGTAAAGGTCGCGGATCTCCGCGGGTACACGGCCGCGGTCATTCACATTGTGGCCGTTCTCGCGGGCCCACTTACGGATCTCGGCAGTGTCCTTGTTGCCACCCGCAACGGCGCGACCCTTGCCACGGCCGGACGCTGCGCGGCCACCCGTGCGCCGGCCACCCTTGGTGTACGGCTCAAGAAGACCACGGAGCTTGTCCGCGTTGCTCGTCGTGAGGTCAATCTCGTACGTCTTGCCATCGAGAGCGAACGTGACCGTCTCGTCCGCCTCGCCGCCGTCGAGGTCATCGACAAGAAGGACCTGAACCTTCTGTGCCACTGGATTCCCTTTCATCGAAAATGCAGTACGCGGAAAGGAAACCGCTTTTCCCCGGAAAACACAAACCCCCGGGAGAGGTTCAGGATCACCGGAACGCGGGAAACATGCGCGATTCGGACATAGGGTTCCGGTTTCTTGTGGCGGTCACAGATCGCGGTCACAGATGCAGAAGCATCCGGCTGTTGCCCAAGGTGTTCGGCTTCACCCGTTCGAGACCCAGGAACTCTGCTACACCCTCGTCATAGGAACGCAGCAGCTCGCTGTAGACATCTCCGTCGACCGGCGTCTCTCCGATCTCCACGAAGCCGTGCTTCGCGAAGAAGTCGACTTCGAAGGTGAGACAGAAAACCCGTCGCACGCCCAGCCAGCGGGCGGTCTGCAACAACTTGTCCAGCACTTGATGGCCGACTCCGGCGCCCCTGATGCTGTGGTCGACGGCGAGAGTACGCACTTCGGCGAGGTCTTCCCACATCACGTGCAGTGCTCCGCAGCCGATGACCCGGGCGTCCTCGTCGCGTTCCGCGATCCAGAACTCCTGGATGTCCTCGTAAAGCGTCACGGTCGCTTTGTCGAGCAGGATGCCTTCGCGTACGTACCCGTCGAGGAGACGGCGGACCGATGCCACATCGCTGGTCCTGGCCCGTCGGACCGTGATGGCTGTGTTTATGGCCGGCGGTTCGGTACGGGAATCGGCATGCGGAAGCTCTGAGGACATACCCCCGACGCTATCGCCCGGCCTCCGGGCCCGCCCCATCGGCCGGATCTTCGGCCGCTTCGCCGGTTGCTTCATCACTCGCCGCGCCGGCGGGTTCGCCGGACTGCGGCCCGGAGAGGCCGGGCTGAACGATCCGCATGGCGTCCTGGAGGGCTTCGCGCTGCTCGGCGGACATCATGCCGAAGAAGGCGACAAGAGCGGCCGCCGGGTTGTCGCTGCGCGACCATGCTTCGTTCATCAGTGCGGCCGAGTAGGCGGCGCGGGTGGAGACCGCCGTATATCTATATGCGCGGCCGTCGACTTCCCTGCGCACCCAGCCCTTCTGATGGAGATTGTCCATTACCGTCATGACGGTGGTGTAGGCGATGGAGCGTTCCTGCTGAAGGTCCTCAAGGACTTCCCGCACGGTGACCGGACGGTTCCATTGCCAGACCCGTGTCATCACGGCGTCTTCCAGATCTCCCAATTGGCGGGGCACAATGTCACTTTAGTGCCACATGACTGGAATGACCGGTTTATCGATCCGGCAAAAGGGCGCACGGCTCCTCGGGAGCCGTGCGCCCTTCGCGTACTGCGGGGTGCCGGATCAGGCGCCGTCGGCGCGCGGGGCCTGCTGGACCGACTCGGCGCGGCCGATCGCCAGATCCACGGCCGCGTCCTCCTTGGCCTTGTTGGGACCGCCCTGGCTCTTGACGATCGTCACGACGACGCCGATGAAGAAGACGGCCATCACCACGGGGGGAACGAGCGCGGATACGTAGTCCATGTTGTCCAGAGTAGCGAGGCCGGTACGGGCTTCCGCGTCGCCCCTCCGCTATCCGGCGGCGCGCTGCTGCGGCGGCGGGACCGGGCGGCGGCGGGGCGGGAAGACCTCCGAGGGCTTCGGCGCGGGGCGTCCGGCCGGCCGGGTGGGCCGGGCGGGTTCCGCCGGGGTCCTGGGCCGTTCGGGTTCGGCGTCGGCGGCCCGGCCGCCGGGCAGGGCGAGCAGCCTGCTGCGCGGCGCGGGGGCCTTCGCCGCCACGGCGCGTCCGGCGAGGCGGGCGCGGACCGAGCGCTCGGCGAGCACCTGACAGCGCTCCAGGAGCGCCGCGGCCACCGGCCTGTGGCGCAGCGCCCGCAGTGCGGCGAGGTCGTCGGGGCCGGGGTCGTATCCGCCCGCCAGGGCGTCCTGGAGCAGTTCCAGGTAGCCGCTGACGGACCCGGGGAGGGCGTTGCGGTAGCGGACGAGGTCGGCGAGGAGGAACGTGCGCAGCCGTCCCGCCTCGCCGACCGCCTCGTCCACGGCGCCGGCCAGCCGCAGGCAGTCCTGGACGTCGTCGTCCGGCAGGGGCATGGGGTGGAGGGCGATGGCGAGGGCACGTCGGAGCACCCGCAGCTCGTCCGCGCTGAACGCCATGCCGCCGCGTGATCCGTATGGCGTGGGCATAACGCGACAATACGTGCTAAATGGACAAAATCCGCTTAACTGGCCGTCGGCGGCGCGGCGGCGGGCCACCGCCACCGCGAGCCGTTCCCGCAGGTACGGCCCGTGTCCGCTACATCCGGGACACGTTCCGCTCGTACACCAGGCGCAGGCCGATCAGGGTGAGCCAGGGCTCGTGCTCGTCGATGACGGAGGACTCCCCCAACACCATCGGCGCAAGGCCGCCCGTCGCGATGACGGTGACGTCCTCCGGGTCGGCCGCCAGCTCCTTCTTCATCCGGGCCACGACGCCGTCGACCTGGCCGGCGAAGCCGTAGATGATGCCCGACTGCATCGCCTCGACCGTGTTCTTGCCGATCACGCTGCGCGGCCGGGCCAGCTCGATCTTGCGCAGTTGGGCGCCCTTGACGCCGAGCGCCTCGACCGAGATCTCGATGCCGGGGGCGATGACCCCGCCGGTGTACTCGCCCCGGGCGGACACCGCGTCGAAGGTGGTGGCCGTGCCGAAGTCGACGACGATCGCCGGACCGCCGTACAGGTCGGCGGCGGCGGCCGCGTTGATGATGCGGTCCGTGCCGACCTCCTTCGGGTTGTCCATCAGGATCGGCACCCCGGTCTTGATGCCGGGCTCGACGAGGACCGCGGGGACGTCGCCGTAGTAGCGGCGGGTCACCTCGCGCAGCTCGTGCAGGACGGCCGGGACCGTGGAGCAGATCGCGATGCCCTCGATGCCGTCGCCCAGCTCCATGCCGAGCAGCGGGTGCATGCCCATCAGGCCCTGGAGCAGCACGGCCAGCTCGTCGGCGGTGCGGCGGGCGTCGGTGGAGATCCGCCAGTGCTCGACGATCTCCTCGCCGTCGAACAGGCCGAGGACGGTGTGGGTGTTGCCGACGTCGATGGTGAGCAGCATCAGGCGCCGGCCCCGTCGGTGTCGCGGAAGTCCAGGCCGATGTCGAGGATCGGCGAGGAGTGGGTGAGCGCGCCGACGGCCAGGTAGTCGACGCCCGCCTCGGCGTAGGCGCGGGCGGAGTCCAGGGACAGCCGGCCCGAAGACTCCAGGACCGCGCGGCCACCGACGAGCGCGACCGCCTCGGCCGTCTGGATCGGGGTGAAGTTGTCCAGCAGGATCAGGTCGGCGCCCGCGTCGAGCACCTCGCGGACCTGCTGGAGGGTGTCGACCTCGACCTCGATCGGTACGTCCGGGAACTCGTCCCGAACCCGCTTGAAGGCCTCGGCGACGCCGCCCGCGGCGATGACGTGGTTGTCCTTGACCAGTGCCGCGTCCGACAGCGACATCCGGTGGTTGACGCCGCCGCCGCAGCGCACCGCGTACTTCTCCATGGCGCGCAGGCCCGGGGTGGTCTTGCGGGTGTCGCGGACCTTGGCCCCGGTGCCTTCGAGCACATCGGCCCAGGCGCGGGTGGCGGTCGCGATGCCGGAGAGCCGGCACAGCAGGTTGAGCGCCCCGCGCTCGCCGGTGAGCAGGTCGCGGGTGCGGGTGGTGACGGTCAGCAGCTTCTGGCCGGGGACGACCCGGTCGCCGTCCTCGACGTGCCGCTCGACCGCGAACTCCTCCGTGCAGACGATGGACAGGACTGCCTCGGCAATCCGCAGACCGGCCACGACGCCCGCCTCGCGGGCGGTGAAGTCACCGGTGGCCACGGCGTCCTCGGCGACGGTCGCGACGGTGGTGACGTCCACCCCGCCGTCCAGGTCCTCCTCGATGGCGACGTGCGCGACGTCCTCGACCTGGACCGGGTCCAGGCCCGCGTCGGCGAGGAGCTGGGCGAGTGCCGGGTCGAGGCCGCACTCCAGCTGGTCGAGCTCGTAGTCCCCGCCGCAGCCGCAGCCGTCCCCGCAGCCTCCCTCGGACGGTGCGGGCGCGCCGATCCGGACCAGCGGTACGTCCACGGGTGTGGGGCGCGGATTCTCTTCGGGCGTGCTCACGGTTACGGCTCCTCGGTGACGTCGGCGGGGTGGGTGGGGGGTGCTGCTGCGCAGTCTGGTGCCTGGACGGGGCCTACGGGCCCGAATGCCTCGGTCTCCGTCCGACGGAGGACGGGCCGACGCTCCGGGGTGAGCCGGACGACGAGGTGGCGGCGCCAGTTCTCGTCGTCGCGTTCGGGCCGGTCCTCGCGCCAGTGGCAGCCGCGGGTCTCCTCGCGCTGCCGGGCGGCGGCGACCAGGACGCGCGAGACGAGCAGCAGGTTGGTGACCTCCCACGCCTCGACGCCGGGCACCGCGACCTTGGGCTCGTCCGCCTCCACGGCCAGCGCGGCGCTGTTGTGGAGGGCCTCCAGCTCGTCGGCGGCGGTGGCCAGGCTCTCCGCGGAGCGCAGCACTCCGGCGCCCCTGGACATGATCCGCTGGATCGTGGACCGGGCCTCCGGGGCGATCAGCGGGGACGGCGCGCGGTGGTCGCCGGCTTCGGCGGGGCCCGCGCCGGGCCGCTCCTCGACGATGTCCGCCGCGATGCGTTCGGCGAAGACGAGGCCCTCCAGGAGGGAGTTGGACGCCAGCCGGTTCGCACCGTGCACACCGGTGCAGGCGACCTCGCCGCAGGCGTACAGGCCGGGCACCGTGGTACGTCCCCGCAGGTCGGTGCGGATGCCGCCGGAGGCGTAGTGTGCGGCGGGGGCGACCGGGACCGGTTCGGTGACCGGGTCGATGCCGTGGGTGCGGCAGGCCGCCAGGATCGTGGGGAAGCGCTGCTCCCACATCTTGGCGCCGAAGTGGCGGGCGTCGAGGTACATGTGATCGGTGCCGCGCAGTTGCATCTGCCGGGTGATGGCCTTGGCGACGATGTCGCGCGGGGCCAGCTCGGCCAGCTCGTGCTGCCCCAGCATGAAGCGGGTCCCGGACGCGTCGACGAGATGGGCGCCCTCGCCCCGTACCGCCTCCGACACCAGCGGCTGCTGGCCCTCGGAGCCGGTGCCGAGGAAGAGGACCGTCGGGTGGAACTGGACGAACTCCAGGTCGGAGACCTCGGCTCCGGCCCGCAGCGCCAGTGCCACGCCGTCGCCGGTGGAGACCGCCGGGTTGGTGGTGGCGGAGAAGACCTGGCCCATGCCGCCGGTGGCCAGGACCACCGCGGGGGCGCGGACCGCGCCGACGCCGTCGTGCTGGCCCTCGCCCATGACGTGCAGCGTGACGCCCGCGGTACGGCCCTCGGCGTCGGTGAGGAGGTCCAGTACGAGCGCGTTCTCCACGGTGTGCAGGGCGGCCTCGCGGACCGCCTCGACCAGGGCGCGGGAGATCTCGGCGCCCGTGGCGTCGCCGCCCGCGTGGGCGATGCGGCGGCGGTGGTGGCCGCCCTCACGGGTCAGCGCGATGTCGCCGCTGTCCGTGGTGTCGAAGTGGGCACCGGTCCCGATCAGCCGGCGTACGGCGTCGGGGCCCTCGGTGACCAGCGTGCGGACCGCCGCCTCGTCGCACAGGCCGGCGCCCGCGACCAGGGTGTCGTCCAGGTGCTGCTCGGGGGTGTCGCCCTCGCCGAGGGCGGCCGCGATGCCGCCCTGCGCCCAGCGGGTGGAGCCGTCATCGAGGCGGGCCTTGGTGACGACGACGGTGGCGAGGCCCGCGGCCGCGCAGCGCAGTGCGGTGGTGAGACCGGCCACGCCGGAGCCGACCACCACGACGTCGGCGTCGATGGACCAGCCGGGGGCGGGGGCGGTCAGCCGTATTCCGGTCACGTGGTGGCTCCGAAGGTCAGCGGGATGTTGTCGATGAGCCGGGTCCTGCCGACTCTCGCGGCGACGGCGAGGATCGCCGCGCCGGTGGTGCGGTCGTCGGGGACCTCGGTGAAGTCGGCCGGGTCCACCAGCGCCAGGTAGTCGAGGACGAGCGGGGGCTGTGCGGCCACCGCGTCGTCGAGGATCAGCAGCGCGGCGGCCCGTACCGCCGAGGGCCCGTCCTCCGGGCGGGCCAGGGCCACCGCCTGGGTGTCGGCGGCGGCACGGGCCTCGCCGAGCGCGGTGAGCGCGGCGGCCCGGCCGGTGGTGGCCGAGGTGGTCTGCGCGCGGGCGTGCAGCGCCTGCTGGGCGGCGAGCCGGTCGCGGGCGGCGAACAGGGCCTTGGACAGGGCGAGGGCGGTGTGCCGCTCCTCGGCGTCCAGGAAACGGTTGCGGCTGGAGAGCGCGAGGCCGTCCGGCTCGCGGACCGTCTCCACTCCGGCGATCTCCACCGGGAAGTTCAGATCGCGCACCATGCGGCGGATCAGCGCCAGCTGCTGGGCGTCCTTCTGCCCGAAGAACGCGACGTCGGGGCGGGTGAGGTGGAGGAGCTTGGCGACGACGGTGAGCATGCCGTCGAAGTGTCCGGGGCGCGAGGCCCCTTCGAGCCGCTCGCCCATGGGGCCGGCGGAGATCCGGACCTGCGGTTCGCCTCCGGGGTAGACCTCGTCGACGGACGGCGCGAAGACCGCGTCCGCCCCGGCGGCGGCCGCCACGGCGAGGTCGGCGTCGAGCGTGCGGGGGTAGCGGTCCAGGTCGGCGGCGTCGCCGAACTGGAGCGGGTTGACGAAGACGGTGACGACCACCTGGCCGTCGGGGCCGGCCGCCGCGCGGGCGGCGCGGATCAGGCCGGCGTGGCCCTCGTGCAGCGCCCCCATGGTCATGACGACGGCCCGCGCCCCCTTGAGCGGGGCGGACGCGCCGAGCTCGGCGCCGGTACGGAGCAGGGCGGCCGCGGGGGGTGCGGGGAACGCGGGCGAGGCGGCGGCGGGGCGGGGGGTGCCGGGCGTGCCCGGGCGGGGGGCATCGGATGCACCTGGGCGGGAAGCGCCGGGCGTGCCGGGGCCGGTGCCGTCGGACGTACCGGGGCGGGAAGCGCCGGGCGTGCCCGGGCGGAGGGCATCGGACGTACCGGGGCGGGGGGTGCCGGTCGGGTCGGTCATCGGGGCTCCTGTGATCCGGTGCCGTCCGTGGTGCCGGGGCCGGCGCCGTCGGCCAGGACCCCGAGCAGGTCCTCGGCCAGCTCCGGCTTGAGCATGCCGTGGGCGAGGGCGCGGTCGGCGGTGGCGCGGGCCATCGCGACGTATCCGGCCACGGTCTGTGGGGCGTGCCTGCGCAGCTCGCCGATGTGCGCGGCGACCGTGCCCGCGTCGCCGCGGGCCACCGGGCCGGTCAGCGCGGCGTCGCCGGAGCGCAGGGCGTTGTCGAGTGCGGCGCCGAGGAGGGGGCCGAGCATCCGGTCGGGGGCGGTGACCCCGGCCGTACGCAGCAGCTCCATCGACTGGGCGACCAGCGTGACCAGGTGGTTCGCACCCAGCGCGAGCGCCGCGTGGTAAAGCGGACGGGACTCCTCCGCGATCCACTCGGGCTCGCCGCCCATCTCGATGACCAGCGCCTCGGCCGCCAGCCGCAGCTCCTCGGGGGCGGTCACGCCGAAGGAGCAGCCGGCCAGCCGCTGGACGTCGACGGAGGTGCCGGTGAACGTCATCGCGGGGTGCAGCGCGAGCGGGAGTGCGCCGGCCCGCAGCGCCGGGTCCAGGACCCGTGTCCCGTACCGCCCCGAGGTGTGGACGAGCAGCTGTCCCGGCCGCACCGCGCCGGTCTCGGCGAGGCCCTCCACCAGGCCGGGCAGGGCGTCGTCCGGGACGGTCAGCAGCACCAGCTCGGCGCGGGCGAGGACCTCTGCGGGCGGCACCAGCGGTACGTCGGGCAGCAGGGCGGCGGCCCGGCGCACGGACGCGTCGGAGACGCCGGAGACGGCGACCGGCCGGTGCCCGGCGAGCTGGAGCGACGCGGCGAGAGCGGGGCCGACACGGCCCGCGCCCACGACGCCGACCGTGAGGCGGGCGGGGCGGTCCCTCGCTTCGAGGGGGTCATGGGGGGCTGTTGCATTCACGCGGCGGTGGCCTTCCGTTCCAGTCCGCGGGGGGTACCGGACGATTTCTCTGCATGCTACGCCAGCGCTTCGTCCGGGCCCCCGGCTGTCCACAGCCTGTGGGAAAAGTCCGGGCGGGGGTGCGCGGCCCCGGGCCGGAAGCGCCCGTAAATCGTGCGGGTCCGGGCCGCACGCTGCGTGATGATCGTCCCATGACAGACACAGCGGACACGGGCGGGCAGTCGCAGCCGGCATCACCGGGGGATCAGGCATCACCGGGGGATCAGAAGGAGCGGGGAGATCAGGAACAGGGGAATCAGGAGGTGCAGGGGAATCAGGAGGACGCGCAGCAGCTGCGCAGGATCAACGCCTGGGCCGCGGCCGAACGAGTCCTGTTCCGGGCGCCCATGAACCTCTCGCTCCGTGAGCGGCTGGCCGCGCTGGAGGCCGGGGCCGGGGCCGTCACCGATCTCGACCGCCCCTCGGACATCTACGGCGACGGCGTCGTCGCCGAGCTGGAGGAACGGATCGCGGGCCTGCTGGGCACGGAGGCCGCCGCGTTCTTCCCGACCGGGACGATGGCACAGCAGGTCGCGCTGCGGTGCTGGGCCGGGCGGACCGGCAACCCCACGGTGGCGCTGCACCCGCTCGCCCACCCCGAGGTCCACGAGCGCGGCGCGCTGGGGGCGGTGAGCGGGCTGCGCACCGTCCACCCGACGTCCGCTCCCCGGCTGCCCACGGCACAGGAGATCCGCGACTTCGAGGAGCCGTTCGGCACGCTGATGCTGGAGCTGCCGTTGCGCGACGCCGGTTTCGTCCTGCCTACGTGGGAGGAGCTCCAGGACGTGGTGGCGGCCGCCCGGGAACGCGATGCGGTGGTGCACATCGACGGCGCGCGGCTGTGGGAGTGCGCCCCCCACTTCGGACGGGAGCTGCCGGAGATCGCGGCGCTCGCGGACAGCGTGTACGTGTCGTTCTACAAGACCCTCGGCGGCATCTCCGGGGCCGCGCTGGCCGGTCCCGCCTCGCTGATCGAGGAGGCGCGCACCTGGCGCCACCGGTACGGCGGGCAGCTCTTCCAGCAGTTCCCGGCGGCGCTCGCGGCGCTGATCGGCCTCGATCAGGAGCTGCCGCAGCTGCCTTCGTACGTGGCACGGGCCAAGGTGGTGGCCGGGGCACTGGCCGAGGGCTTCTCGGCGGCCGGCGCCCCGTGGTTCCGGGTGCATCCCGAGCCGCCGCACACGCACCAGTTCCAGGTGTGGCTGCCGTACGGGGCGGACGTCCTCACGGAGGCGGCGGTGCGGCAGGCGGAGGAGACGGGCGTCTCCCTCTTCCGCAAGTGGTACCCCGCGGCCGCCGGACCGCCCGGGACGTCGTTCACCGAGGTGACGGTGGGGCATGAGGGGCTGCAGTGGACCGCCGACGATGTACGGGAAGCGGTGCGGGAGTTCATGGAGCGGCTGGTCTGAGGGCTGTCACGGGACGGAAGCTCGTGGCACGGCCGGGCTGAGGACCGTTCGTGGAAGGCCGGGCTGAGAGCCGTTCGTGGAAGGCCGGGCACAGAGTCCGCCCCGTGCCGGGAGCCCCACCGGGCCGACCCGACCGGTGCCGTACTCAGGCGCCGGACGGGCGGCACTTCCCGGGCTTCCCGAGCCTCTCGGACTTCCCGGGCTTCCCGGACTCCCGGAGCTTCCCGAGCAGGGAGCGGAGCGCCGCCCGCCGGCGGCCGCGCGCCGGGCGGCCCGCGATCACCGCGTCGAAGCGGCGCCGTTCGCGGGCCTCGCGCACCACGTCCCAGTCGTGCCGACCCGGCAGTGGCGGCGGCAGCTCGCCCCGCTGGACCGCGCGATAGCTGTCGATCATGTGCTGCTGAATGGCGTCCATGGCCTCAGCGTGGGCCGGTCCCGGCCGGCCCCGCCCGCCGATTGACGAGCCCCGTCAAATGGCGCCGGGCCTTTCGCGGGCACCCCGCACTATGGAGGGGTGAGCGTGCACATCGACATCTCCGGGCTGAGTCCCGACCGCATCGTCTTCGAGACCTCCCCCCTCGCCGAGCTGGGGCTGGCCCTGCACGCCCTCTCCGAGCCGGGACACCACCCGGGCCTGCACGGCTGGGCGACGGCGACCTCCAGCGCGCTGGAGCCCGACCTCGCCGACCGGCTGCACGAGGCCGATTTCCTGTGGCGCCACACGTTCTCGGACGTCTTCATGCCGTTCGCCGGGGTCCGCGGCGGCAACGGCAGGACGGGCGCCAACCTCGCCGAGGACCTCGACATCCTCGACCGGCTGGACGACGAGCGGTTCGTCGCCGCCGCCCTGGAATTCACCTGCACCAGCTTCTACGGGCTCGGCGCGCCCTCCCCGCTCACCGATCCGACGATGCGCGCCCGCGCCCTGGAGATGGCGGCGGCGCGCGGCCCCCGGCAGGTGGAGTTCGCCCAGCAGCTGCTGACCGATCCGGCCCCCGTACGCCGCTGGGTGCGGCGCCTGTTCGAGGACTGCGAGCGGGCGTTCTTCGCGGACACCTGGCGCCGGGTACAGGTCCAGCTGGCCGCCGACGCCCGGCACAAGAACGACCTGCTGCGGCGCAAGGGGATCGGCGAGGCGATGGGCGCGGTGTCCACGGCGCTGACCGTCGACGAGGCCGGGACCAGGATCAGCGCCGACAAGCTGAGCGAGGGCCGGACCAGCGCCGTCGGCCCCGGGCTCACCCTGATCCCGTCCACCTTCGGCTGGCCGCACCTCAACCTGCTGCACGCGCCGGGCTGGCGCCCGGTGATCCACTACCCGGTGCACCAGCCCGAGCTGCCCTCGCCCGCCTCCGTGGAACTGCTCCAGCTGCGCATGGAGGCGCTGGCCCACCCGATGCGGATGCGGCTCTGCCGCCACCTCGCCCGCTCCCCGCACACCACCGGTCAGCTCGCCGACACGCACGGCATCACGGCGCCCGAGGTCTCCCGGCATCTCGCGGTGCTGAAGAAGGCGGGCCTGGTCACCACCCGGCGGCGCGGCCGGTACGTACTGCACCAGCTGGACCTGACCTCGGTGGCACGGCTCGGCAGCGACTTCCTGGAAGGCATCCTGCGCTGAACCCCCGCCGGGCCGCCCCGGGCCGCCCCGGGCCGCACCGCCCCGCCGCCGGGCCGCTCCGGATCGCGCCGACCCCGCCGCCGGGCCGCCCCGGTCAGACGGAGCCGCCGCCGGCCCGGACCATGCCCGTCTCGTACGCGAGGACCACGACCTGCACCCGGTCGCGCAGGCTCAGCTTGGTGAGGATGCGGCCCACGTGCGTCTTCACGGTCGCCTCGGAGAGCACCAGGCGCGCCGCGATCTCGCCGTTCGACAGGCCCTGGGCCACCAGCAGCATCACCTCGCGCTCGCGTTCGGTGAGCCGGGCGATGTCCTTGTGCTGCGGTTCGCTGTTGCCGCTCGGCAGCATCGGGGAGAAACGGTCCAGCAACCGGCGGGTGGTGGACGGGGCGACGACGGCGTCCCCGCTGTGCACGGAGCGGATCGCGGCGAGCAGCTCGGCGGGCGGCACGTCCTTGAGCATGAAGCCGCTGGCCCCGGCCTTCAGCCCGGAGAAAGCGTACTCGTCGAGGTCGAACGTGGTCAGGATGAGCACCTTGGGCGCGTCCGGCTCCGCGCACATCCGCCGGGTGGCCTCGACACCGTCCAGCCTCGGCATCCGTACGTCCATCAGCACCACATCGACGGCGGTGGAACGAAGGTTCTCGATCGCCTCCGCGCCGTCGCCCGCCTCGGCCACGACCTCCATGTCCGGCTGGGCGGCGAGCACCATCCGGAAGCCGGTGCGCAGCAGCACCTGGTCGTCGACGAGCATCACGCGGATGGCCATGAGGGGTCCTGTCTCCTGTCTGTCCCGCAGAGCCGGAGTTCCGCCCTGCAAGTCCGAAGTCCGATGTCCGAAGTCTGAAGTCTGAAGTTCTGTACTGCGACGATTCCGAGGAGCCAGGCCCTAGTGGGCCGACTTGAGCGGCAGCAGCGCGCTGATCCGGAAGCCGCCGCCGGGACGCGGTCCGGCGTCCAGCGTGCCGCCGACCATGCCGACCCGCTCGCGCATCCCGATCATTCCGTGGCCCGCGCCGTCGGCGCCGCCGTCCTCGTACAGTTCGTGCGCCGCGCCCCGGCCGTCGTCCTCGACCAGCAGCCCGAGCCCGTCGTCGAAGTAGACCAGACGCACACTGGCCCCCGCATCGGGACCGCCGTGCTTGCGGGTGTTGGTCAGGGCCTCCTGCACGATGCGGTACGCGGTCAGCTCGACCCCGCTGGGCAGCGGGCGCGAGGTGCCCTCGACCTTGAAGTCGACGGCCAGGCCGGTCTGCCTGACCTGCTCGATCAGATCCTCGATCTGGTTCACGTCCGGCTGCGGGACGTACTCCCCGCTCTCCTGCGCATCGCCCGTCCGCAACACCCCGAGCAGTCGCCGCATCTCGGCGAGCGCCTGCCTGCCGGTGCTGGAGATGGTCTCCAGGGCCTGCCGGGCCTGGTCGGGCGCGGCGTCCATGACGTACGCCGCACCGTCGGCCTGTACCACCATCACCGACACGTTGTGCGCGACGACGTCGTGGAGCTCGCGGGCGATCCGGGCCCGCTCGGCCGCCACCGCCACCTTCGACTGCGCCTCGCGCTCCCGCTCCAGCCGGGCGGCGCGCTCCTCCAGCTGACTGAAGTAGGCGCGCCTGGTCCGCATCGAGTCGCCGAGCACCCAGGCGAGCACGAACGGCACGGTCAGCACGACGACGATGAAAACCTGCTCCGGCCAGCTGGCGGCCGGCAGGTCCGCCTGCCAGCGCAGCTTGGACAGGCCCGCCGCGCACAGGCTGCAGACCAGCGCGAGCCGGGACGCCCAGCGCTCCCCGACGGTGGCCACGGTGAAGACGATCACCAGCATCGCGAAGTTCATGACGCCGGGCCCGAAACCGGTGACCAGCTGCACCACGCCCATCGCGATGGCGAGCAGCAGCATCTTCTCCGGTGCCCGCCGGCGCAACGCCACGACCACACAGAGGCCGAGGGTGATCGGAACGGCGGCGACGCGCTCCAGTCCGCTCGCCGGGCCACCCACCATGGACACGCCGGAGAGCCCGAGGAGGACGACGGCCCAGAAGCAGTCGACGCCCGTCGGGTGTCTGCGGATGAAGTCGTAGAGGCGCTGCACGTAACCCAGCGTAGGGACAGGCGAGGGGCGCCCGGGTCAGCCGAAGGGCCGATCCGGTTCCGGGGACCGTACTCCCCAAGGTGGAGACTTGGACAGGTGACGGATGAGTGGCATGGGTGGCAGGTGGCGGCGGAGACCGCTTTGTACGGGGACGGGGGGTTCTACCGGAGCCCCGAAGGGCCGGCGGGCCACTTCCGCACCTCCGTCCACGCGTCCCCGCTCTTCGCCTCCGCCGTCGCCCGGCTGCTGGTCGAAACGGCACACGGGCTGGGCACCGGATCGGTCGACCTGGTGGACGTGGGCGCCGGCCGGGGCGAGCTGCTGACGGGGGTGCTGGCCGCCCTGCCGGCGGCGGGCGGCGACGGCCTCGCCGTGCGGGCGTACGCCGTGGAACTCGCCGGCCGTCCGCCCGGCCTGGATCCCCGGATCGAGTGGTGCGCCGAACCGCCGCCGCGCACGTGCGGGCTGCTGTTCGCCAACGAGTGGCTGGACAACGTCCCGACCGAGGTCGCCGAGACCGATCCGGACGGCGTCGACCGGTACGTCCTGGTGCGGGCGGAGGACGGCACGGAGCGGCTGGGCGAGCCGGTGACCGGGGCGGACGCCGAGTGGCTGCGCCGCTGGTGGCCGTCGGCCGGTCCGGGCGGGCGCGCGGAGATCGGCCGCCCCCGCGACGAGGCCTGGGCGCGGGCGGTGTCCACGGTGGCCGGGGGGCTGGCCGTGGCGGTGGACTACGCCCATGTGCGCGACGCCCGGCCCCCGTTCGGCACCCTGACCGGCTTCCGGGCGGGCCGCGAGGTGCGGCCGGTGCCGGACGGCAGCTGCGACCTCACTTCGCACGTGGCGCTGGACGCCTGCGCCGCGGCGGGGTCCTTCGCCGGTGCGCAGCCCGAGCTGCTGAGCCAGCGCGAGGCGCTGCACCGCCTCGGCGTCAGCGGCGGACGCCCGCCCCTGGCCCTGGCGTCGGCCGACCCGGCCGGCTACGTACGGGCGCTCGCCTCGGCGGGCGAGGCGGCGGAGCTGACGGCCCCGGGCGGCCTCGGCGACTTCGGCTGGCTGATGCAGCGCAGGGGCTGAGACCGGGGGCCCGCGGCCCTGGGCTCGGAGCCCCCGCGCGTTCGCGCGATACTGGCCGCATGACGGAGACGACGGTCGGCATCGGCGGAGCGGCGGAGAGCACCGACATGGTGCTCAACATCGGCCCCCAGCACCCCTCCACCCACGGCGTGCTCCGACTGCGCATCGTCCTGGACGGCGAGCGCATCCGGCACGCCGAGCCGGTCATCGGCTACATGCACCGCGGCGCGGAGAAGCTGTTCGAGGCCCGCGACTACCGGCAGATCGTGATGCTCGCCAACCGCCACGACTGGCTGTCGGCGTTCTCCAACGAGCTGGGCGTCGTGATGGCCGTGGAACGCATGCTCGGCATGGAGGTCCCGGAGCGCGCGGTCTGGACCCGCACCCTGCTCGCCGAGCTGAACCGGGTCCTGAACCATCTGATGTTCCTCGGTTCGTACCCGCTCGAACTCGGCGGGATCACCCCGGTGTTCTACGCCTTCCGCGAGCGCGAGGAGCTCCAGGCCGTGATGGAGGAGGTCTCCGGCGGCCGGATGCACTACATGTTCAACCGGGTCGGCGGCCTCAAGGAGGACCTGCCGGCCGGGTGGCTCGGCCGCGCCCGGGACTCCGTCGCCTCGGTCCGGTCCCGAATGGACGTCTACGACGACCTGGTGCTCGGCAACGAGATCTTCCGGGGCCGCACCCGCGGCGTCGGCGTGCTCTCCGCCGAGGCCGTGCACGCGTACGGGGTGTCCGGGCCGATCGCCCGCGCCTCGGGCGTCGATTTCGATCTGCGGCGCGACGAGCCGTACCTCGCGTACGCGGAGCTCCAGGACACCCTGAAGGTGGTCACCCGTACCGAGGGCGACTGCCTGGCCCGCTTCGAGTGCCTGCTGGAGCAGACGCACAACGCCCTGGACCTCGCGGACGCCTGCCTGGACCGGATGGCCGGCCTGGCGCCCGGCCCGATCAACCAGCGGCTGCCCAAGGTGCTGAAGGCCCCCGAGGGCCACACCTACGCCTGGACCGAGAACCCGCTCGGCGTCAACGGCTACTACCTGGTGTCCAAGGGCGAGAAGACCCCGTACCGGCTGAAGCTCCGCTCCGCCTCGTACAACAACATCCAGGCGCTCACCGAGCTGCTGCCGGGCACGCTGGTCGCCGACATGGTGGCGATCCTGGGCTCGCTCTTCTTCGTCGTCGGCGACATCGACAAGTAGCCGACGGGCCCCGGGACGGCGGGTTCCGGGGTCGGCTACGAGATCGCGCTGCGCAGCTCCGCCACGTCCAGCTGCTCGGTCTCGTCGTGCACGGTCAGGTCGATGACCTCGCCGACGACCTGGTTCTCGGGCTTGCCGGTGCGGTGCGCGGCGAGCGCCTCCTCGCCCACCACGTCGGCGAGGTCCTCGTTCTGCACGGACTCGATCGCGGCCCGCGCCGCCTTCTGCGTGCCGAAGAAGTCGAAGCTGCCCTGCGGCACCGGATGGCGGCGGGACGCCGCGTACGGGGCGACGGCGGTGGAGGCCGGTGCGGTGCGTGCCGGGGGCAGCGCGGCGGACTGCCGGGGCGCGGGCAGGGCGGCCGGCGGGCGCAGGTGCTGCGCGCCGGTCCGGTCCTCGGCCGCGGCGTGCCTGCCCCGCTGCTCCTCCGCCGCCCGGGAACGCTCCGCGAGATCCCGCGTCCTGGCCTGCTCGGCGGTGCGGCGCGCCTCCTGGAGCGCCCCGTTGCGGGAGAGGTCCTCCAGCGCCTGGGCGGCCCGCAGATAGGCGGCAGGCGTCGGGGTGGAGCGGGCGGCGGGCAGTTCCCGGGGCGTGGCGGCGGCTTCGAGCGCGAGCTGCCTGCGGCCCTCCAGCGCGCTGGCCCGCTCGGTCTCGGCGGTGGCGTACCGGCGCAGCAGGGCGGCGTGCTCGCCGCGCAGGTTGGCGAGCTCCACGCGCTTGCGGCGCAGCTTCGTCTCCAGCCGGGTGCGCAGCTCCCGCGACTCCTCCAGGTCGGACTCCAGCTCGGCGATCCGCTCCTCGGCCCGCCATTCGTCGCCGGCCCGGGCCCGGGTCAGCTCCGCGACCCGGTGGCCGGCCTCCCGGTCCCAACTGCGCATCAGATACGCGCCGGTCACGGCGGCGGCCGCGGCGGCCGCCGCCAGACCGCGCAGGACCAGGGGCTCGGCGAGCAGCCAGGTGCTTCCGGCACAGAGAACCGAGACTCCGACGACTGCCGACGACGGAAGGATTCTGTGCAGAGGTGGCGAATGGCGATGGCGTCCACGTGGCATGGCCTGAAATTTACCGTGTGTACGGGGCACTTGGGGGGCCGCCCGGCAATCTGTTCCCTCCCGGTTACCTGACGGCCCCCTTTCTCCCGTCCGACGGCCCCTTTCCCCCGATTCCTACTTCTGCACGAGGCCCTTCGAGCGCAGATACTCCTTGGCCACATCCGCGGGCTTTGCGCGCTCTGCGTCGACCTTGCGGTTCAGTTCCGCGAGGTCTTCGGTGGTGAGCGCCTCGGTGAGCTTGCCGAGCGCGTCGGCGATGTCCTGCGAACCGGCGTCCTCGGCATTGAGGACCGGCAGCACGTTGTCGGCGTTCTGGAGCTTCTTGTCGTCCTCCAGGAACACCAGGCCGTAGCTGTCCAGCACCGCGTCCGTGGTGGTGGTGAGGACCAACTGGTCCTTGCCGTCCTTGACCGCCTGCTTGGACTGCGGCGTACCGACTCCCTTGGGGTCGATTCCGGTGACATCGATGCCGTACGTCTTCTTCAGACCCGGTGCGCAGAACGGCCGCACCTCGCACTCGTCACCCGCCGCGATCTTCACCGCGACCTTCGACCTGCCGAGGTCGGAAAGGGTCTTGAGCTTGTTCTTCGCGGCGAATTCCTTCGTCACCGCGAAGGCGTTCTGGTCGACGGCCGCACCGGCCGGGAGCACCTTCAGTCCGCGCGGGGCGGCGAGCTTCTCCAGCGCGGCGACCGTGGCCGCCGTGTCACCGGAGGCGACCGGCGCCTTCTCGGCCTTCTTCGCGCCGTTCACCTTGGCATTGAGGAATTCGGCGATCGTCGCGGCGTATTCCGGGACGACATCGATCTCGCCCTTCTCCAGCGACGGCTCGTAGAGTTCCCGGTTCGCCACCGTGGTGATCGAGGTGCTGTATCCGGCGTCGCCCAGGATCTGCGCGTACAGCTCCGCGAGCACCTTGGACTCGGTGAAGGAGGCCGCGCCGACGACGAGCGAGCCCTTCTTGCCGGAGCCCGCGGCGCCGGCGGACGCCGAGCCCGACTTGCCCTTGTCCTTCTCCAGGCTGTCGCCGCCGCAGGCGGCGAGCGAGCCGGCCAGCGCGACCATGCCGATGACCGCGCCGGCTATGCGCGAGGTCTTGCTCATTGTTGTTCTCCGTCCACAGCAACCGTCTGATCTGAAATCTGATCTGGAATGGGATGGGATGGGATCCGGGGATCACGGATCAGGTCCGGCTCGGCCGTCATGCGCCCTCAGGCCGTCCGGCGGCGGCGCGGTGGTGACAGCAGCCGGTCCAGGCCCACCAGCACCGCCTCCACCAGCAGCGCGAGCACGGCGACCAGCACCGCCCCCGCGACCACCTGCGGTGTGTTGTACGTGTTGAACCCGGCGGTGATGATCCGGCCGAGGCCGCCCTGGCCGACCATCGCGGCGATCGTCGCCGTGGCGACCACCTGGACGGCGGCGGAACGCAGCCCGGTCATGATCATCGGGTAGGCGAGCGGAAGCTCGACCCGTACGAAGAGCTGCCGTCCGGACATCCCCATGCCCCGCGCCGCCTCCGTCACCGACCGGTCGACCTCCGTCATCCCGACGTAGGCGTTGGTGAGCAGCGGTGGCACGGCGAACAGCACCAGCGCGATGACCGTCGGCACATATCCGGCGTTGCGCAGCGGCGAGACCATGAAGAGGGCCAGCACCGCGAAGACCGGGACCGCCCGCCCCACGTTGGAGAGGTTGACGGCCAGTGCGCCGCCTTTCCCGATGTGCCCCAGGTACAGCGCGACCGGCAGCGCGATCGCGCAGGCCAGGGCCAGCGAGACGCCGCTGACGTACAGGTGCTCGGCCAGCCGGTGGGCCGCCCCGCTCTCCCCCGACCAGTTGGCGCCGGTGGTGAGCCAGGTCCAGGCCTCGCCGAGAACTCCCATGGGTCAGACCGCCTTTGCCACGGTGTCCGCGCTCGTCCGCACGGCGCGTATTCGGGTCCACGGGGTCAACAGCCGCTGCACACCGAGCAGCAGCAGATCCGCGACGACCGCGAGCAGCACGCACAGGACCGAGGCGGTGAGCACCTGGGCCTTGAAGAAGCTGGGGAGCGCGTCGCCTATGAGATTGCCGAGGCCGCCCCTGCCGATGATCGAACCGACCGTGGTCAGCGCGATCGTCGACACCGTGGCGATCCGCACCCCGGCCATCAACGCGGGCATCGCCAGCGGGAGTTCGACTTCCCAGAGCAGCCGCACCGGCCCGTACCCCATCCCCTTCGCGGCTTCCTTCGCCTCCTGGGGAACGGCTTCGAGGCCGGCCAGGATGTTCCGCACGAGGATGGTCAGCGAATACAGCACCAGGCCGGTGACCACCAGCGCGGCGGAGAGCCCGAACAGCGGCAGCAGCAGCGAGAACATGGCCAGCGAAGGCACGGTGTAGAGGATCGTCGTCAGTCCGAGCACCGGTCCGGCGAAACGGCGGCTGCGGCGCGCGAGCAGCGCCAGCGGAAAGGCCACCAGCAGTCCGATCGCCACCGAGACCACGGTGATCCAGATGTGCTGGACCGTCGCATCGGTCAGCTCCTGACTGCGGGAACGGAGATACTCCCCGCAGATCCAGTCGTTCGTCACCAGGCAGTTCTGTCCCGCGGCCATCCGTCCCCACCTCCCGGTCATCGTCTCGTACGTATGTATGTATGGGCGACCCTATCCTCGACCACTGACAATCGCGGGGGCCGTTGTATTTCAGCAACACGTCCTTCACAGAACACGCGTCACAATGGGGAACCATGATCCGTTTCGAGCACGTCACCAAGCGGTACGCGGACGGCACCACCGCCGTCGACGACCTTTCCTTCGACGTCGCCGAGGGTGAACTGGTCACGCTCGTCGGACCGTCGGGGTGCGGCAAGACGACCACCATGAAGATGGTGAACCGGCTGATCGAACCGACCGAGGGCCGGATATTCCTCGACGGGGACGACATATCCGCCATCGACCCCGTCCGACTGCGCCGCCGTATCGGTTATGTGATCCAGCAGGTGGGACTCTTCCCGCACCGCACGGTGCTGGAGAACACCGCGACCGTCCCGCATCTCCTGGGCTGGAAACGGGGAAAGGGACGGGAACGCGCGGCGGAACTCCTCGACCTTGTCGGACTTGACCCTTCCGTTTATGGCGACCGCTATCCGGAACAGCTCTCCGGAGGTCAGCGCCAACGCGTCGGCGTGGCAAGGGCACTGGCCGCGGACCCGCCGGTGCTGCTGATGGACGAGCCTTTCGGCGCGGTCGACCCGGTCGTGCGGGAACGGCTGCAGAACGAATTCCTGAAACTTCAGGAACAGGTCCGTAAAACCGTCCTGTTCGTCACGCACGACATCGAGGAAGCGGTCCGGCTCGGCGACCGGATAGCCGTCTACGGGCAGGGCTCCATCGAGCAGTTCGACTCCCCGGCCACCGTGCTCGGCGCGCCCGCCACGCCCTACGTCGCGGACTTCGTCGGCGCCGACCGGGGCCTCAAGCGGCTCTCCGTCACCCCCATCGAGGAGGGCGACCTCGACCAGCCGCCCGTCGTCCACCTCGACGACTCCCTCGCGAAGGCGACCGAGCGACTGCGGGCCCAGGGCGCGCGCTGGGCCGTCGTACTGGACGGCCAGGACAATCTGCACGGCTGGATCCCCGCCGACGGCGCCGGAGCCGGAGCCGACGGCAGGGTGCGTGCGCACGCCCGCCGGATGGAGGCGTGGCTGCCCGTCGGCGCCCCGCTCAAGCAGGCGTTCGCCACCATGCTCCAGCACGACGCGGGCTGGATCGCCGTCATCGACGCGGAGTCCACCGGCCGGTTCCTCGGTGTGCTCACCCCGGCCCGGCTGCACGAGGCGCTGCGCCGCTCGATCGACGCGGACGCCCAGGACGTGCCGCGCGCCGAGGTGGCGGTCGAGACCGTGGCGAGCGTCGGCAAGACCGCCGCCGGGTGAGCCGGGAGACCCCGCGCGTCAGTTCTCGCTGAGCCGGCTGCTCATCCAGTCCAGCGCCGAGGGGATCTCCCGCCGCCAGGTGTTGAAGTTGTGCCCGCCGCTGTCGAGCACGATCGAGGAGACCTGGGCGGGCGACTTCACCTTGGAGATGAACTGCTGGGTGGAGCGGTAGTTCCCCTCGCCGTGCCTGGACGTCGTGACCAGGAAGGACGAGTCGGGCTGCTTCGGCAGGTGGTCCAGCGTCCACATCAGATCGGAGCGGTTGCGCGCCTGCTGGTCGCCCTGGAAGAGGTCACCGGTCGTCGGGTCCTCGGCCGCCTTATAGTACGCGGAGAGCCCGACGCTCGCGGCGAACCGGTCCGGGTGGTGGAGGCCGATCTTCAGCGCGCAGTAACCGCCGGTCGAATTGCCCATGATGCCCCAGTTGTGGGCCAGCTTTCCGACCCGGTACCCGTCCGAGACCACGTTCGGCAGATCCTCCGCGAGGAACGTCTCGGTCTGCGGCCCGCCCTTTATGTCCACGCACTCGGTGTCCCTCGGCGGCGCCAGCGTCGGCCGCAGCATCACCAGGATCATCGGCTGCGCCCGGCCCGCCTTCACCCGTTCATGCGCCGTACGCGGATATCCGAGACCCTTCAGGAGGTTCTCCGGGATGCCCGGGTAACCGGTCAGGACGACCACGGCGGGGAACTTGCGGCGGGCGAACGCCGGCTGGAAGTACTCGGGCGGGAGGTACACGTACGCCGAGCTCTCGATCCCCGACCGCCGGCCCGAGATCACGACCTTGTCGATCCGTCCGCTCTTCACCGGCCGCGAGGCGCCCGGCACGTCCGGCAGCTGCATCCCGACCCGGACGATGTTCTTGGCCGCCAGCGTCCCGGCCGCGTGGTCCGTGACGACGCCCAGATCCTGCTTCTGGCCGAGCAGATCGGCCCACGATCCGTAGAAGAGGAAGGAGTTGTTGGCCAGCAGACCGACCGAGGAGAAGACCGTCACCTGGGTCACCAGCAACAGGCCGACCCGGCCCAGCACGGCGCGCACGCTGCGGCGGGCCAGCCGGGGCCAGAGCCAGATCGTGGCGGCGAAGAACACCAGGGCCAGCCCGATGACCAGTCCCAGGAACACATTGCTGGTGAGACCCATGGGGGTGAGCTTTCTTGTCTGGAAATTTCCGGCTGTCGGGTGAACCCCGGATCCGGAAGCCTCGTCCTACTAGTCGCACATCGTCCGGAGGGCTACGACCGAAGGACTCAAAAATCTCTCGCGGAACCACGGGAAGCGATGTCTGTCACGCTAGATGGGGATAAATCAGGATCGGTTCCGAGCCCTGTACGCAAGTTCGTACGCGGCCCGCGCCCCGAATCCGTACCGACGCTGGTCGGTACCGCCTGCACCGTCGTCGGCCTGATCGATGTCGCCGCAGGCGTCTTCCCGCGCTTCCGGCACAGCCGGATGCACACCCTCGCCGAGGTACTGCCCGGCGCCCTCGGGCCGTTCGCCGCCGCGCTCTCGCTGAGCGCCGGCGTCCTACTGCTGCTGCTCGCCCACGGTCTCAAGCGGCGCAAGCGGCGGGCCTGGCGGGCCGCCGTCGTACTGCTGCCGGCCGGTGCGCTGGCGCAGTTCACCTACCGGCACTCGGTCATCGGCACCCTCGTCTCGCTGGTGCTCTGCCTGCTGCTGGTCCGCAACCGCGGCGAGTTCGCCGCGCTCCCCGACCCACGGAGCCGCTGGCGGGCACTGGCCAACTTCGTGCTCCTCGGCGCGGGTTCGCTGGCCCTCGGGCTGGTCGTCGTCAGCGCCCACCCCGGCCGGGTCGTCGGGAGCCCCAGCATCGCCGATCGGCTCCAGCACGTGCTGTACGGAATGCTCGGCTTCGAGGGACCCGTCGAGTACGCCGACGACACCTCCTGGACCGTGGCGTACTCCCTCGGCGCCCTCGGCCTGCTGACCGCCGTCACCACCATCTACCTCGCCTTCCGCCCCGAGCACCCGGCCGCCCGCCTCACCGAGGACGACGAGGCCCGGCTGCGCGCCCTGCTGGAGAAGCACGGCGGCCGCGACTCGCTCGGCCACTTCGCGCTCCGCCGCGACAAGGGCGTCGTCTTCTCCCCCAGCGGCAAGGCCGCCGTCTGCTACCGCGTGGTGTCCGGGGTGATGCTGGCCAGCGGCGACCCGATCGGCGACGTGGAGGCCTGGCCCGGCGCCATCGAACGGTTCATGGACGAGGCCAGGGCTCACTCCTGGACCCCCGCCGTGATGGGCTGCAGCGAGACCGGCGGCGAGGTATGGACCCGCGAGACCGGACTCGACGCCCTGGAACTGGGCGACGAGGCGGTGGTGGACGTCGCGGATTTCTCGCTCGCCGGGCGCGCGATGCGCAACGTACGCCAGATGGTGAAGCGCATTGAACGCCTCGGCTACGAGACCCGGGTCCGGCGCGTGAGCGACATCGGCGAGGACGAACTCGCCCGCATCCGCCTGGCCGCCGACGACTGGCGCGGCACCGACAACGAACGCGGCTTCTCCATGGCGCTCGGCCGGATCGGCGACCCGGCCGACGGGGACTGCGTCATCGCCACCGCCCACAAGGCCGACGAGCACACCGACGGCTCCCCCTACGGCGACGTGAAGGCCGTACTCCACTTCGTCCCGTGGGGCCGCGACGGCATGTCCCTCGACCTGATGCGCCGCGACCGCTCCGCCGACCCCGGCATGAACGAACTCCTGATCGTCGCCGCCCTCCAGGCCGCCCCCCAGCTCTCGGTCGAACGCGTCTCGCTGAACTTCGCGATGTTCCGCTCGGCGCTCGCCCGGGGCGAGAAACTGGGCGCCGGACCGGTGCTGCGGACCTGGCGCGGGCTGCTGATCTTCCTGTCCCGCTGGTTCCAGATCGAGTCGCTGTACAAGTTCAACGCCAAGTTCCGGCCCCGCTGGGAGCCCCGCTTCGTCGTCTACCGCGCCGCCCGCGACCTGCCCCGCATCTCCCTCGCCGCCATGCAGGCGGAGGGCTTCGTGAGCCTGGCACTGCCCCGCCCCTTCGCCCGCCGCTTCCCGGCCCCCCGGCCCCGCCCCTGCACCCACACCATCGCGCCGGGCCGGGAGCAGCACGCGCGCGCGGCGTAGCTCCGCGCCGTACGGGGCCTACGCTGGTCGCATGAGTACGTTGCGTGGACGAGGCACGGTCCAGGGCCTTCCGGAGTGGGACCGCTGCGCGGTCATGGGTGTCGTGAACGTGACCCCGGACTCCTTCTCCGACGGAGGCCGCTGGTTCGACACCACGGCCGCGGTCAAACACGGCCTCGACCTGGTGGCCCGGGGCGCCGACCTGATCGACGTGGGCGGCGAGTCGACCCGCCCCGGCGCCAGCCGGGTGGACGCCTCGGAGGAGCTGCGGCGCGTGGTCCCGGTGGTCCGGGGTCTGGCGTCCGAAGGGGTCACGGTCTCCGTGGACACCATGCGGGCCCGGGTCGCCGAGGAGGCGGTCGCGGCCGGAGCCGTGCTGGTCAACGACGTGAGCGGCGGCCTCGCCGACCCCGACATGGTCCGGGTCGTCGCCGCGGCCGGCGCCCCGTTCGTGGTGATGCACTGGCGCGGCTTCAGTGAGTCCATGAACAGCCGGGCGGTGTACGGGGACGTCGTCGCCGAGGTCGCCCGGGAACTGCGGGAACGGATGGACGCCGTGGTCGCGGGCGGCATCGCCCCGGAACGGATCGTGATCGACCCCGGACTCGGCTTCGCCAAGGACGCCACCCACGACCTCGCCCTGGTCGCCCACCTCGACGAGCTGCGCGCCCTGGGCCGTCCGCTGCTGGTCGCCGCCTCCCGCAAACGCTTCCTCGGCCACGTACTGGCCGGCGAGGGCGCCGCCCCGCCGCCCGCCCGCGAACGCGACGCCGCCACCGCGGCGATCTCCGCGCTCGCCGCCCACGCCGGCGCCTGGGCCGTCCGGGTCCACGAGGTGCGGGCCACGGCCGACGCCGTACGGGTCGCCCGCGCCGTCGAGGGAGCCGCGTGAGCGGGCCCCGCGACGAGCACGCGGAGGCGGCCGCCGACATCGCGGCCGTCGAGCAGGCCAACACCGCCTTCTACGAGGCGATGGAGCGCGGCGACTTCGAGGAGCTCTCCGGGCTCTGGCTGCCGGGCGAGGACCTCACCGTCTCCTGCGTCCACCCGGGCTGGCCGGTGCTGAGCGGCCGCGGCGAGGTGCTGCGCAGTTACGCGCTGATCATGGCGAACACCGAGTACATCCAGTTCTTCCTGACCGACGTCGGGATCTCGATGACCGGCGACACGGCCCTGGTGACCTGCACGGAGAACATCCTCAGCGGCGGTCCCGCGGAGGACGGCAACGCGCTCGGACCGTTGGTCGGCCAACTCGTCGTGGCCACCAATGTGTTCCGGCGCACATCCGACGGCTGGAAGCTCTGGTCCCACCACGGCTCGCCCGTACTGACCGAAACCGGTGAGGAAGAGGACGAAGAGACGCCCTCCTGACCTGCCTGTTGGGCGGCTGGTCCGCCGCGAGGGGGTTGGAACGGGGCAGTGCGGGTATACGCGGCTACCAGTCGCGTGGGGCCGCGTCCACGGCCCCCGCGGGCGAGCACTGTCGGTGCTCGCAG
This sequence comes from Streptomyces sp. NPDC007164, assembly GCF_040634135.1. Taxonomy (NCBI): domain Bacteria; kingdom Bacillati; phylum Actinomycetota; class Actinomycetes; order Kitasatosporales; family Streptomycetaceae; genus Streptomyces; species Streptomyces sp. NPDC007164. The sequence continues at coordinate 62,162 of NZ_JBEYFB010000038.1, forward strand.
GTAGATTCGAAAGAGAGCACCTCGCCGTCCGCACGCGGCCCCGTGTCTCTACGACCAACGACAGCAGGAGTGATTCGCGTGGATCGTGTCGCGCTGCGCGGCCTCAAGGCCCGTGGGCACCATGGCGTCTTTCCCAAGGAACGGGAAGAGGGCCAGACCTTCATCGTGGACCTGGTGCTCGGCCTGGACACCCGCCCCGCGGCGGCCGCCGACGACCTGACGAAGACCGTGCACTACGGCGTCGTCGCGGAGGAGGTCGTCGAGGTGGTGCAGGGCGACCCCGTCGACCTGATCGAAACGCTCGCGGAGCGCATCGCCCAGCAGTGCCTCAAGCACGAAGGAGTCGAGGAGGTGGAGGTCGTGGTGCACAAGCCGGATGCGCCGATCACCGTCCCCTTCGACGATGTGACCATCACCATCACCCGGAGCCGAGTATGACTGCGTTTTCCACCGAAGGGCAGAGCGACCCGACCGTCCAGCCGGTGCCCGCCTCCGTGGTCGAGCAGGTGGACGCGGCGGACGTCACCCTCTCCAACCCCAAGCGCGCCGTGATCTCCCTGGGCTCCAACCTCGGCAACCGCCTGGAGACCCTCCAGGGCGCCATCGACGCCCTGGAGGACACCCCCGGCCTGCGGGTCAAGGCGGTCTCCCCGGTCTACGAGACGGAGCCCTGGGGCGTCGCCCCCGGCTCCCAGCCCTCGTACTTCAACGCAGTGATCGTCGTGAAGACGACGCTCCCCCCGTCCTCCCTCCTGGAACGCGGCCAGGCCATCGAGGAGGCCTTCGACCGGGTCCGCGAGGAGCGCTGGGGCCCGCGCACCATCGACGTCGACATCGTGGCGTACGCGGACGTCGCCTCCGACGACCCGGTGCTCACCCTCCCCCACCCCAGGGCCCACGAGCGGGCCTTCGTCCTCGCCCCGTGGCACGACGTCGACCCCGAGGCCCAGCTGCCCGGCGCCGGCCCCGTCGCGGAGCTGCTGGCCGGAATCGGCCGCGACGGCGTGCTGCCCCGGGCCGATCTGGAACTCCGGCTGCCCGAGTAGTCGTTAGGCTCAGTCGTTAGGCTCGACGGAAACGGATCACCGGCGGCGAAGGGCGGATCACTCGGTGAAGCAACTCAGGCTCGGGGTACTGGTCGGCCTCTTCGCCGCTGCCGGGGTGCTCTCCTGGGGCGGTGCCCGCCTCTGGGACTCCCTGGGCAGCCTGCCGAGCGTGCCCCTCGCCGCGCCGATCGTGCTCGCGGTGATCGCCGTCATCCTGCTGGCGACGGCGCTCTCGATCCGTGCCCGGCTGCGCGCCCAGCGCGAGCGCCGGCCGGGAGCCAAGGGCATCGAGCCACTGATGGCGGCACGTGCGGTCGTCTTCGGCCAGGCCAGCGCCCTGGTCGTCTCCCTGGTCTCCGGCATGTACGGCGGCACCGGCGTCTTCCTGCTCGGCTCCCTCGACATCCCGGCCCGCCGCGACCAGGCGATCTACGCGGGCTTCGCCGTCCTGGCGGGCGTCGCGGTGGTCGCCGCGGCCCTCTGGCTGGAACGCATCTGCAAGCTCCCGGACGACGAGGACAACGACCGGAGCTCGGCGGCCGCGTAGGGCCGCCGAGCTCCTGTGGTGCGACTGCGCCCGTGTCCGGTCAGCGCGCCATGATCAGGCTCATGGCCTCGGCGCGCGTCGCCGGGTCACGGAGCTGTCCGCGCACCGCCGAGGTCAGCGTCTTCGCACCCGGCTTGCGGATACCGCGCATCGACATGCACATGTGCTCGCACTCGACGACGACGACGACCCCGCGCGGCTCCAGGATCTCCATCAGGGACTCGGCGATCTGCGTGGTCAGCCGCTCCTGGACCTGCGGACGCCGGGCGTAGACATCGACCAGCCGGGCCAGCTTGGAGAGACCGGTGATCTTGCCGCTGGTCGCCGGGATGTACCCGACGTGCGCGACGCCCCGGAACGGCACCAGATGGTGTTCACAGGTGCTGAAGACCTCGATGTCCTTGACCAGCACCATCTCGTCGTGGCCGAGGTCGAACGTGGTCGTCAGGACGTCCTCGGGCTGCTGGTGGAGGCCCGCGAATATCTCCTTGTACGCCCGCGCCACCCGGCCCGGCGTCTCGCGGAGTCCCTCGCGGTCCGGGTCCTCGCCCACCGCGATGAGGAGCTCACGCACGGCGGCCTCGGCCCTCTTCTCGTCGAACTCGCCGATCGAACCCTGGCCGTCCAGCGTCACCGGGTCGGTCATCTGTGCCTCGTTCCTCTGAGCTGTCGCCCGCGCCATGACTACGCACGGGCGTACGAAAAAGCCGCGCCCCCACAGGCTAGAACCTGTGGGGGCGCGGCTTCCATTCCGGGCCCGGTGCGATCCCCGTGAAAGGGGCCACACCGGGGAACGGGATCAGCTCTCGGGCCGCTCCTCCGGGACGACCTCGGTGGCCGGGACGGTGTCCGTGGGGACGACCGAGCCGTTCGCCGTGGTGGCGCCGTTGGTGAGGGCGAGCTCCTTCGGCGAGAGCACCGGAGGACGCGTCGAAGGCGTACGCCGGGCCGAACCGGTCCACGCCGGACGGGCCGGGCGCTTCACGATCGGGGCGAAGATCTCGGCGATCTCCTCCTTGCCGAGCGTCTCCTTCTCCAGGAGCTGGAGCACCAGATTGTCCAGCACGTCACGGTTCTCGACGAGGATCTCCCACGCGTCGTTGTGGGCGGTCTCGATGAGCTTCTTGACCTCCTCGTCGACGAGGGCCGCGACCTCTTCCGAGTAGTCGCGCTGGTGGCCCATCTCCCGGCCCACGAAGGGCTCGGTGTTGTCGCCGCCGAACTTGATCGCGCCGAGCCGCTCCGTCATGCCGTACTGCGTGACCATCGCGCGGGCCGTTGTGGTGGCCTTCTCGATGTCGTTTGCGGCGCCGGTGGTCGGGTCGTGGAAGACCAGCTCCTCGGCCGCGCGCCCGCCCAGCATGTAGGCCAGCTGGTCGAGCATCTCGTTGCGCGTCGTGGAGTACTTGTCCTCCTCCGGGAGCACCATCGTGTAACCGAGGGCGCGGCCGCGGGAGAGGATCGTGATCTTGTGGACCGGGTCCGCCTGGGGGGAAGCCGCCGCGACCAGGGCGTGTCCGCCCTCGTGGTACGCGGTGATCTTCTTCTCCTTCTCGGACATGATCCGGGTCCGCTTCTGCGGGCCCGCCACGACGCGGTCGATGGCCTCGTCGAGCATCTTGTTGTCGATCAGCTTCAGATCGGCGCGCGCCGTGAGGAGCGCCGCTTCGTTCAGCACGTTCGACAGGTCGGCACCGGTGAAGCCGGGCGTACGACGGGCGACGGCGCCGAGATCGACGTCCTTCGCGACCGGCTTGCCCTTCTGGTGCACCTTGAGGATCTCCAGGCGGCCCAGCATGTCCGGCCGGTCGACCGCGATCTGCCGGTCGAAACGGCCCGGGCGCAGCAGCGCCGGGTCGAGGATGTCCGGCCGGTTCGTGGCGGCGATCAGGATGACGCCGCCCTTCACGTCGAAGCCGTCCATCTCGACGAGCAGCTGGTTCAGCGTCTGCTCGCGCTCGTCGTGACCGCCGCCCATTCCGGCACCGCGGTGCCGGCCGACGGCGTCGATCTCGTCGACGAAGACGATCGCCGGGGCGTTCGCCTTGGCCTGCTCGAAGAGGTCACGGACCCGGCTGGCACCGACACCGACGAACATCTCGACGAAGTCGGAACCGGAGATCGAGTAGAACGGGACGCCCGCCTCGCCGGCGACGGCGCGTGCGAGCAGCGTCTTGCCCGTACCGGGAGGCCCGTACAGCAGGACGCCCTTGGGGATCTTGGCGCCGACGGCCTGGAACTTCGCCGGCTCCTGGAGGAACTCCTTGATCTCCTGGAGCTCCTCGACGGCCTCGTCCGACCCCGCCACATCGGCGAACGTCGTCTTCGGGGTGTCCTTGGTGATCAGCTTGGCCTTGGACTTCCCGAACTGCATGACCCGGGAGCCGCCGCCCTGCATCTGATTCATCAGGAACAAGAAGACGACCACGATCAGGACGAACGGCAGCAGCGAGAGGAGGATCGAGATGAACGGGGACTGCTTGGACGGCGAGACCGTGTAGCCCTCGTCGATCTTGCCGCTCTCGAACTTCTGCTGCAGCGTGTCCGCGAGCTGGACACCCTGGTTGCCGATGTAGCTCGCCTGGAACTTGGTGCCGGACTCGCCCGAGAGCTTCTGGCCCTTCTTCAACTCGATCTTGATGATCTGATCGTCACCGGTGGTCAGCTTGGCCTGCGCCACCTGGTCCTTGCTGATCGCCTGGATCACCTTGCCGGTGTCCACCGATTTGTAGCCGCCCGACGAGCCGACGACTGTCATCAACACGACCACGGCGAGGACGGCCAGCACGATCCACATGACCGGCCCACGGAAGTATCGCTTCACGTCCATCCATACGGGGCGAAGCCGCCCCGTCCCTCCTGCCCGTAGGTAAATGCTGCTGTGAGAAAAGACTGTTCTTCGGACGGTACCCCAGCATTGTCACCCGCGACTGCCGGGGACGTCTGTCAGAACCCGCCTTCGAAGACTCAACGGCGGGAATCCCGTGAAAGGTTCCCCGCCGTCGGTTCCGGTCGGTCCGGGCACCGCCGGTGCCGGGCGAAGGGCTCCGGGCGGAGGTCAGCCCCCGTAGACGTGCGGGGCGAGCGTGCCGACGAAGGGGAGGTTGCGGTACTTCTCCGCGTAGTCGAGGCCGTAGCCGACGACGAATTCGTTGGGGATGTCGAAACCGACCCACTTGCAGTCGAGCGCGACCTTGGCCGCGTCCGGCTTGCGCAGCAGGGTGCAGATCTCCAGGGACGCGGGCTCCCGCGAGCCGAGGTTCGACATCAGCCACGACAGGGTCAGCCCCGAGTCGATGATGTCCTCGACGATCAGGACGTGCTTGCCCTTGATGTCGGTGTCCAGGTCCTTGAGGATCCGGACCACTCCGGAGGACTGGGTGCCGGCGCCGTACGACGAGACGGCCATCCAGTCCATGGTGACGGGGGTGGACAGCGCGCGCGCCAGGTCCGCCATCACCATCACTGCGCCCTTGAGGACGCCGACGATGAGCAGGTCCTTGCCCGCGTACTCCGCGTCGATCTTCGCGGCCAGCTCGACGAGCTTCGCGTCGATCTCTTCCTTGGTGAGGAGCACCGACTGAAGGTCGGTGCCCATGTCCTTCTCGTTCACCCGCGTCTCTTTCTCTGCCTGCCGGGTCCGGGGTGTTGCCCCCGGACCTGCGCGGCCGCTCGCCTGCGTGTCAGCCGCTTGTGCTTCAGCTCTGCCGAATGACCAGTCTGCCACCCTGCCGCATGGCTTCGACCCGACCGGGCAGGTTGATGGCCCGCTGGCCGCGCCAGCCGGTGATCAGACGGTCGACTTCCTCGATGTGCCGGGCGAAGAGCGAACCGGCCGGGGAACCGGCCTCCATGGCAGCCCGGCGCAGGACCCGGCGGCGTACGGCGGGCGGCAGCGCGTACAGCTTGGCGCACTCCAGGCGGCCCGCGTCGTCCCGCGCGGCGCGGTCGGCCTGGGCGGCCCAGGTGTCCAGCGCGTCGGCGTCGTCGCGGGAGAGCTGCGCGGTACGGGCGAGGGCCTCGACGACCCCTTTGCCCAGCGCCTTCTCCAGGGCGGGCAGGCCCTCGTGGCGCAGCCGGGAGCGGGTGTAGGCGGGGTCGATGTTGTGCGGGTCGTCCCAGACGGGCAGCGACTGGACGAGGCAGGCCTTGCGGGCGGTCTGCCGGTCGAGCTGGAGGAAGGGGCGGCGGTAGCGGCCGGCCGGTCCGGACGCGGCGGCCATGCCGGAGAGCGAGCGGATGCCGGAGCCGCGGGCGAGGCCGAGCAGCACCGTCTCCGCCTGGTCGTCGCGGGTGTGCCCGAGCAGGACGGCCGCGGCGCCGTGCCGCTCGGCCGCCGCGTCCAGGGCGGCGTAGCGGGCGTCCCGGGCGGCGGCCTCGGGGCCGCCGTCGTGGCCGACCCGCACGGCGACGGACTCGACCGGGTCGAGGTGCATCGCGGTGAGGCGGTCCACGACCTCGGCGGCCCGGGTGTCGGAGCCGTCCTGGAGGCCGTGGTCGACGGTGATCCCGCCGGCCCGGACGTCGAGTTTGTGGGCCTCGAAGGCGAGGGCGGAGGCGAGGGCCATGGAGTCGGCGCCGCCGGAGCAGGCCACCAGCACCAGCGGGGTGTCGGGGCGTTCGGGGAGTGCGGCGCGCTGCCTGCCCGCACCGGCTTCGGCGAGCTCGGGGTGCGGGGTGCGCCGGGTGAGGTCGGCGCTTCGGATGTGATCGGTGAGTACGTCGTGGAGTACGCGGCGGACCGCCAGGCGTATCGCCGCGACCGCAGGATGGGGACCCATGTCCGGTGCCCTTCGTGGAGTTCGGTGAGGTGCCTCGAAGTGGCGGACCGGAGATCTGCCGTCACTCAGAGTGCGTCGATGGTGACAGAGGCAAGCCGTCCATCGAGCATTGCACGCCTTCCCATGCCCTACGGTCCCTCGGATGGGTGATTACCGGCGCGTTCTCATCCTGTCGTCCGCCGTCGGACCGGCCATGATCAGGACTCTGCCCTACGGTGCACCCTCGCGATCCATTCGGCGGGCTTGGCGATCTCCGCCTTGGTGGGCAGGGTGTTCGGCGAGGTCCAGACCCGGTTGAAGCCGTCCATGCCGACCTCGTCGACCACCGCGCGGACGAACCGCTCGCCGTCGCGGTACTGGCGCAGCTTGGCGTCGAGGCCGAGGAGCTTGCGCAGCGCCTGGTCGAGCCGGCCCGCGCCGCGTGCCCTGCGCTGCTGGAACTTCTCCCGGATCTCGCCGACGGAGGAGACCACCTCGGGGCCGACGCCGTCCATCACGTAGTCGGCGTGGCCTTCGAGCAGGGACATCACGGCGGTGAGCCGGCCGAGGATCTCGCGCTGGGCGGGCGTCTGGACGATTTCGACCAGGCTGCGGCCGCCGTCCTCGCCGTCCTCGCCCTCGGGGCGTCCCCCGGCCAGGGACTGGGCGGCCTCGCGGAGCCGTTCCAGCACGGTCATCGGGTCGACGTCGGTCTCGTCGAGGAATGACTGGATCTCGCCCTGCAGATGGTCGCGGAGCCAGGGCACCGCGGTGAACTGGGTGCGGTGGGTCTCCTCGTGGAGCGCGACCCAGAGCCGGAAGTCGTGCGGGTCGACCTCCAGTTCGCGCTCGACGTGCACGATGTTCGGGGCGACGAGCAGCAGCCGGCCGCCGCCGTCGGCCGAGGCGGGGAGCTCGCGGGTGGCCGGGGCGAACGTCTCGTACTGGCCGAGCACCCGGGAGGCGAGGAACGACAGCAGCATCCCGACCTCGACGCCGGTGACCTTGCCGCCGACCGCGCCGAGCACGGCGCCGCCGGGGCCGCCCGCGCGCCGGTCCTGCATCTTCCCCAGCAGCGGGCGGAGCAGTTCGCGGAAGCCCGCGACGTTGGCCTTGATCCAGCCGGCCCGGTCCACGACCAGGACCGGGGTGTCCTCCGGTTCGGTCCCCTCCGGGATCATCCGGGTGAAGGAACGGACGTGTTCCTCCGCGGCCTTGGCATGCCGGCGCAGCTCCGCGACGACCTCGCGGGCCTCCTCGCGGCTGATCTCCGGTCCCGGCCGCACAAGTCGGGTCGCGGTCGCGACCGCGAGATTCCAGTCGACCATCTCGGCACCACCGATGCTCGTCATGCGTCAACCGTACGTGCTCGGGTCCGTCCGCGGTGTGGTGTTGACGGCTCAGAGCCTGTCGGGTGGCCTTCGATCGGAAAGCGGACGCGGTCTGGTGCGTGCGATTCCAAGGCGCCGGGATGGCCTCGTAGCGGAGCTACTAGGCTATTTCGGCAACGCGGGAAGCGTGCGTGCCAGACCGCGTCCGCTTTCCGATCGAAGGCCACCCGACAGGCTCTCAGCCGGTACGGGAGGCGAGAGCCGCCGCGACGGTGTCGAGCGCGGTCTGGGCCTCGGACGGGGAGGTCGTGCCGGATGCCAGGAAGGCGAAGGCGAGCAGCCGGCCCTGCCGGTCGACGACCGTTCCCGCGAGGGTGTTCACGCCGGTGAGGGTGCCGGTCTTGGCGCGGATCAGGCCGGTGCCCCCGGACTTCCCGGTGAAGCGGTCGCTGAGCGTGCCGCTGAAACCGGCCACCGGGAGGCCGGTGAGGACCGGGCGCAGTTCGGGGTGGTCCGGGTCGGCCGCTCGGGCGAGGAGTCCGGCCAGCAGTCCGGCGGTGACCTTGTCCTTGCGGTTCAGTCCGCTGCCGTCGGCGAAGTCCGCGCCGGCCAGCGGCAGGTGGAGCTTCCTGAGCTGTGCGGTGACGGCGCGTCGGCCGCCCGCGAAGTCGGCCGGTTCGCCCGCGGCGAGCGCGGTCTGCCTGGCGAGTGCCTCGGCGATGTCGTTGTCGCTGTTGGTCAGGGCCCGTTCGACCAGGGCGGAGAGCGGTACGGAGCGGTGTTCGGCGACCTTGCGGGAACCGGTGGCCGGGCGGCCGGGCTTCGGCTCCGCCGCGGTGTCGATCCCCGCGTCGTCGAGGAGCTTCGCGAAGGTACGGGCGGTGTCCCCGGCCGGGTCGTCGCTGCGCGGGGCGGGTCCGCTGGTGGTGTCGTCGAGCCTGCCCTCGTCGGTCATCAGGGCGCTGACGGGCGCGATGTTCTCGTTGGGGCCGATCGGGTGCCGGGCCGGGCCGGAGTAGCGGGAGGTGTCGTAGGTGAGGCGGGCCTTCTCGACTCCGTGGTCCTTCAGGGCGCGGGCGGTGTCGGTGGCCAGCCTGCGCAGGGCGGCCCGGTCGAGGACGGGGTCGCCGCCGCCGGCCAGGGTGAGGTGGCGGAAGTCGGCGGACGCCCGGACGGTGGTGGCGATGCGGTGGTCGGGGCCGAGGGCGCTCAGGGCGGCGACCGCGGTGGCGATCTTGATGGTGGAGGCGGGCGTCATGGGTGTGCCGGCGCCCTGGGCGTACAGCCGCTCGCCGTCGGCGGTGTCGATGACGACGGCGGCGCGCCGCTCGCCCAGGGCGGGGTCCTTCAGCAGTGGGCCGAGGGCGGCGCGGAGGGCGGCCGACGCGTCGTCCGGGGTGCTGCGGGTGCCCGGGGCGGAGTTGTCGACGGCGGCGGAGAGGGCGGCCAGGACGGCCGGGGCGCTGGGTGCGGGCGCCGGTCCGGACGGGGCGGCGGATTCGTGATGTGCGCCACCTGTACTGTTCCGGGCGGCGGCCCAGTCCCTCTCGGCCTTACGCTGACCCGAGTCCCAGGGGCCGGCGGCAAGGACGACGCCGGCTGCGAGCGCCAGGCCCAGGCCGGCGGAGACGGCGGTGAACTGCCGGTCGTTCAGTCCCCTCGACCTGATCGTGCCTGCCCGACGGGCGAGCCCGCTCAGCCTGTCCAGCGGGTTGACCGACGGTCTTTTCACCGGCTCGTCCACCGTTGACCAGCCCCTTTCGCGAGCACACATCTGCGTGGGGGACACTTAATCACCAGTCGTATGTGTTGATCATGGAGGAGCCACCCGTGGAGTTCGACGTCGTTATCGAGATCCCGAAGGGTTCGCGGAACAAGTACGAGGTGGACCACGAGACCGGTCGGATCCGCCTGGACCGTCGACTCTTCACCTCGACCAGCTACCCGGCGGACTACGGCTTCGTCGAGAACACCCTCGGCGAGGACGGCGACCCGCTGGACGCGCTGGTCATCCTGGAGGAGCCGACCTTCCCCGGCTGCCTCATCAAGTGCCGCGCCATCGGTATGTTCCGGATGACGGACGAGGCCGGCGGCGACGACAAGCTGCTGTGCGTGCCGGCCTCCGACCCCCGGGTGGAGCACCTGCGCGACATCCACCACGTGTCGGAGTTCGACCGCCTGGAGATCCAGCACTTCTTCGAGGTCTACAAGGACCTGGAGCCCGGCAAGTCCGTCGAGGGCGCCGACTGGGTCGGCCGCGCCGAGGCCGAGGCCGAGATCGAGGCGTCCTACAAGCGCCTTGAGGCGCAGGGCGGCGCGCACTGACCCCAGGGTCGTGGCCGGTTTCCGGCCGAGGTACGTGACACGGTTCCGTGCCGGAGCGGGCGGTACTCCTTCTGTCGGAGTGCCGCCCGTTCCGCGTGTCCGCCCCGGCTCCGGTGCCGCCCTCCTGGCGTCCGTGCCCCCTCCCGTGGCCATACTGGGCACAAGTGCGGCCGACAGTGCGCAGCCGAGGAGGAGCGAGGTCGAGTGGTGGCGGAACAGGGCGGTCCTGAGGACCAGAAGCCCCAGTCCGACGAGGCGCGGAGCGCCTTCGTCCCGCCGGCCGGGGTGGACAGGCGCGCGTCCGCACCCGACGACGACCACCCGACCTCGGAGTTCGCCGTTCCGGCCGGTCTGACGGCCGAGCCCCAGGGGCCGGGAGCGGGTTCCGCTTCGGGTTCCGCCCCGGGGCCGGGTCCGGGTTCGGACACGATCGGTTCGGCCTTCGCCCCGCCGCGCACCTACAGCGCCCAGCACTCGCCGCCCGCCTTCACCCCGGCCCACGGCAGCCCGATGATCCGGCTGACCAAGGAGGCCCCCTGGCAGGACCGGATGCGCACGATGCTGCGGATGCCGGTCGCCGAGCGCCCGGCGCCCGAGCCGATACAGAAGGCCGACGAGGCGGGGCCCGCGGTGCCGCGCGTGCTCGACCTGACGCTGCGCATCGGCGAGTTGCTGCTGGCGGGCGGCGAGGGCGCCGAGGACGTCGAGGCGGCCATGTTCGCGGTGACCCGCAGCTACGGCCTGGACCGCAGCGAGCCCACGGTCACCTTCACCCTGCTGTCGATCTCGCACCAGCCGTCGCTGGTCGACGACCCGGTGACGGCGAGCCGTACCGTACGCCGCCGCGGCACCGACTACACCCGGCTGGCCGCCGTCTTCCGGCTGATCGACGACATCACCTCCGAGGACGTCGAGGTCTCGCTGGAGGAGGCCTACCGGCGGCTGGCGGAGATCCGGCGCAACCGTCACCCGTACTCCGGCTGGGCGCTGACGCTGGCCGGCGGCGGCCTCGCGGGAGCGGCGTCGGTGCTGGTCGGCGGTGGTCCGCTGGTGTTCCTGGTGGCGGCGCTGGGCGCGATGCTCGGCGACCGGCTGGCCTGGCTCTTCGCGGGCCGGGGGCTGCCGGAGTTCTACCAGTTCGTGGTGGCGGCGATGCCCCCCGCCGCGATGGGCGTGGCGCTGACCCTCACCCACTGGTCGGACGTACGGCCGTCGGCGGTGATCACCGGTGGGCTGTTCGCGCTGCTGCCGGGGCGGGCCCTGGTGGCGGGGGTGCAGGACGGGCTGACCGGCTACTACATCACCGCGGCGGCGCGGCTGCTGGAAGTGATGTACCTGTTCATCGGCATCGTCGTCGGTGTGCTGCTGGTGCTGTACCTGGGGCTCCAGCTGGGCGCCCAGCTGAACCCCGAGGCCAGATTCATCCCGCACGACCGGCCGGTGGTGCAGATCCTGGCGTCGATGGCGCTCTGTCTCGCCTTCGCGATCCTGCTCCAGCAGGACCGGTCCACGGTGCTGGCGGTGACCCTCAACGGCGGGGTGGCCTGGGTGATCTATGGGGCGATGGCCCGTACCGGCAATATCTCGCCGGTGGCGGCGACGGCGACGGCGGCCGGTCTGGTGGGTCTGTTCGGGCAGCTGTTCTCGCGCTACCGGTACACCTCGTCGCTGCCGTTCATCACGGCGGCGATCGGTCCGCTGCTGCCCGGTTCGGCCACGTACTTCGGTCTGCTGGCCGTGGCGCAGGGGAGGGTGAACACCGGGCTCGCCTCGCTGTCGACCGCGGTGGCCACGGCCCTGGCCATCGCGATCGGGGTGAACCTGGGGAGCGAGATCTCCCGGCTGTTCATGCGGGTGCCGGGCGCGGTCGGCGGGGCCAACCGCCGCGCGGCCAAGCGGACGCGCGGCTTCTGAGGCCCGGCGGGCGGGGCGTACGTCAGCGCTTGGCGTGCCGGCCGCGCTGGCCCGGGGACGGGCTGCCACCGGCGGACGGGCCCTGGCCCTCGCCGCCGCCGGACGCCGCTTCCTTCTTCGCCTTGGAGCGGGCCCGCAGGAACTCGATCCCGATCGGCACCACCGAGATGAGCACGATCAGGATGAGCATCGCCTCGATGTTCTCGTGGACGAAGTCGATCTTTCCGAGGGCCGAGCCGAGCAGCGTGACACCGACGCCCCAGAGCACCCCGCCGATGATGTTGAACACGATGAACGAGCGGTAGTTCATCCGGCTCACACCGGCGATGATCGGCGTGAACGTACGCACCACGGGCACGAAGCGGGCCAGGATCAGCGACTTCGGGCCGTACTTCTCGAAGAACTCGTGCGCCTTCTCGACGTTCTCCTGCTTGAAGAGGCGGGAGTCCGGGCGGTTGAAGAGCGAGGGGCCGACCTTGCGGCCGAAGAGATAGCCCACCTGGTCGCCGATGATCGCCGCCAGCGCCACCAGGAGGCAGACCAGCCAGAGCGGGGTGTCCAGCTGGCCGGTGGTCACCAGCAGACCCGTGGTGAACAGGAGCGAGTCGCCGGGGAGGAAGAAGCCGATCAGCAGTCCGGACTCGGCGAACACGATGAGGAGGACGCCGGGGACTCCGAAGGTGTTGATCAGATAGTCCGGGTCCAGCCAGCTCGGGCCGAGCGCAAGCGTATTCAAGGGTCCGGGGCTCCTGGATCGTTCGATGGCGGCTGAGTGGCCGCCCAAAGCTATCAACGCAGGATGACACGCCCGGGTTCCAGCCGGTCCCCACGAGGACGCACACCGGACCGGCCTGGGATGCACACCGGGGCAACCGGGACAAAGCTGTCCCCAGGAGGTGCCACACGATGGGCATTGAGGATTACGGCGGCGGGCAGACGGACCGGTCGGACGTCCTGGTCGTCACGACGAACGACGTGCCGGGCTTCCAGGTGACGCAGGTGATCGGGGAGGTGTTCGGCCTCACCGTCCGGTCCCGCCACCTGGGCAGCCAGATCGGCGCCGGGCTGAAGTCCATGATCGGCGGCGAGCTGAAGGGGCTGACCAAGACCCTCGTCCAGACCCGCAACCAGGCGATGGAACGGCTCGTCGAGCAGGCGAAGGCGCGGGGCGCCAACGCGGTGCTGATGATGCGCTTCGATGTGACCGAGGCGGCCGACGTGGGCACGGAGGTGTGCGCGTACGGAACGGCGGTCGTGATCAGCAGGAGCTGAGCGGGCGGGCCGCGGGGTGGGGGGGGGGGCCCCCCCCCCCCCGGGCGCCCCCCCCCCCCCCGGGGGGGGGGGGGGGGGGGGCCCGGGGGGGAGAGC
>NZ_JBEYFB010000039.1:0-74485 GCF_040634135.1 Streptomyces sp. NPDC007164
AGAGCCGGGCGGCCACTCCTGGCAAGCCACTGAAGGCAAGACCCCATCAGCCACACCCGGCCCTCCCGGGCCGACTAACAACTTACGGAGACCCCCATGACACACCCCACGCCAAGCTGCCCACCGGCGCCGGCCGCACAAACCGACGCCTCCCGCACCGCCGGCCTCCCCCTGGACGTCGAAGCCGCGGCTCAGTCCGCCGACGACGCCCTCCGGCTCCGGCTCGGCACCACCACCCGCCGAGAGATCGACACTTGGACGGCCGAACTGCGAGGGCGTATCAGCCTCTTCGCCGAAGCGACCGTCGACCACCCGCAGACCCCCGCGACGCGCGGCGCACGGTGGGAGGTCGACCAACTGCTCGCCTCCGCGCCGAAGGACGACGTCCTCGTCTTCAGCTCCTACCAGCACCTCTGCGACCTCGCCCGGATGCTGCGCCGGCTGGTCGCCGAGCACCGCAAGCGGACGGAGACAGCCCTCGTCGGCTCCGCACCGGAGCGCATGACCACGTCGGCCGAGGGCGGGGACGGGGCATGACCGGAGCCACTCGCCCCGTGCCCGAGACCGGCAGGACCTCCCGCGCGGACGCGCGTCAGTGGGAATACACGACATTCGCCCCCTCGGGGGAGACGTGCCCCGCGTGCCTGAAACCGATCGGGGCCCTTGAGCGCTGCCGGCGCGGTGAGATCGAGCGCGTGCCCGGGAACCCGGTCACGTTCTACCGGCACGTCGACTGCGAGAACCCGCAGGGGCTCGGAGGACGGCCCCGGCGATGACACCCCGGCCCCTCGCCCCCGCCGACACCACCGGCGGGGACGTACGGCACGATGGGGCGCCGCCGAACAGCGCACCCCCGACCACCGCCCCCACCAGGAGGAACCCGTGCCCGCCGAGTCCGTCGCCGAGCCGTCGCCCGAGATTCTCGCCGCCTTCCAGGCCGCCAAGGGCTTCATGCCGGTGGGCGAGGGACTCGCGCTGTACGCGGCCGCCGCCGAGGCCGCCGCGCTGGGGCTGCCGGTCCTGGAGGTCGGCACGTACTGCGGGCGCTCCACGATCCTGCTGGCCGACGTGGCGCGGGCGGCCGGGGTGACGGCGCTCACCGTCGACCACCACCGGGGCAGCGAGGAGCAGCAGCCGGGCTGGGAGTACCACGACCCGACCGTGGTGGACCCGGAGGTCGGGCGGATGGACACGCTGCCGGCCTTCCGCCGGACCCTGCACGCGGCGGGTCTGGAGGACCACGTGGTGGCGCTGGTCGGGCGGTCGCCGCAGGTCGCGGCGGTCTGGGGCGGGAAGCTCGGGTTCGTCTTCATCGACGGCGGCCACACCGACGAGCACGCGAACGGCGATTACGAGGGCTGGGCGCCGCATGTGGCCGAGGGCGGGCTGCTGGTGATCCACGATGTGTTCCCGGACCCCGCGCACGGCGGCCAGGCCCCGTACCGCGTCTATCTGCGGGCGCTGGAGTCCGGGGCGTTCACCGAGGTCTCGGTGACGGATTCGCTGCGGGTGCTGCGGCGTACCGGAACGGGTATCTGAGGGCGGCCGTCCGGAGGCCCGGATAGCATCGCGTGGTGCCGTACGACGAGAGTGTTCCCCCCACCCGGCGCCGCCGGTCCCTGCTCGCCGCCGCCGCGCTCGCCGCCGTGTGCCTGACCGCCGCGGGCTGCGGCGCGGGCGACGACAGCGGCGGAACGCGGGCCGAGCCTCGGCAGGGCGGCAGCGGTACCTCCGCGCCGCCGCCGTCGAAGAGCGCCCCGGTGCCGGAGAAGACGAAGACATCCGCATCCCCCGCACCCTCCGCGAAGCCGTCGAAGCCGTCGAAGCCCGCGGGCGGCGGGGCCACCGGGCCGCTGTCCGGGAAGACCGTCGTCATCGACCCCGGACACAACCCGAACAACCATCTGCACACCGGCGAGATCAACCGCCAGGTGGACATCGGCACCACGCACAAGGAGTGCGACACCACCGGGACGTCCACCAACTCCGGTTACGCGGAGGCGCAGTTCACCCTCGATGTGTCGCACCGGCTGCGCACCCTCCTCCAGAAGCAGGGCGCGAAGGTCGTGCTGACGTACGACAACGACCGCGCGTACGGGCCGTGTGTCGACGAGCGGGCCCGGATCGGCAACGAGGCGGGGGCCGACGCGGTGGTCTCGGTGCACGCGGACGGTTCCGCGGTCGGCAACCGCGGCTTCCATGTGATCCTGCCCGCGCTGGTGCGGGGCGGGAAGGCCGACACCTCGAAGATCGTCGAGCCGTCGCGCGACCTCGGCACCAGGATCGCCGGCCTCTTCGTCCGCGATACCGGAAGTGCGCCTTCCAATTACGTCGGAGGCAATAGCGGGCTGGACATCCGAAAGGACCTGGGCGGACTGAATTTGTCGACCGTGCCCAAAGTGTTCATCGAATGCGGCAATATGCGTGATCCGAAGGACGCCGCACTGCTCACCAGCGCGGGCTGGCGCCAGAAGGCGGCGCAGGGCATTGCCGATGGCATCAGCAGCTACCTCAATGGGTAGCAAGAGGTAGTTCTGAGGCGAAATTGGGGGGATGTGTGTCCGGCGTCCGGGCAGGAACACAACCCGTACGAGCAGACGATAGATTCATCCGTACGATGGGGGCCGCCCCGAGCTTCGTGCCGTGCCCGCTGTACCCGTACAGGCGGCAGCGACGACCGCCCCGACGAGACGACCGACTAAGGACCTTCACGTGAATATCCGCTCCCTCTCCCGAGGCGACGGCGTGGTGATCGGAGCAGCGGTCGTGCTGTTCATCGCCTCTTTCCTCGACCTCACCGGCTTC
Organism: Streptomyces sp. NPDC007164; assembly: GCF_040634135.1. NCBI lineage: Bacteria > Bacillati > Actinomycetota > Actinomycetes > Kitasatosporales > Streptomycetaceae > Streptomyces > Streptomyces sp. NPDC007164. Next base: position 2,806 of record NZ_JBEYFB010000039.1, read on the forward strand.
GACTGCCCCACAGGCATCAACTGCTCCAACTACAACACCCCGAACGCCTGGGACTCGCTCGGACTCCTGATGAGCGTCTTCCTGGCCGGAATCATCGGGGCGGCGCTGGTCGTTGTCGGCCGGTCCATGCCGGCCCGCAAGGTCGTCGGGCTCGACCTCGGTCAATTCGGTGCCGCCTTCTGTGTCTTCGCGGTGTGGACGGCCTTCTGGACGACCATCGACGCCGGTGACGCGGGCGCCGGAATGATCCTCGGCCTGCTGGCCACGATCGTGCTCGCGGGCGGCGCGGTCGCCACCCCGCTGGTCCCCGCGCTCAAGGCCCCGCTGGTGAGCGCCTCGGCTCCGAGGGGTGTGCAGGCCCCGTTCGGCGGCCAGCCGCAGCCCGGCCAGGGTTACGGCTACCCGGGCCAGCCGCAGCCGTCGTACGGCGGTCAGCCGGGCCAGCAGCAGCCCTACGGTGCGCAGCCGCAGCCCGGTCAGCCGGAGCCGCAGCCCCAGGGCAACGCCCCGGCGGCTCCCGCCGCAGGTGCGCCGGCCGGTGACTTCACACCGTTCTGGTTCGCGGTGCCGGTGGCCCGCCCGCTGTACGGGGAGGACGGTTCGCCGTCGCCGATCGCCGAGCTGGCGCCCGGCACCTGGTACCTCGCGGTGGAGCAGCGCGGTCCGGGCCTGATCGCCCAGACCCAGGACGGCCGTCGCGGCGTGCTCCAGGACACCACGGGCATCCAGCGCGGCTGAGCCCACCGCACGCGGTACGACAGTGGCCCTCCGCCCCTTCCGGGCGGGGGGCCGCTGCCGTACCCTCCGTCCGTACCTCGATTTCTGACGTAGCGTCAGAACTACTGGGAGGCGGCGGACATGCGGCTCGGACTCGCGCTCGGATACTGGGGCCGGGGCCCGGACCCCGCCCATCTGGAGCTGGCCAGGGAGGCCGAGGCGCTGGGGTACGCGTCGGTGTGGACGGCGGAGGCCTGGGGATCGGACGCCTTCACCCCGCTGACCTGGATCGCCGCGAACACCTCCCGGATCCGGCTGGGCACCGGCATCGCGCAGATGGCTGCGCGCGCCCCGACCGCGACCGCCATGCACGCCCTCACCCTGGACCATCTCTCCGGCGGCCGGATGATGCTCGGCCTCGGGCTGTCCGGCCCGCAGGTGGTGGAGGGCTGGTACGGACGTCCGTTCCCGAAGAGCCCGCTGACCGCGACCCGGGAGTACGTCGACGTCATCCGCCAAGTACTGCGCCGCGAGGCCCCCGTGGAGCTGGACGGCCGGTTCCACTCCCACCCGTACGGCGGTCCGGACGCCACCGGGCTGGGCAAGCCGCTGAAGCCGATCACCCATCCGCTGCGGCCGGGGCTGCCCGTGCTGCTCGGGGCGGAGGGGCCGAGGAACATCGCGCAGACGACCCGGATCGCGGACGGCTGGCTGCCGCTGTACTGGTCCCCGATGCGCACCGATGTGTACGAGGCGTCGCTCACGGACCTGCCCGACGGATTCATGATCGCGCCGATGGCCCGCGCCAGGGTCTGTGACGATGTCGCGGAGGGGCTGCTGCCGGTGAAGGCGATGCTCGGCTTCTACATCGGGGGGATGGGCCACGCGGCCCGTAACTTCCACGCCGATCTGATGGCGCGGATGGGGTTCGAGGAGGAGGCCCGGCGGATCCAGCAACTGTTCCTCGAAGGGCGCAAGGAGGAGGCGGTGCTGGCGGTGCCGGACGCGTTCGCGGACGAGATCTCCCTCGTCGGCCCGCGTGAACGGATCGCGGAGCGCCTGGAGTTGTGGCGCAAGGGGCCGGTCACCGATCTGCTGGTGACGGCGCCGGACCCGCACACCTTGCGGGTGCTCGCGGAGCTCAACTAGGAAGACGGCCTGGCAGGGTCGGTCGGCCAGGCACCGGCGCTCCGTCGTGACGCGGTGCGCTCCCACGGCTGCGGGTCCGGGTACGTCAGGAGTTGCAGGGTGCTGCCCCACGGGGTGCGCAGATACGCGAACCGGTTGTGCTCCCCCGCCTCGGGGCCCGGCAGCGGCTGCGCCCCGGCGAGCAGCGTGGCGCCCGCGGCCACGCAGTCGCGGACGGCCGCGTCCAGGTCGTCGGCGTACAGCGCCACGTGCTGCCAGCCGAAGTCGCAGGGCAGCACGGGAGGTTCGCGGCGGGGGCCCTGGAACTCGCAGAGCTCGATGCCCGGTCCGCCGCCGGGCAGGGCCAGCATCCTGATCGCCAGCTGCTGGGTGCCCGCCGGGACGCCGAGCCTGCGCTCGACGTCCGGGCCGCCGTTGGGTCCGTCCTGGCGGCGCAGGGTGTCGTAGAGCACCTCGGCGCCGAAGGCCCTCGCGAGGAAGAGGGTCGCGGTCTCCAGGTCGGGGACCGTGACCCCGATGTGGTCGATGCCTCGCACGCTTGTCGCCGTCATGGCTTCACCGCTCCTGTCCCGGGGCCGCGCCGACGGCCCCGTCCACCCCGGAGCGGGCCCGCTCCGGGATCGTGCCCCCGCGTGACCAGGCCAGGAGGTCGTCGGCCGGCCAGGTGGTGACGACGCGTTCCGCCGGGACCAGGCACTCCTCGGCGCGGGCGCAGCCGTGGATCTGCCAGTCCAGCTGTCCGGGCGCGTGGGCGTCGGTGTCGACGGCGAAGAGGGTGCCCGCCGCGACGGCGCGGCTCAGCAGCCCGCGGGGAGGGTCGAGCCGTTCCGGCCGGCTGTTGATCTCCACGGCGGTGCCGGCCTCCGCGCAGGCGGCGAAGACCGCGTCCGCGTCGAACCGGGACTCCGGGCGCTTGCGCTCCGCGACCAGCCGCCCCGTGCAGTGGCCGAGGATGTCGGCCCGCGGATGGCGGACGGCCGCGAGCAGCCTCCTGGTCATCGGGGCCGGGGCCATCCGCAGCTCGGAGTGGACGGAGACCACGACGACGTCCAGCTGTTCCAGCAGTTCGTCCTCCTGGTCGAGGGAGCCGTCGGGGAGGATGTCGCACTCGATGCCGGTGAGCAGCCGGAACGGCGCCCATCGCGCGTTCAGCTCGGCGACCTCGTCCAGCTGCCTGCGCAGCCGGTCCGGGGAGAGGCCGTTCGCGACGGTCAGCCGGGGCGAGTGGTCGGTGAGGACCGCCCACTCGTGGCCCAGCTCCGCCGCGGTGCGCCCCATCTCCTCGATCGGGCTGCCGCCGTCCGACCAGTCGGAGTGCAGGTGGCAGTCGCCGCGCTGGAGCGCGAGGAGGTCCGCGCCGCCCTCGTGGGGCCCGGTCGCGGCCTCCTTCTCCAGCCGTTCCAGATAGCCGGGTACGTCCCCGGCCACCGCCTCCCGGATCACCTGCGCGGTCTTCGGCCCGATGCCCTTGACCGCCTCCAGCGAACCGGCCGCCGCCCGCCGCCCGGCCTCGCCGTCCGCCATCGCGGCCACCGCGTCGGCGGCGGCGCGGAAGGCCCGCACGCGGTAGGTGTCGGCCCTGCCGCGTTCCAGCAGGAAGGCGATCCGTTTCAGGGCGCGGACTGGCTCCATCGGCACCTCCACGGGGCCGCCGGACACTGGGTGCTCTCCCCTCCAGCTTCGCTCAGCCCGGCCCGGCCCGCACAACGGCACCGGGTGGCCGCTCAGCCGAACGCGGCGCGCTCCAGCCAGAAGTCCAGCAGCTCCGCGTCACCGAGCACCTCGACCCGGTCGCTGTCCGGCGCCAGCCGCCGGTTGAAGACCAGCATGACGTCGGTGAGCGGGCCCCGCAGCGCGACGGTCGCCTTCTCGTGCGCGCGGCGCCAGGTGAAGCCGTCCTCGCCGAACTCGATCAGCCACTCGGCGTCCGGTACGTCCGTGGCGTGCAGGTGGATGGAGCGCCCGGCCCCGGTCAGCTCGGCGGCCTCCTTGTCGCCCGCGGCCTGCGCGAAGGCGACGATCTCCAGCCACTCCTCGATCGTGTCGGAGGCCGGCTCCGGCGCCACCTCGTAGCCGGTCCGCGCGGTGAGTGCCGCGTCGGCGTGGTGGACGATCGTCTCGTGCGCCATCCTCCGCGCCCAGAAGCCCGTGCTCCCTTCCCACGCCCAGGACCACACCGCCTCGTCCGGGCCCGCGGCCCGCAGCGCCTCGACGGTCCGCGCCGCGCCCTCCGCCAGCCAGGCGTCGAGTGCGGCGGGGTCGTCGCTCCCGGGGGTGTCCTCCGGTACCCGCTCTTCCGGGACCTCTTCCGTGGCCCTGGTACGTACGATCTCGCCGACCCAGCGATGGGCCCGGCCGACATGGAGGGCCAGCTCGCGCAGGGTCCAGTCGGGGCAGGTCGGGACGGTGGCGCCGAGGTCCGCGCCATGGATCGTGGCCCTCAACGCACTGGTGCGGGCGATGATTTCGTCACAGTAGCGGTCGTGCGTCAGTCGGCTCATGCCACGCACCCTAGTTCGATCATGAGCCGGACCCCACCGATTACCCGCCGAGCTGCGACGTGCTGGGCACCTTGTCCTTCACCTCGGCGCCCACGCTGCTGCCGGCCGATTTGATACCGCTGATCACGCTCTCGAAGGCGCCGATGTCGCCCTCGCCGGCCTGTCCCTTGCGGAGCTTTTCGGCGAGCCCCTTGAGCGATTCGATGCCCGCCGTCAGCGGCGCGACCGCCTTGGACAGCAGCGGGTCGCCCTTGGCGTTGACCGCCGCCGCCTTCAGCCGGTTGTAGGCGAAGCCGCCCGCGAGCCCGGCCTTGACCAGCGCGAACGTCCGCCCGTCGGCACCCTTCTTGAACTTGCCCGCCCGGTAGGGCTTCACGATCCACTGGTACGTCGCACCGGCCGCGAGCCCCGCGTTGGTGACGAACCGGGTCTTGGCGAACTTCTGCGCCTCGGCCGACGAGGTGCCGCTCGGGGACGCCGAACTGCTCGTACCGCTCTTGTCGCCGCCGCCGCACGCGGTGGCGCCCACGACCAGGGCGCAGGACAGCAGCAGCGAGACGATCAGACGGCGGAGCGGTACGGGACCGGTCGCGGCGGAACTGGGCACAGCGGGCCTCCCTGGCCGGGCACATCAGGGCGATATGTACAGGGAGTGACACCTTCGGCCACTCTCGGTAAGGTTCGCCCGCCCGGGAACGGCGTGCCACTCGGGAAACGCCGTCCGGGTTCCCGGTCCGGGGCGTGCGACGGGGACATGAGGACCGGCCGGTGCGGCGGCCCCGTCAGGCGACGCTGTACGTCCGGTCCGGGTGCCCGTCGAGGAGCAGCATGCGCACCGCCTCGGCCTCCGGGGCGCCCAGCCGCTCGTAGACGTCGAGCGCCTCGTTCCACGAAGCGACGGCACGGCCGGTCTGGCCCAGTTCCGAGAGCGCGTGGCCGAGCACGGTCAATACGTTGGCCCGACGCCACTCCCCGCCGATTCCGCTCAGCGTGATCAGCGCCGTCTCGGCGTTGACCGCGGCCTGTGCCGGGCGCCGGGCGGCGAGGTCGACCTCGGCCAGCCGGAACAGGCTCATGCCCTCCCACAGCTTCTGACGGCCCTCACGGAAGACGTCCAGTACCTCGTGGAGGCAGTCGCTCGCGGAGTCCAGTTCGCCGCTCCGGGTGAGGGCCAGAGCGAGCACGTAGCGGCCGTTGGCGCCGCGCACGGTGCTGCCCATCGCGTCGTAGATCTCGATGCCCTGCCGGGCCAGCGCGATGGCGCTCGCGGTCCGGCCGGTCGCGAGGTGCATCCGCGAGAGGTTGCACAGGACGGCGGCCTCCCCGGGGCGGTCGCCGAGCGCACGGAAGTACACGACGGCGCGGGAGAGATGGGCCTCCCCGTCCTCGTGCCGGTTCTGGTAGAGCGCGATGACGCCCCTGCTGTTGAGCGCGTCGCCCATGGTCCAGGAGTCGCCGGTCGAACCACCGAGCCGTACTGCCTCGCGTGCTTCGTGGTCCGCCTCCCGGAAACGGCCCGCGAGGGAGTGCAGGTGGGCGAGAGCGGTTCGTGTCCGGCCCTCGGTCCGCTCGTCGCCGGTTGCCGCTGCGGCGTCCCGCAAGGCCGTGACCGCCGACTCGTAGCGGGTGAATTCGCTGCCGGACTCGGCGAGGTCCCGCGTCGCCAGCAGCAGATCGGCCGCCTTGCGCAACTCGCCCGTGCCGACGGCCTGATGGGCCGCGGACAGCAGCGCCCTCGCTTCGCCGAACAGCCAGTCCAGCGCCGCGGCGCGGTCGGTGAACACCAGCCCGTCGCCGGCGGTCGGCTCCAGGTGCTCGATCAGGCGGTCGCCGGGCCGCTCCAGCGCGTACACGCCCGCCGCGGTGGCCAGGTAGAAGTCGAGCAACCGGGACAGGGCCGCCGCCCGCTCGCCCGGCGGTCGCTCGTCGCGCTCCGCGCAGGCACGTGCGTAGAGGCGGAGCAGGTCGTGATATCGGTACCGGCCCGGTGCCGCCGACTCCACCAGCGAGGTGTCGACGAGGGACTCCAGGAGTTCCTCGGTGTCCTCCTCGGGAAGGCCGAGCATGGACGCGGCGGCCGGCAGGGAGATGTCCGGCCCGTCCGCCAGGCCCAGCAGACGGAACGCGCGCGCCTGCGCGGACTCCAACTGCCCGTAGACCAGCTCGAAGGCGGCCTTCACCGCCAGGTCACCGGCCTGCAGCTCGTCCAGTCGCCGCCGCTCGTCCGCCAGCTTCGCGGCCAGTACCGAAACGGTCCAGGTCCGCCGCACCGCCAGCCGCGACGCGGCGATCCGGATCGCCAACGGCAGGAAGCCGCACGCGGCAACGACGTCGAGCGCCGCCGCACGCTCGCCGGCGACACGTTCCTGGCCGACGATCCTGGTGAACAGGAGCAGGGCCTCCTCCGGGCTCAGCACGTCCACGTCCACCAGACGGGCGCCCGCGAGGTCGCCCATGTGCCCCCTGGCCGTGATCAGCGCGGCGCATCCCTCCGTGCCCGGCAGCAGCGGTCTCACCTGGGCGGTGTCGTGCGCGTTGTCCAGGAGCACCAGCACCCGCCGCCCGTCCAGGACCGAGCGGTACAGCGCCGCCCGGTCCTCCAGGGAGTCGGGGATCGCCGCGTCCGGCGTGCCCAGGGCGCGCAGGAAGGAACCCAGGACCGTCTCGGGCCCGGTCCTCGTCGCCCGCAGGCCCTGAAGGTCCACGTACAGCTGGCCGTCGGGGAATTCCGGGCGGGCCCGGTGAGCGACGTGCACCGCCAGCGTCGTCTTGCCGACGCCCGCGATTCCCGACAGGGCCGACACCGCCATGACCTGGCCGTTGGCCGATGCCAGCACCTCCCCCAGCTCCTCCACGTACCGCGCGCGGCCCGTGAAGTCGGGGACCGTCGCGGGGAGTTGGGCGGGCCGTACGGGGGCCACGGCCGGCTCGGGCTCCGGGGCGGAGTGTTCCGCCAAGGCCGGGTCCGCCTGCAGGATCCGGCGCTGCAACTCCGCCAGGGCGGGGCGGGGTTCCACGCCCAGTTCGTCCGCCAGCAGCCGTCTGGTGTCGGCGTACACCGCCAGCGCCTCCGCCTGGCGGCCGCTGCGGTACAGCGCCAGCATCAGCAGTTCCCGCAGCCGCTCGCGCAGTGGGTGCACCGCCGTCAGCGATGTGAGTTCCGAGACCGCTTCCGCGTGGTGGCCCTGCTCCAGCTCCGTGTCCAGGCGGAATTCGATCAGCTGGAGTCGCCATTCCTCCAGGCGCATGCGCTGGGTCTCCGCGTACGGGCCCGGCACCCCCGACAGCGGCTCGCCGTCCCACAGGGCCAGCGCCCTGCGGAGCAGCTCACTCGCGCGGCCCAGCTCCCCGTCGGCCCTGGCCCGCTCCGCCCGCTCCGCGAGATCCTGCACCGCCGACAGGTCCAGGGCTCCGTCGGGCAGGCCCCGGATCGCGTAACCGCCCGACTCGCTCACCAGGACGCCCGGGTCGAGGAACTTGCGCAGCCGGGAGGCGTACGTCCGGACGGCGGCCAGCCCCTGCGACGGGGGCTCGTCGCCCCACAGCGAGTCGATCAGTTCGGCCGCGGTCGCCGTGCGGCCCTCGCGCAGCAGCAGGGCGGCCAACAGGCCACGCTGCTGCGGTGATCCGGTCGACAGCTGCTCGGTTCCGCGCCAGGCGCGCACCGGGCCGAGCACGCTGAAGCGCAGTGCCGTCGGCCCATCGGGCGACACGGCGGGACGATGCTTCAACAACCGTGACGCGTCATCCATCGCTGCCCCCCTTTCGACAGCGTACCAACTCGTTTAGCAGACGTATACGGATCGTTTATCGGCGCCTGGCACTATGTGCGCATCGCACTCTGTGACTTGCCCAGTCCGGGGCTGCGCCGAGGCGGGGTTCCCGGGAGTGGCATCCCGGGCCCCGACCGCCCGGCCCGACAGCCGATCGATTCGTGCTGCGCTTTTCGTCAACTCTAGCTCAGTCAAGCGACTTTGAGCTACCGTCATTCCGTTGCCGCGAACGGCGGATGGGCCGGCCCCTGCCAAGGGCCCTGTATGGCCTGCCTGTTGGCGAGCGCAGCAGATCCGGACTGGGCACCGTCATAGGGAGAACGAGCATTGTCATGCAATCAATCAGTCCACCTGTGCTGTGGGCCGGAGTCGTGGTCACTCTGGCCTATTTCGTATTGGTCGGTTACCTCATCAGGTCACTGCGGACAAACAAGCGGCTGCCCTCGGTGATCGCCGCCGTGACGGGGCTCGTGGGAGCGCTGCCCGTGGTGCTCTACGCCCTGTACGCCGTGCTCAGCACCCCGGCGTAGGTATCCGCGCAGGGTGCGGAACCGGCTGAGGGAGGCGGCGGTCGAGTGCCGCTTCCCCCAGCCACCCGGCCGGTACCCGGGCTAACGGCAGCAGTCCGGTTCCAGCCCGCGCGGCAGGTGTTCGCCGCCGAAGACCTCCGCGGTCGCCTCGTCGCCGCCGAGCGCGGCGACCGCGAGCAGCAGCGATCCGGCGGTCCAGGTGGTGAGCTCCTCCGGCCAGAACGCCCGGTTGCCCTCGAAGACGTACCCGGTCCAGTACATGCCGCCCTCGGCGCGCAGATGCTGGATGGACTGGAGGATCTCCAGCGCCCGGTCGGACTCGCCCATCACCCAGAGCGCCAGGGCGAGTTCGCAGCTCTCGCCGCCGGTCACCCAGGGGTTGGGCAGCACGCAGCGCACCCCGAGGCCGGGGACCACGAAGCGGTCCCAGCTCTCCTCGATCCGCTCCTTGGCGGCGGTCGCGGTGAGCGCGCCGCCGAGGACCGGGTAGTACCAGTCCATCGAGTAGCGGCTCTTGTCCAGGAAGCGTTCCGGGTGGCCGCGGATCGCGTGGCTCAGCGCGCCGGTCGCCAACTCCCAGTCGGGCTGCGGCTCTTCGCGCCGTTCGGCGAGGGCGAGCGCGCAGCGCAGCGCCTGGTGGATGGAGGAGCAGCCGGTCAGCAGCGCGTCGTCGACGGGGGTTCCGTCGGCTTCGCGCTTCCAGCCGATCTGGCCGCCGGGCTGCTGGAGCCGCAGGACGAATTCGACGGCGGCGTAGACGGTCGGCCACATCCGGTCGGCGAACGCGTCGTCGCCGGTGGCGAGGTAGTGGTGCCAGACGCCGACGGCCACGTACGCGCAGAAGTTGGTCTCCAGCGAGCGGTCGGTCGGCCGGTCCGGGTCGCCGTCCTGGTACGCGGCGTACCAGGAGCCGTCCTCGTTCTGGTGCCGGGCCAGCCAGTCGTACGCGCGCTCCGCGGCGGCGTGCTCGCCCGCCACGTCGAGGGCCATGGCGGCCTCGGTGTGGTCCCACGGGTCGAGGTGGTGGCCGCGGAACCAGGGCAGGGCGCCGTCCCGGCGCTGCACGGCGAGCAGGGCCGCGACGGTCTCGGCGGCCTCCTCGGCGGTGAGGACCCCGGGCAGTACGAGGTGCTCGGTCTGCTCGGGAACGGTCACGCCTCGGCCTCGGTGAGGTCCTCGGCCGCGGCGGCCGCGGGCAGGTGCGGCTTGGTCGCGTACGCCACGAAGCTCTTGCCGACGACCGGGTTCAGCAGCTGCTCGGCCACCCGGGTCGCCATCGGCTTCTTCATGATGTCCCAGACCAGCAGCTTGTGGTACGCGCGGACCGGCAGCGCTGCGTCCTTGCCGTCGCGGCCCACTCCGAAGGCGCACTTGAGCCACCAGTACGGCGAGTGCAGGGCGTGGGCGTGGTGGGTGCCGTACGGCTTGAGGCCGGCGCCGCGGATCTTGCCGAGCAGTTCGTCGGCCCGGTAGATGCGGATGTGGCCGCCCTCGACCTCGTGGTAGGCGTCGGAGAGCGTCCAGCAGACCTTCTCGGGGCCGTACCGGGGCACGGTGATCGCGATCCGGCCGCCGGGCCTGAGCACCCGGACCATCTCGGCGAGCACGCCCTTGTCGTCGGGGATGTGCTCCATGACCTCGGAGATGATCACGACGTCGAACGACTCGTCGGGGAACGGCAGGTTGAGCGCGTCGCCCTCCATCGCGGTGGCGGTGGCTCCCTCCGGGGCCTCGCCGGCCTCCTTCATCGCGGCGAACCACTTCGCGACCTCGCGGATCTCCTCGCCGTTCTGGTCGAGGGCCACGACCTGGGCGCCGCGCCGGTAGCACTCGAAGGCGTGGCGTCCGGCGCCGCAGCCCAGGTCGAGCACTCGGTCACCTGCGGCGAGCGGGAAGCGGGTGAAGTCCACGGTCAGCACGAATGCCTGCTTTCGCGGTCGGGGGAGGTCGGGGGGCGGGTACGACGGAAACGGGCGGCGGTGTCAGCGGCCGGGGCGCGTGGCACCGGACCGGGCGGCGATCGCGTCGCGGTAGAGGGCGGCGGTTCCGATGGCGGCCTGCTTCCAGGTGAAGCGGGAGAGCACCCGGTCCCGGCCGGCGGCGCCGAGCCGGGCCCGCAGCTCGGGGTCGCCGAGCAGCCGGGCGAGCGCGTCGGCCAGCGCCCCGGCGTCGGCGGGCGGGACGGCCAGGCAGGTCTCGCCGTCCGGGCCCGCGACCTCGGGGATCGCGCCGCCGGTGGTGGCGACGAGCGGGGTGCCGGTGGCCATGGCCTCGGCGGCGGGCAGCGAGAAGCCTTCGTACAGCGAGGGGACACAGGCGATCTGGGCGCCGCGCACCAGGTCGACGAGCTCGGCGTCGCTGATGCCCTTGACGAACTCGACGGCGTCCCGGAGTCCGTGCCGCTCGATGGCCTGTGCGACCGGTCCGTCCTCGGCCCGCTTGCCGACGACCACGAGGTGCGCGTTCGGGTTCCCGGTACGGAGCTTGGCGAGCGCCTCGACGAGGTGGACGAGACCCTTCAGCGGGACGTCGGCACTGGAGGTGGTGACGATCCGGCCGGGCACCTCGGCGACCGAGGGGTCCGGCGACCAGAGGTCGGTGTCCGCGCCGATGTGGACGACGTGGATGCGGTCCGGGCGCACCCCGAGGTGGTCGACGATCTCCTGCTGGGAGGAGCCGGAGACGGTGAGCACCGAGGGCAGCCTGCGGGCGACCCGCTTCTGCATCCGGGTGAAGCCGTACCAGCGGCGTATGGAGGCGCGTCGGCGGCGGGTGTCGGCGGCGTCCAGGTCCAGCTGCCGGTCGACGGTGATGGGGTGGTGGATCGTGGTGACGAGCGGGGCGCCGAGGTCGGCGAGGAGGCCGTAGCCGAGCGTCTGGTTGTCGTGGATGACGTCGAACTCGCCGCGGCGGGCGGCGAGATGGCGCCGGGCGCGCAGGCTGAAGGTGAGCGGTTCCGGAAAGCCGCCGGTCCACATGGTGGCGACCTCGGCGGCGTCGATCCAGTCGCGGTACTCACCGCGCTTCGGGGTGCGGAACGGGTCGGGCTGGCGGTAGAGGTCCAGGCTCGGCAGCTCGGTGAGCGGGACGCCCTCGTCGAGCACCGGATAGGGCTGGGCGCCTATCACCTCGACGCTGTGGCCGAGGCGGGCGAGCTCGCGGGCGAGGTGGCGTACGTAGACGCCCTGGCCGCCGCAGAAGGGGTTGCCCTTGTAGGTGAGGAGTGCGATGCGCAACGGACGGTCATCGGCGGTGCCGGAGGTGTCGCTGCCCGTGCGGGGGCCCGACTCTATGGCCTCAGCGGTCACACTCGGCCCCCTTCTCACTGCGTGTTCGCCGGAGCGTAACCGCTCACGCTAATCTAGAACAAGTTTCAGACTGGATCGTTCAATGAGCTACGAATCTACCGGCAGGTAGCGTCGGTGCAACGGCCGGATCAGGTGATTCGCGCCACCACCGGGGACGCTGGCATGCTGTGCGCCCCCGGGAGACCGAGCGCCTCCCTCCGGTCGCGGACAGAAGCCATGGATGGGGACACATGACAGCTGAGGCCAAGCCGGCATCGCCGCCCCTGACCGAACGGCAGGAGGCCCGCCGCCGCCGCATCCTGCACGCCAGCGCCCAGCTCGCCGGCCGGGGCGGCTTCGAGGCGGTGCAGATGCGTGAGGTCGCGGAGGAGGCCGGGGTCGCCCTGGGCACGCTGTACCGCTATTTCCCGTCCAAGATCCATCTGCTGGTCGCCACCATGCAGGACCAGCTCCAGCACATGCACACGACGCTGCACAAACGCCCGCCGGCCGGCGAGGACCCGGCTCAGCGGGTGGCCGACACCCTGATGCGGGCCTTCCGCGCACTCCAGCGCGAGCCGCATCTGGCGGACGCGATGGTGCGGGCGCTGACCTTCGCGGACCGCAGTGTCAGCCCGGAGGTGGACACCGTCTCGCGGATCACGACGGCGATCATCCTGGACGCGATGGGTCTGGAGCATCCGACACCGGAGCAGCTGTCCGCGGTCCGCGTCATCGAGCACACCTGGCACTCCGCGCTGATCACCTGGCTGTCGGGGCGGGCGTCGATCGCCCAGGTGAAGATCGACATCGACACGGTGTGCCGGCTGATCGACGTAACAAAGCCCACGGACCCGCAATAGCACAAGTGGGCCCGACCTCGTGGCACTTTCATCACATTCCTCACACCGTTCTGACCGAAAGGATCACAGACGGCTCCCTAACATGGTCATGACCAGCACCGATGGAGAGGAAGACATGGCTGACCAGTCAGGCATTGCAGGCGGCGCGACGGCGATCCAGGCCCCCGGCGGACCGGGATACGGCGCCCAGCCCCCGGTCGGCCACGGATACGCCGGTGCCGCCCCGCTGCCCAGCGGAAAGGCCACCGCCTCGATGGTCCTCGGCATCCTCGGCCTGGTGCTCATCCCGATCATCCTGCCGATCATCGCGCTGTGCCTCGGCGTCTCCGCGAAGCGGATGGCCGACCGGGGCGAGGGCGGCGGCCGCGGCCAGGCGGTGGCCGGCATCGCGATGGGCTGGGTCGGCGTCGCCTTCGCCCTGGTCGGCGTGACCGTGGCCACGATCCAGGGCATCAGCGCGATGTGACGGGCCGCCGCCCGCGACGCACGCGCACGCACGCACGCATCGAGTCACCGGCCGCGCCGGGGAACCGTACGATCCGGTTCCCCGGCGCGGCCTTCTCCTTCCGGGCCCATGTGCGGCCCCCACATGCGCACCGCGTCAGGTGGGGCGCTCTGCACCATGTCGACGGCGGCACGGTGTTCATACGGTTCGGCGACATCACATGAACACGCCGAGGAGCCGGTCACCATGCGTCGCAGAGCCACAGGCACCGTCCGTCACCGCAGATCCCTCCACGCCGCCGTCGCACTGAGCTGCGCCGGTCTGGTGCTCGCCGGATGCACCGCCGCCGGAAAGGCCGGCGAGAGCGATTCCGGCTCCGCCGGGGACGCGAAGGACCGGACCGTCAAGGTGGGCCTGGTGTACTCCCGCACCGGGCTCCTCGCGGACTACGGCAAGCAGTACCGCGACGGATTCATGGCGGGGCTGGACCACGCCACGAAGGGCACCGGGAAGGTGGCCGGGCACCGCATCGAGGTCACCGAGCAGGACGACGCGGGCGATCCGGGCAAGGCGGTCTCCGCGGCGAAGAACCTGATCGGCAAGGGCTACAAGGTGCTGGCCGGCACCACCGACTCCGGGGTCGCGCTCCAGATGGCGCCGCTCGCCGCCCAGAACAAGGTGCTGTACATCAGCGGCCCGGCCGCCACCGACGCCGTCACCGGCATCAACGACTACACCTTCCGGTCGGGCCGGCAGTCCTACCAGGACATCCTCACCGCCGGGGCGATGCTCGGCGAGGCCAAGGGCAAGAAGGTCACGGTGCTGGCCCAGGACTCCACGTTCGGCCAGGCCAACGTCGCCGCGGTGAAGGCCGTCCTCGGTGCCAGGGGCGCGAAGGTCGGCTCCGTACTGGCCCCGCCCAGCGCCACGGACCTGACCCCGTTCGCCCGGCAGGTGAAGGCGGGCGGGCCCGATCTGGTCTTCGTCGCCTGGGCCGGTTCGACCGCACCGGCGCTGTGGACCGCGCTGGACCAGCAGGGCGTGCTGGAGGCGGGCAAGGTCGTCACGGGCCTCGCCGGGACGGCCTCGTACCCGGTCTTCGGCGCCGCCGGTTCCAAGGTGTCGTTCCTGGCGCACTACTTCCCCGGCGCGGGCGGCGGCAACGCCGTGGAGAAGTCGATGCTCGACTCGGTCGCCAAGGCCGGCGGCAGCCCGGACCTGTTCACCCCCGACGGCTTCACCGCCGCGCAGATGGTGGTGCGCGCGGTCGAGCAGGGCGGCGCCACCGACACCGCCGCCATGGTGAAGGCCCTGGAGGGCTGGAGCTTCGACGGGGTGAAGGGCAAGGAGCAGGTCCGTGCCGAGGACCACGCCCTGGTGCAGCCGATGTTCGTCGCGAAGCTTCGGGGGTCGGGCGCCGGTGCCCGGCCGGAGCTGGTGACCACCGAGCCGATGGACGAGGTGGCGCCGCCCGCGAAGCCCTCGGCGGGCTGAGCGATGACCGCACCGGACACCACCGCGCGGCACCCGGGCGGGGCGCGGACCGCCGCCCCGGTGCTCCGACTGGACGGGCTCGGCTGGGGCGTCGGCGGGGCCACGATCGTCGAGGACGTCACATTCGACGTCCACGAGGGCGAGTTCCTGGCCTTCATCGGCCCCAACGGGGCGGGCAAGACCTCCCTGTTCAACCTGATCAGCGGGCTGACCACGGCCACCTCCGGCACCATCGCGCTGGACGGCACGGACATGACCGACCGGCCCGCGCACGCACGGGCGCGGCGCGGCATCGGCCGCACGTTCCAGACGTCCAGCCTCTGGCCGGCGATGAGCGTGGCCGACCATGTCCGGCTGGCCGCGCAGGCGGCCCGGGGCGGCTCCCACCGGCTGTGGCGGCGGGCCTCCCGGTACACCGCCGAGGTGGACGGCGTACTGGAACGCACCGGTCTGGGCCACCGGGCACGGGCGACGGCGGCCGAGCTGTCGCACGGCGAGAAGCGGAAGCTTGAGCTCGCGGTGCTGCTGGTGGGCGAGCCCCGGCTGATGCTGCTGGACGAGCCGATGGCCGGGGTCAGTGCGGAGGAGGTCCCCGCGCTGACCGAACTCATCCGCGCCCTGCACCGGGACGAGGGCCGCACGGTCCTGATGGTCGAACACCACATGGACGTCCTGCTGGGGCTGGCCGACCGGCTCGCCGTGATGCACCACGGAAGGCTGCTGGCGCTGGACACCCCCGAGGCAGTGACCGCCGATCCGACCGTCCAGCAGGCCTATCTCGGGGAGGGGCTGTGACGACCGGAACCCTGCTCGCCGTACGGGACCTGCGGGTCCTGATCGGCGGCCGGCACATCCTGCACGGCGTGGACCTGGACGTCGCCCGGCACGGCGTGACCGCGCTGCTCGGCCGCAACGGCGCCGGGAAGACCACGACCGTGCGCGGCGTCCTCGGCCTCGTCCCGCGCACCGGCAGCGTGCGGCTGGACGGCGCGGAGACCGTGTCGATGCCCACCCACACCGTGGTGCGCCTCGGCATCGGTTACGCGCCCGAGGACCGCGGCGTCTTCGCCGGGCTGACCGTCGCGGAGAACCTGCGGCTGGCCGAGCGGCGCGGCGCGGGCGAACCCGCGTACCCGCTCGTCCACGAGCTGTTCCCCGAACTGAAGAGCCGGGAGCGGCAGTTGGCGGGGACACTGTCCGGCGGGCAGCAGCAGATGGTGGCGATCGGCCGCACCCTCCTCAACGGCAACCGGCTGATCATCGCCGACGAACCCACCAAGGGTCTGGCGCCGAAGGTGGTCACCGAGGTCGCCCAGGTCCTTGAGCGGGCCGCCGAGGCGGTGCCGGTGCTGCTCGTGGAGCAGAACCTCGCCGTGGTGCGGCGCCTGGCCCGGCACTGCGCGGTGCTCGCCGACGGCCGCACGGCCCACCAGGGGCCGGCCGCCGAGCTGCTGGGCGACGCGGAAGCCGCACGGCGCCTGCTGGGCGTGGGACACGGCCCGGCCACCGAAGTACCTTCCGTGGAGGCGGATTCCTGATGTCCACCGTCGTTCTGCTCACCATGACCGGACTCGGTCTGGGAGCCCTCTATTTCCTGATCGCCTCGGGACTCTCACTGATCTTCGGGCTGATGGACGTGCTCAACTTCGCGCACGGGGCGCTGCTCTCCATCGGCGCGTACGGCACCTGGTGGGCGGCCTCCGGCCATCTGCCGGGCGCCGGTCCGGGCGGGGCGGGCTTCGCCCTCGCCGTCCTGTTCGGTACGGCGGTGGGCACCGCGGCCGCCGTGCTGCTGGAACTCGCCGTCGTCCGCCCGCTCTACACCCGGCCGCGCGAGCAGGTCCTCGCCACCGTCGGGGTGGGGCTCGCCGTCCCGGCCCTGCTCTCGGGCATCTGGGGCTCGGACGCCCGTACCTTCCCGGGCCCGAAGGCACTGTCCGGCACGTTCGGCCTGTTCGGCGCCCAGGTGCCGGTCAACCGGCTGGTCCTGGTCGCGGCGGCCCTCGTCGTCCTCGTGGCGCTGCGGCTCTTCCTCGGCCGCACCCGGCACGGTCTGGTCGTACGGGCCGGGGTCGAGGACCGGGCGATGGTCACCGCGCTCGGCATCGACGTGCGGAAGGCGTTCACGCTGGTCTTCGCGATCGGCGGCTGCGTGGCCGCGCTCGGCGGGGCGCTCGGCGGCCTGTACTTCGGCTCGGTCGACCCGCGTCAGGGCACCTCGCTGCTGATCTTCGCGTTCGTCGTGGTGGTCACCGGGGGCATGGGGTCGGTGAGCGGCGCCGCCGTGGCGGCCGTCGTCATCGGCCTGGTCCAGCAGTTCGCCAACTACTACACCGCAGCGGGCCTCGGCGATCTGGCGGTCGTCGTCCTGCTCGCCGCGCTGCTGCTCGTACGGCCGCGCGGACTGACCGGGAGGCTCGCGTGAGCACCGCCACCGAGACACAACACCGCACCGGCGGAAAGACCCCGGCCGTGCAGCCGTCCGGGAGCGCCGTCCGGCTGCTGCGCCGCTGGTGGCCCGCCGCCGTGCTGTTGGTACTGGCCCTCGCCCCGTTCAGCGCGCTGCCGCTGCCGGGACTCCTGGACGGTCCGCTCGGCAGCCCTGGGAGTCTCCAACTCCTCGCCACCTGCCTGCTGTTCGGTGCCCTGGCGACCGGTTACGACCTGCTGCTCGGCCGCACCGGGCTGCTCTCCTTCGGGCATGCGCTCTACTTCGCGGCGGGCAGCTACGCCACCAACATGTTCCTGCTGGAGGCGGGCCTCCCGTTCGCCGTGTCCGCACTGCTCGGCCTCTGCTGCGGGGTCGCGCTCGCGCTGGTCCTGGGTTCGGTGAGCCTGCGGGTCACCGGCATCGGCTTCTCCATGGTGACGCTGGCGTTCGCCCAGGCGGGATCGATCCTGGTCTCCCGCAACCCCGGCGGTCTGACCGGCGGCGAGGAGGGCCGGGCCGCCCCCGCCGACCTGCTGCCGTCCGGGCTGGTCGGCATCGAGAACACCGCGAACCTCTACTGGCTGGCGCTCGGCTATCTGGTCCTCACCCTCGCCGTCGTCCACCGGGCGGTCAACTCCCCCACCGGACGCGTCTGGGAGGGCATCAAGGAGAACGAACGCCGGGTGGAGGTGCTGGGGCTGAAGCCGTACGGGTTCAAGCTCACCGCCTTCGTCCTGGCGGGCGCCCTGGCCGCGCTCGGCGGCCTGGTGCACCTGCTGCTCACCGGCGGCTCGACCCCGCAGACCACCACCTCCGACTTCACGCTGTCGCTGCTGGTGATGGTGGTGCTGGGCGGGTCCGGCACCCGGTGGGGGCCGATGGCCGGCGGCATCCTCTACACCTGGGCGGATCACCGGCTCGGTGATCTGGCCGGCTCGGGCGCGGTCGCCGAACTGCCCGCGGTGCTGCGGGTGCCGCTCTCCCAGCCACTGTTCCTGCTCGGTGTGCTGTTCGTCGCCGTGGTACACCTGCTGCCCGGCGGGCTGGCCCGGCTGCCGTCCCGGCTGACCGCTTCACGCCGTACGCCCGCCGCCACCGAAACGTCCAGGGACAGCAGGTCCCGGAAGGAGAACGGACGCCCGTGATCGCGTACGAAGAGGTACGAGTCCCCGTCGTCGGGGGCGAGTTGGCGGTGCTCCGGTGGCCGGCCCGGGAACCCGGCGCGCCGGTCGTCCTCGCCCTGCACGGCATCACGGCCAACGCGCTGTCCTGGGGGCCGGTGGCGAGGCTGCTGGACGGCCGGGTCACCCTGGTCGCGCCGGATCTGCGCGGCCGGGCCGGGAGTTCGGCGCTGCCGGGCCCGTACGGGATCGCCGCGCACGCCGACGACGTGGCCGCGGTGGCCGCGGCGCTGGGCTCCGGCCGGGTGGTGCTGGCGGGCCATTCGATGGGCGCGTTCGTGGCGGTGCTGGCCGCCGTACGGCACCCGGAGCGGTTCGGGCCGCTGCTGCTGGTGGACGGCGGCATCGGCTTCCCCGCTCCCACGCACCTCGCGCCGGACGAGCTGATGACCGCCGTGATCGGCCCGGCGATGGACCGGCTGTCGATGACCTTTCCGGACCGGGCCGCGTACCGCTCGTTCTGGCAGGCGCACCCCGCGTTCGCGGACGCCTGGTCGGACGAGGTGGACGCGTACATCCAGCGCGATCTGACCGGGGACGAGCCCGCCATGCGCTCCACCTGCCGGATCGAGGCGGTGCGCACCGACGGCATCGGCCTCTTCGACGAGGAGGTGCTGACGGCGATCCGGAAGCTGCACGTTCCGGCGACGCTGCTGTGGGCGCAGCGCGGGCTGATGGGCGAGGAGCAGGGCCTGTACGACGAGACCCGGCTGGCGGCGGCGGACCTCGGGGGCACCCGGGTGACTCCGGTCGCGGTCCGGGGCGTCAACCACTACACGGTGCTGACGGGGGAGACGGGCGGCAAGGAGATCGCCGGCCGGCTGCTGGACCTGTCGGGCGCCTGAGGAGGCCGGGGCGGGCGGCTTCTACCGTTCCCGGCCGCCCGCCAAGAGGTGGAGTCGCAGGGCCAGTTGCAGCTCCAGGGCGCGACCCGGTTCGTTCCAGTCGCGCCCGAGCAGCACCTGCACCCGGTCCAGCCGCTGCACCACCGTGTTGACGTGCACGTGGAGTTCGTCCTTGGCGCGGACGAGACTGCCCCCGGAGCCGAAGTAGGCGTCGAGGGTGCGCACCAGGTGGGTGCCGCGCTGCGCGTCGTACTCCAGCAGCGGGCCGAGCGTCGCCGAGACGAAGCCGTCGATGTCCTGGGCGTTGCCCAGGACCACGCCCAGGAAGCCGAGTTCCTCGACGCAGGCCCCTTCCCCGGTGCGCCCGAGGACCCGCATCGCGCGCAGGCAACGGGCGGCCTCCCCGTACGCGGCGGCCAGTTCGCGGGCGCCGCGCGCCGGGCCGGTGGCGGCGACGGTGACGGGGGTCTGGGCGAGCCGGCCGAGCTGGGCCGCCGCCGCGCGGGCCGCGTCGCCCGCGGCCGGTCCGGGGTCACCGGCCGCCACCAGCAGCACCACGGCCCCGGCGTGTTCCGCGCTCACCCCGTGGATGTCCCCGCCGAACAGATAGCGCATCGCGGCGGGGGCCAGCCGCTCCCGGGGCCCGCCCTCGGCCACCAGCAGCAGATGCGGGCGGTCGAGGTCGATGCCCAGGCGGCGGCCGCGTTCGGTGAGTCCGGCCGGGTCGCGGTCCGCGTCGGTCAGCAGGTCGGAGATCAGCTCGCCCCGGATCCGGTTCTCGGTCTCGGCGACGGTGCGCCGCAGCAGCAGGAGCAGTCCGGTGACCACCGAGGCCCGCTCGAAGAGCCGCCGGTCGGAGTCGTCGAGCTGCCCGCGCCGGTGCAGGACGAGACCGGCCAGGAGCTCCTGCCCGGCGAGGACCGCGCAGATCCACCGGCCGTCGCGGTGCACGGCGCGGGCACCGGTACGGGATTCCTCGGCGGTCTCGGCCAGCCATCCGGCGTCCATGCCGTCGGCGGCGAAGTCCGCGCCGTCGGGCCGGACGGCCGCCAGCGGCCGCCCGCCCGGGTCGTGGATGGTCAGCGGGGAGTCCAGCAGCCCGGCGACCGCCGCCGCGACGTCCTTGACGTCCCGGCCGCGCAGCACCAGGTCGGTGAGCCGGTCATGGGACTCCTCGGCCCGGCGCATGGCCGCCGAGTGCTCCCGTACCGCAGCGTTGGCCTCGGCCAACTCGGCGTTGGTGTCCGCCAGTTCGTCCAGTGCGGACCGGGTGTCGGCGAGCGCGCGGGCGGTGTCGATGGCGATCGCGGCATGGGCGGCGAGCGAGCAGAGCAGGGCGACCTCGTCGGGGCTGAAGACGCGGGGCGCCCGGTCGGCGGCGAAGAGGACACCGATGACCTTTCCGGTGCCGCCGCGGCTGGAGCCGAGGAGCAGTGGCACGCCCAGGATGGCGACGAGCCCGTCGTCCAGCACCGCGGAGTCGATGTCGCGGGTGTGGTGGAAGCGGTCGTCGGTGCGGTAGTCGTGGGTGGCGTACGGGCTCGCGGTCTGCGCCACCAGCCCGCCGAGCCCTTCGCCCAGCTCCAGCCGCAGGCGCTGGAAGGCCACCGACACCGACCCGTCGGTGACCCGCATGTAGGTGTCCCCGGCCTCCTCGTCGGGGAGGGTGAGGTAAGCGGTGTCCGTGCCGAGCAGCATCCTGGCCCGGCGGACGATCGCGTTCAGCACCTCGTCCAGGTCGCGGGAGGCGGCCAGGTCGCCCGCGGTGTCGAAGAGCGCGGTGAGCTGGAGCTCGCGGCGGCGGTGCTGGCGCAGGGCGCCCCTGATCCGCAGGGCGGCGGCGGTGCCCCGCTCCACCTCCGCCAGATCGCCCGCGGGCACCCCGGCGGCCCGCGCCTGCGAGGAGACGGCGCCCAGCGCCTCGGCGGGGGCGTCGTCGGCCAGCAGGTCGAGCAGGCGTCGCAGGTGGGGCGCGGCGGAGGTGGCGGAGGTGGACGGTTCAGACATGGGCGGCCGGGATTCGTAGGGGGCGGGATTCGCAGGGGGCGGGTTTCTGCGGGCGGGGCGGTCGGCGGTCCAGCCGCCGACCTGGGGTCAGTTGGCGGTCCAGCCGCCGTCCATGGAGAGGGAGGTTCCGGTGATGTGCCCGGTGCGCGGCCCGCAGAGCCACAGCACGGCCTCGGCGACGTCGCCGGGGTCGATCAGCCGCTTGATCGCACTGCGTTCCAGCATGACCCGGCCCACCACCTCCTCCTCGGAGATGCCGTGCGTACGGGCCTGGTCGGCGATCTGGTTCTCGACCAGCGGGGTGCGTACGTACCCGGGGCAGACGCAGTTGCTCGTCACCCTGTGCTCCGCCGCTTCGAGCGCGACCACCTTGCTGAGTCCCTCCAGTGCGTGTTTGGCCGTCACATAGGCCGACTTGTAGGGGCTGGCCCGCAGCCCGTGCACCGACGAGATGTTGACCACGCGCCCCCAGCCGCGTTCGTACATGCCCGGCAGGGTCCGGCGCAAGATGCGGAACGGGGTCTCCACCATGACGCGCTGGATCAGCGCGAAGCGGTCCGGCGGGAATTCGTGCACGGGCGCGACGTGCTGGAGCCCGGCGTTGTTGACCACGATGTCCGCGTCGGCGGGCAGGGTGTCCACCACGTCGGGGGCGGCGAGATCGGCCACCCACGCGGTCCCGCCGATCGCCTCCGCCAGGCTCTTCGCGGCGTCGGCGGCCTTGTCCACCACGTGCACATGGGCGCCGGCCGCCGCCAGGGCCTGTGCGCAGGCCCGTCCGATGCCGCTCGCGGCGCCGGTCACCAGCGCGGTGCGCCCGGTCAGCGTCGGGTTCGCGGGCGGCGGGACGGTGAGCGGGGCCGGCCCGGGGGCCTGGGGCTGAGGAGTCTCCATGGCCGTCACCGTAGGGAGGCCGGGGCCCACGTCACACGGGGTCGGTGCACACACCGTCGTGCGTCGGCATGGTGGCCGCGTACATGGGGCGGGTCCGGCGGCGGGCCGTCGGTGTGCCGGGCCGGGCGCGGTCCGCCGCCGCCGGACGGGGCCCGCAACGGCGGTGCCGCACATAGCCGGTGCCGGGGAGTGTCAGCCGGGCCCATGGGCGGGGGCGGGCGGGGCCCGTAGCGTCCGCCGGCAGTGTCCGATCAGCCGGCCCAGCCCTCTCAGGGAGGCACCCGTGCGCCCATCGATCCTGCGACGCCTGCTCCGGCGCGTCGCCCCCACCGCCGCTCTCGCCCTCGTCGCGGCGATGCTCGGCACCACCGGAGCGGCGCCGCCGGCCGCCGCCGCCGGCGGCCTGCAACAGGTCACCGGCTTCGGCTCGAACCCCGGCAACCTCCAGATGTACGAGTACGCCCCCGCGTCCCTGCCCGCGAACGCGCCGCTGGTCGTCGCCCTGCACGGCTGCACGCAGACCGCGAACGACTACTACACGGACTCGGGCTGGCCGAAGTACGCCGATCTGTGGGGCTTCGCCGTGGTGTTCCCGCAGACCACGGCCGCCAACAACGCGCTGTCCTGCTTCGGCTGGTTCGATCCGGCCGAGGACGGCCGGGGCCGGGGCGAGGCCGCCTCGATCGTGCAGATGGTGGAGTACGCGAAGCAGCAGTACGGCTCGGACGGCCGCCGGGTGTACGTCACCGGCCTCTCGGCGGGCGGCGGGATGACGGCCGACCTGCTGGCCGCCTACCCGGACGTGTTCGCGGGCGGCTCCGTGGCCTCGGGCCTGCCCGCCCAGTGCGCGACGAGCCAGGCGGGTGCGTCCGGCTGCCAGACGGGCCCGCCGAAGCTGACGCCCGCGCAGTGGGGCGACAAGGTGCGCGCCTCCTACCCCGGGTACGCGGGGCCCTGGCCCCGGGTGGCGATCTGGCAGGGCAGCGCCGACTACACGGTGTACCCGGCCAACGCGACGGCCCTGCGCGACCAGTGGACGGACGTCTGGGGCATCGGCCAGACCCCGTCGGTCACGGACAGCCTCCCCGGCAACACGACGCGCAGCGTGTACGACGACGCCTCGGGGAATCCGGCGGTGGTGACGTACTCCGTCTCCGGCATGGGCCACGGTCTGGCCGTGAGCCCCGGCTCGGGCGCCGAACAGTGCGGGACGACGGCCGCGTACTTCCTGAACGCGATCTGCTCGACGTACCACACCGGCGTCTTCTGGGGCCTGGACCGGGACGTGCCCGGCGGCGGGGAGCAGCTTCCCGCCCCCTCCGGCCTGCGTGTCACGGACGTCGCGGCGGACCGTGTCTCGCTGTCCTGGGACGCGGTCGCGGGAGCGGACTCGTACGCGGTGCACCGCAACGGTGCAAAGGTCGCCGCCACCGCCGGTACGACGTACACGGACACCGGTCTCACCGCCGGCACGGCGTACCGCTACACGGTGACGGCGGTCGACGGATCGGGCACGCCCGGCACCGCCTCGTCCCAGGTGACGGCGACCACCACCGGCGGCGCCCCGGCGCGGTGCTTCACCGCGACCAACTACGCGCAGGTGGCGGCGGGCCGGGCGCACACCACGGGCGGTCATGTGTACGCCAACGGCTCGGACCAGGACATGGGCCTGTACAACGTGTTCGTCACCCACACCCTGCGGGAGTCGCCGGCGGGGTACTTCGTGATCACGGACACCGGGTGCGCGGCCTGAGCGGTGTCCGGGGCGGTGTCCGGCCCCCGGTCTCCGGTCCGCGCGGTCAGGTTTTGCGCAGGGTCCGGGGCCGGGACGCCGGACGGCCCGCTGGACCATGCGCCGGAGGACCGCACCCAACGCCTTCGCCATCACCGCATCGGCGGTGCATTCCACTGGTCGGGTGAAAGCCGCAGGCATTCCGCCCGGTTCGGTCCTCGGCACGCCGCACCCGCCGAGAATCGGGCCTTCGTGGACGGTGCTGCCTCGATTACGGAGTCCAGGGTGGATGGAACCTTCTCGCTGATCCTGCTTCTCCTCTTCCTCTGGGGCCTGTACTCGCAGCGACTGGCGCGCGTCGAACTCACCGCCCCCGTCGCGTTCGTGCTGCTGGGTCTGCTGCTGAGCGAAGGAATCGGGGTACTGCATCTGGCCCCCTCGCCGGGGACGGTGCGAACTCTCGCCGAAGTCACCCTGGCCTGGGTGCTCTTCACCGATGCCGCGCGGCTGTCATTCAAGGCCCTGCGCCCGGAACTCGGTCTGTATGTGCGACTTCTGCTGCTCGGACTGCCGATGTGTATCGGTCTCGGCGCCCTGCTGGCCACGGGCCTGCTTCCCGGGGTGTCGGGCTGGGCCGCGCTGTACGTGGGGGCCGCCCTCGCCCCGACAGATGCCGCGCTCGGCGCCACGATGATGGTCAATCCGGTGGTGCCCGCGAGGATTCGCCGCCTCATCAATGTCGAGAGCGGTCTGAACGACGGTATCGCCACCCCGTTCGTCGTGTTCGCCCTGGCCGGAGTCGCCGCGGCCGGGAGTGCGTCGGACACTCATGCCCCCGGAACCGCCCTCGTGGAACTCGCCATCGGTCTGGCCTACGGCACGGTGCTCGGGCTGACGGCCGGATGGCTGCTGCGCTCCGCCCTGCGCCGGGGCTGGGCCACCGAGGACGTAGCCGGAGCGGGCGTCCTGGCTCTGGCCCTCCTGAGCTACACCTCAGCCATCGCGATCGGTGGCAACGGCTTCGTCGCCGCCTTCGTCGCCGGCCTGGCCTTCGGATCGACGCACGGCGCTCCACGGCGCGTGCTGTTGTTCGTCGAGCAGTCCGCTTCGCTGTCTTCCATTCTGGTGTGGCTGCTCTTCGGTGCCGTACTGGTACCGGCCGCCGTCCATCACCTCACCTGGCCGACGGTGCTCTACGCGGCACTGAGCCTGACGGTGGTACGCATGGTGCCAGTGGCCCTGTCCTTGACCGGAAGCGGCCTGGACAGGAAGACCATCCTGTTCGTGGGCTGGTTCGGCCCGCGCGGGCTGGCATCCGTCATCTTCGGCCTGCTGGCGGTCGAGGAACTGGAACCGCAGGTCTCGCGGACGATCGTCCCGGTGGTCGCCTGCACCGTGCTGCTCAGCGTCTTCGCACACGGCATCGCCTCCGCTCCTCTCGCCCAACGCTACGGAAGAGCGGCAGCCGTCACAGGCCCGTCCCCGGTCGGCCCGGCCGCGGACGTTCTGCCCATCCGGGGGATGGTGGCAGGCGCTGCCAAGCACCACCGGCACGGCAGGCGGGACTGAGGCTCCCCCGCTGTGGCCCCGACGACCACGTGCAGCCGGCCGTCGGCCGGGCCGTCCTGACCAAGGGCCATGAAACGTCGAGAGCTCGCGACGGCAGCCCTCTCGATCACCTGCCGTGCACTCGACGACATTTGCCTACGCCGAGATCGATCGCGAGAGCGGACCGGGCCGCGTCCGACAGATCCCGCCCGCCGTCCACCCGCCCGCCGTCCACCGGCACAGCGGGCGGAATCCGTCATACCCGGCCTACTCCTCCGGCGGGAAGACGACCTCTCCCGAGCCGGTCAGTGTGATCGTGATCGCCTCGACCGGGCACCCCTCCGCAGCCGCCAGGACCTTCTCGTCGGCGTCGGTCTCCGGGACCGACGGGCGGGACTGGCGGGCGGTGTCCAGGGCGAAGGCGCCCGGCGCGTGGTTCACACACATCCCGGAGCCGATGCAGACCCCCCGGTCGACCTCGACGGCCCAGCGGTCGCCCATCACGCCCCCTCGTATCCGGCCGGCAGGTGGATCATCTTGTGCTCGAAGTACTCGCCGTATCCCTCGGGCCCGAACTCCCTGCCCAGGCCGGAGTTCTTGTACCCGCCGAACGGGCCGAGCATGTCGAGGCTGAAGGTGTTCACGCTGTACGTGCCCGTCCTGACCCGGCGGGCGATGTCGATGCCGCGCTCGGTGTCGGCGGTCCAGACGCTGCCGCTGAGCCCGTAGTCGGAGTCGTTGGCGATCCGTACGGCCTCGTCCTCGTCACCGTACGGCAGCAGGCAGATGACGGGGCCGAAGATCTCCTCGCGGGCGATCCGCATCGAGTTGTCGACGTCGCCGAAGAGGGTCGGCTCGACGTACCAGCCCCGTTCCTGGGACGCCGGACGGCCGCCGCCGGTGAGGATCTTGGCGCCCTCGTCCTGCCCGATCCGGATGTAGTCGAGCGAGCGCTGCTGCTGGCGCTGCGCGACCAGGGGGCCTAGTTCGGTGGCCGGGTCGAGCGGGTCGCCGACCTTCAGCGCGGACGCCGCGGCGGCGAACGCCTCGGCCGTCTCGTCGTAGCGGGAGCGCGGGACGAGGATGCGGGTCTGGGCCACGCACGCCTGGCCGTTGATCATCCAGGCGAAGGGGACGATGCCCGCGACGGCGGCGTCCAGATCGGCGTCGGGAAGCATCACGGCGGCGGACTTGCCGCCCAACTCCAGTGTGACGCGGGTGAGGTTGCGGGAGGCGACCTCCATCACCCGGCGCCCGGCGGCCACCGACCCGGTGAACGACACCTTGTCGACGCCGGGGTGCCCGACCAGGTACTCACTGACCTCGCGGTCGGCCGGAAGGATGGAGAGCACGCCTTCCGGCAGCCCGGCGTCGGCGGCGATCTCGGCCAGGATGTAGGCGTCCAGCGGGGATTCCGGCGAGACCTTGAGCACGGCGGAGCAGCCCGCCAGCAGCGCGGGTGCGAGCTTGGCGGCGGCGGTGAACTGCGGAACGTTCCACGGCACCACGGCCGCGACCACTCCGACCGGCTCCCGCCGCACCAGCAACGGCCCGAGCGCCCCGGCCCGCCGCTCCTCGTACGGGAAGCCCCGCGCCACGGTGATCGCCGAGTCCCACACCATCATCGCGGCGAGCGCCTGCACCATGACGCTCGACGTGTACGGGGTGCCGTTCTCCGAGCTGATGACCCGGGCGATCTCCTCGTACCGGACGGCGAACGCGTCTTTGATCCTGGTCACCACCGCGATCCGCTCGTCCAGGCTCATCCGGGGCCAGGGCCCCTCGTCGAACGCCCGCCGCCCGGCGGCGACGGCCGCGTCCACGTCCGCCCGGGAGGCATGCGGCACCCGGCCGATGACCTGCTCGGTGTGGGGCGAGACGACCTCGATCACTTCCCGGCCCAGCGGATCGACCAACTCCCCGCCGATGAACAGTTTTCCGTGTTCGACAAGCTCGGTCATGGCTACTGCCTCCCGCGGCCCGGCGCGTTGCCCGAATCGGCATCCGGCTCGACGTCCGACTCGACATCCGACTCATGATCTGACTCTGTGTCAGAACTGATATCAGTTCCAGTTCCAGGAGTCCACGGCCGCGACAGCGCCCCGGACAAGATGGTCGACCGGGGCTACTACTGGAACAAGTTCTCGTTACAGTGGGGCGAGGCACCGGAGCCGCGAAGCCGTACGCCGTCCAGAGAGATGGGGACCTCATGACGCAGGTGACCGACCACGGCGGGGGCGTGCACAGCATCAAGGTGCCCATCCCGGACAATCCGCTCGGCCACACCCTCGTGCACGTCCTGGACACCGATCGGGGTCCGGTGCTGATCGACACCGGGTGGGACGATCCCGAGGCCTGGGACACTCTCGGGGCCGGCCTCACCGCCATCGGTACGGAGATGGCCGACATCCACGGTGTGGTCATCACCCACCACCATCCCGACCACCACGGGCTGTCCGGGCAGGTGCGCGAGGCATCCGGGGCCTGGATCGCCATGCATGCGGCGGACACCGCGATCGTGCGCCGTACCCGGGAGTCCCAACCCGGCAGGTGGCTGACGTATCTCGCGGCCAAGCTCACCGCGGTCGGAGCGCCCGAGGAGCACCTCGCGCCGTTGCGGGCCGCCGCGGCCGACGGGGGCAGGATGCGGACGCTGCCGGGGCTGCGTGCCGCGCTCCCGGACCGGGAGATCGTGCCCGGTGAGCTGCTCGACCTGGCGGGGCGCAGGCTGCGGGCGATCTGGACGCCGGGGCACACGCCGGGGCATGTGTGCCTGCACCTGGAGGAGGAGCACCCGGGCAATCTGCCGGGGCGGGGGCGGCTCTTCTCGGGAGACCATCTGCTGCCGGGGATCAGTCCGCACATCGGGCTGTACGAGGACCCGGACGACGCCACGGTCACCGATCCTCTCGGCGACTACCTCGACTCGCTGGAGCGCATCGGCAGGCTCGGGGCCGCCGAGGTGCTGCCCGCCCATCAGTACGCCTTCACCGATGCGGCGGGACGCGTACGGGAGCTCCTCGGGCATCACGAGGAGCGGCTGACCGGGCTGCTCGGGCTGCTGGCGGAGCCGCTGACGCCGTGGGAGCTGGCCGTGCGGATGGAGTGGAACCGGCCCTGGGAGCAGATCCCGCACGGCTCCCGGAACATCGCCGTCTCGGAGGCGGAGGCGCATCTGCGGCGGCTGGTGAAGCTCGGGCGCGCGGAGGCGGTGCCGGGGAGCGAGCCGGTGACGTATGTCGCGGTGTGAGTGATGAGCGATGAGTGATGAGCGATGAGTGATGAGCGATGGGTGTGATGCGCGTCGCTGGGTGCGTGACGTACGTCGCGGGGCGTGTGGTGACGCGTACGTGTGTGGTGACGCGTACGTGAGTAGTGACACGTCCGGGGCGCTCCTCCCGGCCCGGAGCCCGGTCGGTGCCGCCCGGTAGAGTGTGCGGGTCGTCATCATGCCCGTTCAGGGGGAAGCCGGTGCGAATCCGGCACTGACCACGCAGCCGTGAACCGTCTTCGCAGGCGGTGAGTCGGAATGCCCTGTCCGCGGTCGTGACCGGCTCGGACCACCGGATCCCCCGGTGGTCGGCACCGTCGAGGTACACGAGGTCGGAGCCTGGTGCCTGAGCGTGCCTGTGCCCGGTTCACCCCGCAGGAGAGGCCCCGCCCGCCATGACCGTACGTCGCAGCGCAGCAACGCTCGCCGCCACCGCCGCCGTGCTCTGCGCGGCCGCTGCGCCGGTCGCGGTGGCAGCGCCGTCCCCCTCGCCCTCGCCTTCCGTCGCGCTGCCGTCCGGGCTGTACGGCACGAAGGACCCCACCTACGACGGTGTGTGGCGGCAGTCGCTGGCCTTCCTCGCGCAGCGGCTCGAAGGGGTCACCCCGGCCGCGAAGTCGGTGGACTGGCTGATCGGTCAGCAGTGCGCCGACGGCTCCTACGCCGCGTACCGGCCCGATACCGCCAAGCCGTGCGACGCCAAGACGGTGCGGGACACCAATGCCACCGCGGCCGCCGCCCAGGCGCTGGTCGAGGTCGGCGGGCACCGCGAGACCGTGAACAACTCGGTGCGCTGGCTGAAGTCCGTACAGAACGAGGACGGCGGCTGGGGCTACACCGCGGGTGCGCCCAGTGACGCCAACTCCACCTCTCTGGTGATCGGCGCCCTCGCCCGTCAGGGGCAGCGGCTCACGGACATCACGACCCCCGGTGGCAAGACCCCCTACGACCCGCTGCTCGCCCTCGCCATCCCGTGCGGCGGCAAGGACGGCGGCGCCTTCGCGTACCAGCCCGACAAGAAGGGCGGGCTCGCCGCGAACGCGGACGCCACCGCGGCCGCCGTGCTCGGCACGATGGGCAAGGCCCTGGCAGTCGGGAACAACGCCGCGGGCAAGGCACCCACCTGCCGGCCCGGTTCCGGGCTCACGCCCGAGCAGGCCGCGCAGAACGGCGCCCACTACCTCACCGACGCCCTCGCCGGCAGCGGTCACCTGAACCTGGCGCCGATGCCCGGTGCCACCGACACCACCCCGCAGCCCGACTTCGGCAACACCGCGGACGCGGTCGTCGCGCTCTCCGCGGCCGGCCACCAGGACAAGGCGGCCGGAGCCGTCGACTGGCTGAAGAAGAACTCCGCGGACTGGGCCGCCCAGAGCGGCCCCGCCGCCTACGCCCAGCTGATCCTGGCCGCCCACGCGACCGGCAACAACGCCCGGGACTTCGGCGGCGTCGACCTCGTCGCCCGGCTCAACGCGGCCGGCCCCGCGCCCGCCGCCGTCGTGACGCCCGACCCGTCCGCCGACACCGGGTACGAGGCCACGGAGAAGGACCAGGTCCACAGCGGCGACGACGTGATCGGGGGCGTGTGGTGGTACATCGGCATCGGCCTCGTCCTCGCGGCCATCGCGTTCTTCCTGACCAGCGGTCGCCGGAAGAGCAGGCAGCCGTGAGGCGCGTGGGACGGACCACCGCGCTGCTGGTGGTCCTGGGCGCCGTCCTGGCCGTGCTCGGCGCGGGACCGGCCCAGGCGGCCGGGTACCGGTACTGGTCGTTCTGGGAGGGTTCCGGATCCGGCTGGACGTACGCCACCCAGGGCCCGTCGCTGGTCCGGCCGGACGACGGGGCGGTGCAGGGCTTCCGGTTCTCGGTCAGCGAGGACTCCCAGGACTCGGCGAAGCCGCGCCGCGCGGCCGACTTCACGAAGATCTGCGCGGACACCCCGGCCCAGGACGGCACCAAGCGGATCGCACTCGTCATCGACCCGGGCACGGCGGCGGACGCCCCGGCCGGTGAGACACCGCCCGCGCCGCGCACCGCGTGCGCACGGGTCGGACCGGACGCGAGCGCCGCGGAGGCACTCGCCTCGGTGGCGAAGCCGCTGCGCTACAGCAGCGACGCGATGCTCTGCGCCATCGCCGGATACCCGGGCTCGGGCTGCGGCGAACAGGTCTCCGGCGACGGAAACGGCAGCGGGGACGGCAGCGGGAACGGGAACGGGAACGGCACGCCCGACTCGGCCGCCTCCGCCTCCGTTTCCACGTCACCGGCCGGGTCCGCGGCCTCCAGCGGCTCGGGCGGCTCCGGCGGCGGCCCGTCCGCCGGGGTGCTCGTCGGGGTCGGCGCCGTGCTCCTCCTCGGCATCGCCGCGGTCGTGCAGGCCCGCCGCCGCCGCGGATGACCGCCTCGACCAGCGCTCCGGCCGGCCGCACGGCCCTGGCGCGCCGGCGTCCGCTGCGCGCGCCCGCGGCGAGCCGGAGCAACGCCGTGCCCGCCGGGGCCTGGTGGCTGTGGGCGCTCGGCCTGGCAACCGCCGCGTCCCGGACCACCAATCCGCTGCTGCTCGGGCTGCTGGTGGGGGTGGCCGGTTACGTCGTGGCCGCGCGCCGTACCGACGCGCCGTGGGCCCGTTCGTACGGGGCGTTCATCCGGATCGGGCTGTTCGTCGTCGCTGTGCGGCTGGTCTTCTCCGTCTTCCTCGGTTCGCCGATCCCCGGTACGCACACGGTGTTCACGCTCCCCGAAGTGCCGCTGCCCGACTGGGCGAAGGGGGTCAGGCTCGGTGGCCGGGTCACCGCCGAGCAGTTGGTCTTCGCGCTGTACGACGGGGCGAAGCTGGCCACCCTGCTGATCTGCGTCGGTGCGGCGAACTCGCTCGCCAACCCGGCCCGGCTGCTGAAGTCGCTGCCCGGTGCGCTGTACGAGGCGGGCGTCGCGGTCGTCGTCGCGATGACGTTCGCGCCGAACATGGTCGCCGATGTGATGCGGCTGCGCACCGCACGGCGGCTGCGGGGCCGGCCGACCGGTGGCATCAAGGCGGTCCTCCAGATCGGACTGCCGGTCCTGGAGGGCGCGTTGGAGCGCTCGGTCGCGGTGGCCGCGTCGATGGACGCGCGCGGCTACGGGCGCACCGCCCAGGTCCCGCCCGCCGTCCGCCGCACCACGAACGTGCTCACGCTCGGCGGACTGCTGGGCGTGTGCGCCGGTACGTACGGGCTGCTGGCCGCGCAGGGCGCGGTGTACGGGGTTCCGCTGCTGATCGCCGGGCTCGTCGCCGCGCTGGCCGGGCTGCGGCTCGGCGGGGCCCGCTCGGTCCGTACCCGCTACCGGCCCGACCGGTGGGGTGTGCGGGCCTGGCTGGTGGCGGGTTCGGGGGTCGTGGTGGCGGTGGCGATGATCTGGGCGGGCGGTGCCTACGGGGAGGCGCTGCACCCGGGGGTCGTGCCGCTGGCCGCGCCGGTGCTTCCGCTGTGGCCCGCGGCGGCGGTGCTGATCGGGCTGCTGCCCGCGGTGGTGGCGCCGGTGCCGCCGCCGGTGGGCGGGCCGGTGAGTGGGACGACGGGTGCTGCGCGGGCGAGTGAGCCGGCGGGTACTGCGCCGGTGAGTGGGACGACGGGTACTCCGCGGGCCAGTGAGCCGGTAGATGCTGCGCCGGTGAGTGGGCCGGCGGGTGCTCCGCGGGCGAGTGAGCCGGCGGATGCTGCGCGGGCGAGTGAGCCGGCGGGTACTCCGCGGGCGAGTGAGCCGACGGGTACTCCGCGGGCGAGTGAGCCGACGGGTACTCCGCGGGCGAGTGAGCCGACGGGTACTGCGCCGGTGAGTGGGCCGGTGGATGCTGCGCCGGTGAGTGGGCCGAATTCCAAGGAGATCCAGTGATCCGGTTCGAGCAGGTCTCGGTGCGTTACGAGGGAACCGGGCGCCCCACCCTGTCGGGGGTCGATCTGACCGTTCCCGAGGGCGAGTTGGTGCTGCTCGTCGGCCCGTCCGGGGTCGGCAAGTCGACACTGCTGGGTGCCGTCTCCGGTCTGGTGCCGCATTTCACCGGCGGCACGCTGAGCGGCCGGGTCACGGTCGACGGCCGCGACACCCGTACCCACAAACCGCGCGAACTCGCCGATCTGGTCGGCACGGTGGGCCAGGACCCGCTCTCCCACTTCGTCACCGACACGGTCGAGGACGAGCTGGCATACGGCATGGAGTCGCTGGGCCTGGCCCCCGACGTGATGCGGCGGCGGGTCGAGGAGACCCTGGACCTGCTGGGACTGGCCGAGCTGCGCGACCGGCCGATCGCCTCGCTCTCCGGCGGCCAGCAGCAGCGGGTCGCGATCGGCTCCGTCCTCACCCCGCACCCGAAGGTCCTGGTCCTCGACGAGCCGACGTCCGCCCTGGACCCGGCGGCGGCCGAGGATGTCCTCGCCGTACTGCAACGGCTGGTGCACGACCTGGGTACGACGGTCCTGATGGCGGAGCACCGGCTGGAGCGGGTGGTGCAGTACGCGGACCGGGTCGTTCTGCTGCCGTCGCCGGGCGCCGCCCCGGTGATGGGCGCGCCCGCGGACATCATGGCCGTCTCCCCGGTCCGCCCGCCGGTCGTCGCGCTGGGCCGGCTGGCGGGGTGGGAACCGCTGCCGCTCTCGGTCCGCGATGCCCGGCGCCGGGCGGTGGACCTGCGTGAACGGCTCGCATCCGTGCGGCCGCCCGCCCCCGAGCCGCCGACCGCTCCCCCGCTCGCACCCGTCGCCCCCTCCCCCGTGCGGCGCGGCGTCCTGGGCCGGCTGCTGGGCCGCGGCGCGCCGAGTGCCGCCGTGCCCGAGCCGGTCGCCGATGCCACGGCCCGGGTCGAGCGGCTCGGTGTACGGCGCGGGCGCGTCGAGGCGCTGCGCCGGGTGACGCTGACCGTCGCCCCGGGCGAGACCGTCGCCCTGATGGGCCGCAACGGCGCGGGCAAATCCACCCTGCTGGCCACCCTCGTCGGCATGGTCGAGCCCACCTCCGGCACCGTCCTCGTCGGCGGCCGGACCCCGCACCTGACGCAGCCGCGCGAGATGGTGCGCCGGGTCGGGCTCGTACCGCAGGAACCGCGCGATCTGCTGTACGCGGACAGCGTCGCCGCCGAGTGCGCCGCGGCGGACAGCGACGCGGGCGCCGCTCCCGGCAGTTGCCGGGCCCTGGTCTGCGAGCTGCTGCCCGATGTGCCGGACGACACCCATCCCCGCGATCTCTCCGAGGGCCAGCGCCTCGCCCTCGCCCTGGCCGTCGTGCTCACCGCGCGGCCCCCGCTGCTGCTCCTGGACGAGCCGACCCGTGGCCTGGACTACGCGGCGAAGGCCCGGCTGGTCACGGTGCTCGGCGGCCTCGCGGCGCGGGGGCACGCGATCGTCCTGGCCACGCACGATGTGGAACTCGCGGCGGAACTGGCGCACCGGGTGGTGATCCTCGCCGACGGGGAGGTCGTCGCGGACGGCGAGACCCGGCAGGTGGTGGTCTCGTCCCCGGCGTTCGCCCCGCAGACCTCGAAGATCCTCGCCCCGCAGAAATGGCTGACCGTGGCGCAGGTGCGCGCCGCGCTGGAGGGACCGTCGTGAGCGGGCGCCGGGTGAGGGCGGTACGGCTCGGGCCGCGGGCGATCGCCGCGCTCGTCCTCATCAGCGTAATCGGGGTGGCCGCGTTCGGCTGGCCGCTGCTGGCCGGTCCCGACTCCGGCCTGGCCCACTCCCAGGACGCGCCGTGGCTGTTCGCCGCGCTGCTGCCGCTGCTGGTCGGGGTGGTCGTGGCGACGATCGCGGACGACGGCCTCGACGCGAAGGCGGTCGCCATGCTGGGGGTGCTGGCCGCGGTCGGTGCCGCCCTGCGTCCGCTGGGGGC
Source organism: Streptomyces sp. NPDC007164 (assembly GCF_040634135.1). NCBI lineage: Bacteria > Bacillati > Actinomycetota > Actinomycetes > Kitasatosporales > Streptomycetaceae > Streptomyces > Streptomyces sp. NPDC007164. The sequence continues at coordinate 37,336 of NZ_JBEYFB010000039.1, forward strand.
GGGCACGGCGGGGCTGGAGCCGATGTTCTTCCTGATGGTGCTGAGCGGCCGGGCGCTCGGGCCGGGCTTCGGTTTCGTGCTGGGCGCGGTGACGATGTTCGCGTCCGCACTGCTCACCGGCGGGGTCGGTCCGTGGATGCCGTTCCAGATGCTGTCGATGGGCTGGTTCGCGATGGGCGCGGGCCTGCTGCCGGGCCCGGACCGGCTGCGCGGGCGGGCCGAGTCGCTGATGCTCGCGGGCTACGGGTTCGTGGCGTCGTTCGCGTACGGCACGGTGATGAACCTGTACGGGTGGACGATCGTGCCCCCGGCCGGCTCGGGGGTCTCCTTCCACGCGGGCGATCCGCTGACGGACAACCTGGTGCGCTTCCTCGCCTACTGTCTGGCCACCTCGCTCGGCTGGGACCTGGGCCGGGCGGTGCTCACCGCGGTGCTGACCCTGGCCGTCGGTCCGGCGCTGCTGAAGGCGCTGCGCCGGGCCACCCGCCGCGCCGCCTTCGAGGCCCGGGTCACATTCGACGCTCCCCGCGAGTGAGGGCCCCCACAGGACCTTGGTCCTCCACGACGCGGGGTAGTAGTCGCGTCCCCGGGCGTACGGCCTGCCGAGCGGTCCCGCCGAGCTGCGACGACCCGGCGGAGCCGGCCGGGCGCCGTGCGGCTCCGCCGGGTCGGGGTACGAGGCGGGCTCGTACCTGGGGTCGTTGCCATGGTTAAAAGCCGCCGCTAACACTGGATGAGTCGCCGAGCACCGCTGGGTCCGCCGAACCGGACCGCGGTCGACGAAGCCCGGTCCACCCGCACGACCGCACCATCCGGACCGGCAGGCGACTCCCCCGTACCCGACGTTAGGTCTCTCTGTGTCGTTCGCCCGTAACATCCTCGCCAAGCCCCGCACCGCCCGCCGCAAGTCCGCCGTCGCCGGCGCCGCCGTGCTCCTCGGCGCCACCGGCCTGGGCCTCGGCGTCACCCCGGCCATGGCCGCACCGGCCGCCGCGCCGACGTCCGTCGCGGGGAGCGCGCAGGCCACGGCGAAGTCGATGATCGGCGACGCCGCGCAGTTCCAGTGCTTCAGCAACATCGTCCAGCACGAGAGCGGCTGGAACCACACCGCCACCAACGCCTCCTCCGGCGCCTACGGTCTCGTGCAGGCCCTGCCCGGCTCGAAGATGGCCTCCGCCGGTGCCGACTGGAAGACCAACCCCAGCACCCAGATCAAGTGGGGCATGGACTACATGAACTCCCGCTACGGCAGCCCGTGCGGCGCCTGGTCCTTCTGGCAGGCCAACCACTGGTACTGAGCCGACCACCGGCACCGCGCCGACCGCTCGTACGCAGGATTGCGCGAAGGCCCCGACCACTGGCATCCAGGACCGGTCGGGGCCTTCGGCGTGCCCGGCCGGGTCACCTCCCCGTGTGAACAGGCACTTGATACGACTTGACTGGTTCGCTGCTTCACTAGTCCATTTAGGCGCATTTGGCTTGTCCGTCCGTTCCCAACGGCCATCGACGCGTTGTCACTTCCGTGGAACCAAGAGAATTCTGGGAGCGGAACACCGTTCTAGCGGAAGCTTTCTGCGCCAGCGACGAACGCATGCGCCGAGCACAGGCGCTGCTGGACGAGACACAGGCGGAGCGGAGCCGAACGCTGGCCGCTTTCGCCGTCACGGTCGGCGACGACGGCTCGATCGCGGATTTGATGGGCCTCAACGAACGCGAGGTGCGATTAGCTCGACGCACCGTCGGCCGCAGCGACGCCCGGTCCCTCGCCGAAAAGCTCCTGAACCGGACCCCGCCGGCGGGCGATTCGGCGGGGTCGCCCGCCGCCGCGCCGGAACACCCCCGGCCGCACCCGGCCGACGAGACCCCCGCCCCGCCGCCGGAAGCGCCGAAGCCCGTCCCGGCCCAGACCCCGGCCGTGACCGCGCCCCCGGCTCCGCCCGCGGCTCCCGCCCTGGCCACGACCATGACCACGGCCACGACCACGGCCATGATCCCGTCACCGTCCCCGCCGGCCCAGGTGGACAACACCGTCGCCTGGTCGCCGAGCATGGATTCCGTACTGCTGTGGAGCTGGGAGTCCGGCCTCGATCTGCAGACGGTGGCCGCCGAACTCGGCCTGGAGGTACGGGCACTGCTGATGCGCGTACAGGAACTCGCCAACGACGGGCTGATCACGCTCGCGACCCCGGTCGCGGACGTCGGCCGGTCCGGGCGGCACCGCCGCCACCACGAAGAGGGATACGCGTCGCTGTTCAGCCCCACCGCCACCTTCCCCACCCACGTGCCGTACTGAGCACGCACCCCGTCGCTCCGGCGACGCGGCCCCGGCCGGACGACCGGCCGGGGTTCCCCCGCCGTCCTTGCCCCACCGGCCCGCCGCTCGACGCAGCTCAGCGTCGCTCAGCGCCGTGCGGCCACCTTGTCGAACCAGCGGACGATCTCCGGCCCCGACTTCATGTACGTCGTGTTGTGGTCGACCCGCCCCTGGTCGACAACGGGGGCGTCGACTCCCCGGGCGGCCAGATCGGCGGCGCAGTGGCGGGCGTTGGCGATCGGAACGTCGGTGTCGCCGGACGAGGAGTACAGCCGTACCGGAACGTCCGGCTTCCAGGCACAGTTGCCGTCCTGGGCGCGCGCCGCGTCCAGCAGACCGCCGCTGGGGTGCTGGAGCAGGCGGTAGTAGTCGTCGGTGAGCAGCTCCTTGAGCGTCGCGGGCAGCGCCGGGATGATCTCCTCCTCGGTGTGCTCGGCGTCGAAGAGACCGTCGACGATGTCCGCGTACGGCTTCCGGAACGCCTCGGAGGGGTCCTTGTAGAGCGGGTGCAGTCTGCTCTGCGCGGTGAGGTAGTACGACATGTAGAAGACGGCGCTGGTGTCGTTGACCCGGCCGTCGAACAGGGCGGGCGTCTCCGCGTGTTCTATGTCGTAGGGGCCCGACACGGGGGCGAGCGCCCGGAGCCTGAAGTGCCGGTCCGCGCCGTCGCCGAGCGCCTTGCCCAGGGCCATCGCGACCTGGCCGCCCTGGGAGAAGCCGCCGGCGTACACATCGCCGGTGAGCGGCCGGTCCAGGCGCCGCGCGGCGGTGCGTGCGGCCCGCAGCATGTCGAGGGAGGCGGTGACGGAGGACTTGGTGTCCATGTACGGGTGGCGCCCGGGCCCCTTGCCGAGGCCCAGGTAGTCGGGCGCGGCGACGGCGCGGCCGGCCGAGGCGTGGAGGTAGGGGGCGAAGCGGCCGAAGTCCTCGCCGACGGAGGGTGCGTAGTCGCGGTGGGCCATGGTGCCGTGGGTGTCGGAGACCAGGTCGAGACGGTGGGGGCCGCCCTTGGGCAGGGCGAGAAGGCCGGTCGCGGTGGTGGGTGCGCCCTGCGGAGTGACGGTGCGGTAGGTGAGGCGGTAGCCGCGCAGTCCGTGGCGGACGGTGGCGGTGTCCATGCCGCCCGAGGCGAGGAACCGGGCGACGTCCGCGCGGTCGAGGTCGACCACGGGGGTGATGCTCAGCAGGGTTCCTCTGCCGTGCGCGGAGTGCGAATCCGGTGTCCCGGTGGGCTGTTGTGCCGACGGCCGGCGGGCAGTGTGCTGTTGCGCCGACGGCTGGCCGGCGGTGGGCTGCTGGGCCACGGCCGGTGCGACGCCGAGGGCGGCGAGGACCATCGCCGCGGCGGCCGCCGTCGTCCGGCGGGCGATGCGCCGCCGCCTGCGTGAAGTCTCGTACCCCGTACGACTGTTGTCGTTGTTCATGGCCGTGACGCTATGCGGCGGCGCGCCGGGCCGACATCGGCGTGGGCCCCCGGCCCGGGGTGCACCTGGCAACACCCCGGGCCGGGGGCCCGCCCTCCGGAGCTCCGATGCGACCCCCGGTTCAGAGCCGTTGGATGATCGTCCCGGTCGCCAGCGCACCGCCCGCACACATCGTGATGAGCGCGAACTCCTTGTCCCGGCGCTCCAGTTCGTGCAGTGCCGAGGTGATCAGCCGGGCCCCGGTGGCACCCACCGGGTGGCCGAGCGCGATGGCGCCGCCGTTGACGTTGACCTTCTCCAGGTCCTGCTCGAAGACCTGGGCCCAGCTGAGCACCACGGACGCGAAGGCCTCGTTGATCTCGACGATGTCGATGTTCTTGAGCGACATCCCGGCCTTCCCGAGCACCGCCCGGGTCGCGTCGATCGGCCCGTCCAGGTGGAAGTGCGGGTCGGAGCCGACCAGGGCCTGGGCAACAATCCGGGCACGCGGCTTGAGCTTGAGGGCGCGTGCCATCCGCTTGGAGGCCCACATGATCGCGCAGGCGCCGTCGGAGATCTGCGAGGAGTTGCCCGCGGTGTGGATGGCGGTGGGCATGACCGGCTTGAGCCGGCTGAGCCCCTCCATGGTGGTGTCGCGCAGCCCCTCGTCCCGGTCGACCAGGCGCCACATGCCCTGCCCGGCCGCCTGCTCCTCCTCGGTGGTCGGGACCTGGACGGCGTACGTCTCCCGTTTGAACCGTTCCTCGGCCCAGGCGACGGCGGCCCGTTCCTGCGAGATCAGACCGAGCGAGTCGACGTTCTCCCGGGTCAGTCCGCGCCGGCGGGCGATGCGCTCGGCGGCCTCGAACTGATTGGGCAGGTCCACGTTCCACTCATCGGGCCAGGGCTTTCCCGGTCCGTGCTTGGAGCCGCTGCCCAGCGGTACCCGCGACATGGCCTCGACGCCGCAGCTGATGCCGACGTCGATGACTCCGGCCGCGACCATGTTGGCCACCATGTGGGAGGCCTGCTGCGAGGAGCCGCACTGGCAGTCCACGGTGGTGGCGGCGGTCTCGTACGGCAGGCCCACGGCGAGCCAGGCGTTGCGGGCCGGGTTCATGGACTGTTCTCCGGCGTGGGTGACGGTGCCGCCGACGATCTGTTCGACGCAGTCGGCGTGGATGCCGGTGCGGCCGAGGAGTTCTCGGTAGGTCTCGCCCAGCAGATAGCCGGGATGCAGATTGGCGAGCGCGCCTGAGCGCTTGCCGATGGGGGTGCGTACGGCTTCGACGATGACGGGTTCCGCGGCCATGAGCTCGTCCTCTCCTCGCACATCCGCAGGGGCGTCCCGGCGCCCGCGGATGGAACTAGTACGCGTTCTAGTTATGCAAGCAGTCTTATGAGCCTTACCCCCGGTACGCAAGAGTGCTGCACGCACCTTGCGCCCGCTTCATACCGACCCCACTCACTCTTCACGCAACAGAACGGACCGCCTCTATTGCCAGTTGTAGAACTCGTTACTACCTTTCCGTCAACTTCTGATGGACCGTCAGGCAACGTCCGGGCGGCCCTCGGACCGACCTGGAGCTGCCGATGTCCTGCCCCCATCTGCCCGAAGGGTTCGACTTCACCGATCCCGATCTGCTCCAAGCCCGCATTCCGCACCCGGAGTTCGCCCGGATGCGGCAGACCGCACCGGTCTGGTGGTGCGCCCAGCCGGCCGGCATCTCCGGTTTCGACGACGAGGGCTACTGGGTCGTCACCCGGCATGCGGACGTCAAGTACGTCTCCACCCACCCCGAGCTGTTCTCCTCCAACACCAACACCGCGGTCATCCGCTTCAACGAGTCGATCAGCCGGGACCAGATCGAGGTCCAGAAACTGATCATGCTGAACATGGACCCGCCCGAGCACACCCGGGTCCGCCAGATCGTCCAGCGGGGCTTCACTCCCCGGGCGGTGCGCTCCCTGGAACAGGCGCTGCGCAGCCGCGCCCGTTCGATCGTCGAGACCGCGCTCGCCTCCGCCGACGAGAACGGATCGTTCGACTTCGTCACCAACATCGCCGTCGAGCTGCCGCTCCAGGCCATCGCGGAACTCATCGGCGTACCGCAGGAGGACCGGTCCAAGCTCTTCGACTGGTCCAACAAGATGGCCGCGTACGACGATCCCGAGTACGCGATCACCGAGGAGGTCGGCACCGAGGCGGCCATGGAGATCGTCTCGTACTCGATGAATCTGGCGGCCGCCCGCAAGGAGTGCCCGGCCAAGGACATCGTCTCCCAGCTGGTCGCCGCGGAGGGCGAGGGAAACCTGTCCTCCGACGAGTTCGGCTTCTTCGTGATCCTGCTGGCGGTGGCCGGCAACGAGACCACCCGCAACGCCATCAGCCACGGCATGCACGCCTTCCTCGGCCACCCCGACCAGTGGGAGCTCTACAAGCGCGAGCGCCCGGAGACGACCGCCGAGGAGATCGTCCGCTGGGCGACCCCCGTGGTCTCCTTCCAGCGGACCGCCACCCAGGACACCGAGCTGGGCGGGCAGCGGATCAAGAAGGGCGACCGGGTCGGGCTGTTCTACTCGTCGGCCAACAACGACCCGGAGGTCTTCGACCGCCCGGAGACCTTCGACATCACCCGCGATCCCAACCCGCACCTGGGATTCGGCGGCGGCGGTCCGCACTTCTGCCTCGGCAAGTCGCTCGCCGTGATGGAGATCAACCTGATCTTCAACGCGATCGCGGAGGTACTGCCCGATCTGCGGCTGGTCGAGGATCCGCGGCGGCTGCGTTCGGCGTGGCTCAACGGGATCAAGCAGCTTCAGGTCAGCAGCGCGGGTGCCTCCGGTGCCCCTGGGGCCCCTGGGGCCTCCGGGGCCTCCGGGGCTTCCGGGGCTTCCGGAGCCGGGGCTTCCGCCGGGAGCTGACCTTCTTCTGTCCGTGCGCTGGCCTGCTGCCGTCCGCGCGTTGGTCCGGTTTCGTCCGTGCCCAGCGACGCGCCTCCCGCCGAACCCCTACGCGGGAGGCGCACAACGGCGCGAGGATCATGGCGGGCATGCACGCCCTGCTCTCCGCCTTCGCGCCCATCTGGATGCTCACCGCGATCGGTTACGCGGTCGGCCGCAGTGGTCTGCTCGGTGCGCAGGCGGAGGCCGTGCTCGGCCGGTTCGTGTTCCATGTGGCCATGCCCGCCGCACTGTTCACCATGGTCTCCGGAGCGCGGCTGAACACCTTCGCCAACTCCTCGATGGTGGCCTTCGCCGCGAGTACCGCGCTGGTCTGCGGGCTCGGGTTCCTGGTGTCCGGCCGGCTCTTCGGCCGGGGCACGGCGGACCGGGCGATCGGCAGCATGGCGTCGGGCTACGTCAACTCCGCCAACCTCGGCATCCCGGTGGCGGTCCAGGTGCTCGGTGACGCGTCGTTCGTCGCCCAGATCATCCTGTTCCAGGTCCTGTTGGTCTCTCCGGTGATCCTCGCGCTACTGGACTCGGGGGCGGGGACGGGGACGGGGGAAGTGACGGGGGCGGGGGCAGGGACAGGGACAAAGTCCGGTTCCGGAAGGGCCGTTGTGTTCCGGCGGATGCTCAGCATGCCGGTCCGCAATCCCATCATCATGGCTTCGTTGCTCGGGGTGGCTGTCTCCGCGCTCGGACTGCGGCTGCCGCACGCGCTCGCCCACTCCTGCGATCTGCTCGGCGCAGCCGCCGTACCGACGGCGCTGATCACGCTGGGTCTGTCCCTGAACACCCGCCCGGCCGCCGATGATTCGGCGGAACTCCCGCAGAGGACGGCCCGCCCGGTGCGCGCCGAGTTCGTCGTGGCGGTGGCGCTGAAGACGCTGGTCCAGCCCCTGATCGCACTGGCCGTCGGCGGCCCGCTGCTGCATCTGCCGGAGCACCAACTGCTCGCCGTGGTGCTCTGCTCGGCGCTGCCGACCGCTCAGAACGCCTTCATCTACGCGCAGCAGTACGGCCTGGACACCCGGGTGGCCCGCGATGCCGTGGTGACCTCGACGGTGGTCTCCATGGCCACGCTCTCCGTCGCCACCTGGGCCTTGGGAACGACCGGCTCCTGAGCCGTTCGAGTGGCGGGCCCGGGCCGATGGGCGGATGCTGGTCAGGCGGCGATCCACGCCGAAGGGGTGCCAGGACGATGTGTTCGTCCCGGCACCCCTTCGGCCCTTCCCGGCTCTTTCGCGACCCTTTCCCGGGCCTGTGGATCAGAGCTGTTTGCTGCCCACCACGTCGTCCGTCGCTTCGTCCGCCACTTCGTCCGTCACTTCGTCCGTCACGTCGTCCATCGCTCCGTCCGTCGGCCTCGGAACGGGCACCGGCACCGGCACCGGCACCGACCGCTCCAGGTCGTCCTGCGGCTTCGCCGCCGCCGGTACGGTCCCCGGCCGCAGCGCACGCGGCCCCGCCAGCACGTATGCGAGCCCGAAGCCGAGCATGACCACGGCCGCCCCGCCCACCGCGTCCAGCACCCAGTGATTGGCGGTGGCGACGATCGCGGAGACCGTGAACAGCGGGTGCAGCAGCCCCAGCACCTTCATCCACATCTTCGGGGCCAGCACGACGACGACCACACCGCACCAGAGCGACCAGCCGAAGTGCAGCGAAGGCATCGCCGCGTACTGGTTGGTCATCGCGGTCAGGCTCCCGTAGTCCGGCTTCGCGAAGTCCTGGACACCGTGGACCGTGTCGATGAAGCCGAGCCCCGGCATCAGGCGCGGCGGGGCCAGCGGGTAGAGCCAGAAACCGGCCAGCGCGAACACCGTGGCGAAACCGATGGTGCTGCGGGCCCAGCGGTAGTCGGCGGGGCGTCGTACGTAGAGCACACCGAGGATGGTCAGCGGCACGATGAAGTGGAACGTCGTGTAGTAGTGGTCGAAGAAGCCCCGCAGCCGGCCGGCGTTCACGACCGCGTGGTTGGCCCAGTGCTCGATGTCGATGTGCAGCCACTGCTCGATGGAGTGGATCTGGCGGCCGTGCTGCTCGGCGGTGGCGCGGCCGGCCGTCGCCGCCAGCCTGACATGGGCGTACGCGGAGTACACGACCCTGATCAGGAGCAGTTCCAGCAGCAGGTTGGGCCGGCTCAGCACCCGCCGCCGGAACGGCAGCAGCGGGATCCGGCTCCAGCGGGCCGGGACCGGGGCGGCGTGGTCCGTGGGAATCGGGTGCTGCCAGTGCTCCGAGGTACGCGGCAGGAACGGCACGGCGCAGGCCGCGGCGAGCGCGGCGATCAGCAGCACGTTGTCGCGCACGGGGTAGAGGACCGCCATGTTCGGCAGCAGCATCGTCCCCGGCAGCGTGATGGCGAGGACCACGACCACGGGCCAGACCGGCCGGTCGGAGGCCCGCTTGCCGACCCGGCCGACCACGGCGAGCAGCACCCACAGCAGCTGGTGCTGCCAGGCGGTCGGCGAGACGGCGACGGCGACACAGCCGGTCACCGCGACGGCGAGGAGCAACTGCCCGTCGGCCGCGTACCGGGCGGCGCGGCGCAGCCCGAGGAAGCAGACGGCGGCCGCCAGCAGCACGAACAGCGCGATCTCCAGCGGGCCGGCGAGCCCGGCCCGGAGCAGCGCGCCGTGCAGGGACTGGTTGGCGAGGCTGTCCGCGTTGCCGCCGAGCCCGGCGCCCGCGACATGGTGCACCCAGTACGTCCACGAGTCGCCCGGCATCGCGGCCCAGGCCGACGCCGTGCAGGTGGCGAACGCGGCGCCGCCGGTCAGCGCGGCCCGCCGGCGCCCGGTCAGCCACAGCAGTACCGCGAAGAGCAGCACGGTCGGCTGGAGCGCTGCCGCCAGCCCGATCAGGATGCCCGAGGCGCGTTCTCCGCGTACCGCGAAACATCCCAGCAGCACCAGCAGGACCGGCAGGACCGGCAGGATGCTGGTCTGCCCCAGGTGCAGCGCGTTGCGGACCGGCAGCGAGAGCATCAGCAGGCTGATCGCGACGGGCGCGGCCGGCAGCGCGGTGCGGCGGGACACCGGTCCGGGCAGCGCACGGGCGGCGACGATGCCCAGCGCGGCGACGAGCAGCAGCGTGCCGAAGGTCCAGGCGACGCCCAGGTTCTGTTCCGCCATGCGGGTCAGCGGTTTCAGCACCAGCCCGGCGAACGGGGTGCCGGTGAAGGTGATCCGGTCGCTGTCGTACAGCGACCCCGTCACATGCAGGACGCCGTTCTCGCCGATCCAGGTCTCCAGATCGGTGAGCCGTTCACCCGGCGGCTGCCGCAGCACCGCCGCCATCTGCCGTACGGCCAGGGCGGCCACGATCAGCCAGAGCAGGGCACGGGCAGCCCCGGTCCTCGCCCCCGTCGTCACGTCTCCGCGCACACTGTGCTCCGCGTTCGCCACGCTGCGCCGACCCTCCCGCTGTTCCGGTGCATGTCCCTCGATCCGGGCATGCTTCTGAAACCATTGCATTACGGAATGAGTTGGGCACAATCCACCCCGCCGTCGCCTGACCGCCATCCCACTTTTGATCCGAAAAGATGACCAGCCGGACATTCGCCCCCTGAGCCCCGGCTGCCTGTTGCCGGTCCGCCGGTCTGCCGGTCCGCCGATCCGCCGGTCTGTCTGAACCGTGAACCGGAACCGGATTCACGGGCCGTACGTCCTCACCCGTGTTGTCGATCACGCTGTCGTTCACGGGGGAGTCGGACGAAACATGCGGTGCACAGAGGTGAAGCGGAGTGCGCGGGGCGCCCGGGGCGAGGAGCGCGGTTGGCCGGCGCGCGCTCTGTCGCTGCTGCTGATGCTGGTGTCGCTGCAACTGGGGTCGCTGATCAGCCCGGCGTACGCCTGCGGCTGCGGGGCGATGGTCCCGAGCAAGGACTCTCAGGTCTCGGTCGACCGGGAGACCTCGGTGGTGGACTGGGACGGCCGGACCGAACAGATCGTCATGCGCCTCACGGTGCGCGGGAACGCCCCCGAGGCGGCCTGGATCATGCCGGTGCCGCACCGCGCGAGTGTGGAGCTCGGCGACCCCGGCCTCTTCTCCGACCTCTCCGTCCTCACCGCGCCGGAACATGTGACCAGGCATTACTTCTGGCCCCGCTCCCACGACTGGCCGTTCTCCGGCTCCGGCAAAGTCGGGGACGGGGCCGCCGCTCCGTCGGCCGGGGCGCCGTCCGTCGAGGTGGTCGGCCGGGAACGGCTCGGCCCCTTCGACGTGGCGCGGCTGGCCGCGACCGACCCCGAGGCACTACAGCAGTGGCTGGAGGACAACGGCTTCGACCTGCCCGACCGGCTGGCGACCGCGCTGAAGCCCTACGTCGACCAGAAGTGGGAGTACGTCGCGATCCGCCTCGCTCCCCGGGACGGCGGCACTCCACTGATCGGCACGCTCGACCCGCTGCGGCTGCGCTTCGCCAGTGACCGGCTCGTCTACCCGATGCGGCTGTCGAAGCTCGCCTCGACGCCGCAGCAGCTCGGCCTGTACGTCCTCGCCGCGCACCGGATGGAGCCGCGCGGCTCCATCGGCGGCGACGCGCCGGAGGTGACGTACGCGGGCAGGATCGATCCCCGGTCGGCGGTCGGCGAGACGAGGGCGCTCCGGGAGCTGACGGGAGAGAAGCCGGTGTTCCTCACCGCGATCGAGCAGTCCTTCCCGCACCCCGAGCGGATCGACGGCGATCACCAGCTGCGCGCGGCCGCCGCCGACACCCCGTACCGGACCAAGGTGTACGAGAACCAGCTGCTGACCGTGGGTGGCATTCCCGTCTGGGTGCTGTCGCTGCTCGCGGCCGTGCTGGTGGCGGCCGCCACGGTGCTGCTGCTGATGCGGCGGGGCCGGCGGCGGCGCGCGGTGCCGCCTCCCGCACCGGTGGGTTGAGCGCCGGGGATCCGAACACTTGCGTACGGGGTGAGGGGCGGCATCCGCCGGCACCTGCGCACGGGTGACGGGCGGCGGCCCCAAACCGTTGGCCCCATTGATCGTGTCCGGGTCAGAATGACCGGCATGACCTGGATGCTGGCCGCCGAACCGTTCGACTCCCCCGACGCCTCGCGGCTGCGCCGCGACTACTACGACGAGGTCGCCAGCCGCTACTGGGGCCGGCCCGCCACCGCCGAGGAGATCGACGAGGGGCTCACCGACGACGGGGCCGACCGGCTCGTCCCGCCCACCGGTGAATTCGTCGTCGGCCGCTTCGACGGAAAGCCCGCGGCCTGCGCCGGGCTGCTGGTGGTGGAAGAGGACACCGCGGAGGTGACCCGGGTCTTCGTACGTCCCGAACACCGCGGCACGGGCGGCGGCGGACTGCTCCTGACGGCCGTCGAGAACGCGGCCCGCGCCTTCGGCGTACGCACGCTCCGGCTCGACACCCGCAACGACCTGGTCGAGGCGCGGGGGCTGTACGCCAAGCACGGCTATCGGGAGGTCCCGGCGTTCCACCGGCGGCAGTACGCGGAGCACTGGTTCGCGAAGGAGCTGGGCACGGAGCCGTACGGCTCGTAGGGGTACGGGGTTCGGGATCGGGTGCGCGGGTTCAGGCCGCGTGGTCCCGCTTCCGTTCGGGGCTGTGCGGCCGTTCCTTGCTCGACCCGTTCGTCTCCGCGGTGAGTTCCTCCACGAGCCTGACCAGATCGGTCGGACGGTCCGGCCCCCACCAGTCGCCCAGCAGCTCGGCCATGGACGCCTCGCGGGCCTCGGCGAGCTTCACCACCGCTTCCGAGCCGGGCTCGGTGAGCACCAGTTGCACACCCTCGCGCCGGACCAGCCCGCGTTCCTCAAGCTGCCGGGCCGCCTCGCTGATCACCCGCAGCGGCACCGGGACGATGTCGGCGAGCCGGCCCGGTTCGACCGTGCCGTGCCGTCTGATCCGCAGCAGCATCCAGCTCGCCGCGGGCAGCAGGTCGTAGCCCGCCCGCTCGGTGATCTTCACATAGACCTCGCGGCGCCCCGCACGCGTGGCGAGCACCGAGAGGGCGCGGGCGCACTCGTCGTACGAGGACCGCTCCACCGGGTTCGACGCCAGGGTCTCGGTGGGCTCCGGAGCGGTCACCGAGCCGCGCAGTTTGTCCTCCTTGAGGAACCAGGCGAAGACGAAGGCGACCAGCACGACGGGGGCCGCGTACAGGAACACGTCCGTGATCGACGTCGCGTACGCGTGCAGCACCGCCGGCCGCAGCGCGGGCGGCAATTGCCCGATGGCGCGCGGGTCGGAGGCCAGCCCGTCCACACCGGTGCCGGGGGGCAGCGGGTGGCCGGCGAGTGCGGCGGCCAGCTTGTCGGTGAGCCGGTTGGTGAAGATCGTGCCGAAGACCGCGACGCCGAACGAGGCGCCGATGGAGCGGAAGAAGGTGGCGCCGGAGGTGGCGACGCCGAGATCCTCGTACGTGACGGCGTTCTGCACGACCAGCACCAGGACCTGCATCACCAGGCCGAGCCCCGCGCCGAAGACGAAGAAGTAGCTGCTCATCACCCAGGTGCTGCTGGTCTCCGTGAGCCGGTGCAGCAGCAGGAGTCCGATCGTGGTGAGGCCGGTGCCCGCGATCGGGAAGACCTTCCAGCGGCCGGTGCGGCTGACGATCTGCCCGGACGCGGTCGAGGTGATGAGCAGGCCCAGCACCATCGGGAGCATGTGCACACCGGACATCGTCGGCGAGATGCCGTGCACCACCTGGAGGAAGGTCGGCAGGTAGGTCATCGCGCCGAACATCGCGAAGCCGACGACGAAGCTGATGACGGCGACGAGGGTGAAGGTCCTGATCCGGAAGAGCTTCAGTGGGATGACGGGTTCGGCGGCCCGGCGCTCCACCTGCACGAAGGCGATCAGCAACAGGACGCTCAGCACGGCGAGACCGATGATCTGTGCCGAGCCCCAGGCCCAGGTGGTGCCGCCGAGCGAGGCGACGAGAACCATGCAGGTGGCGACGGAGGCGATGAGGAAGGTGCCGAGGTAGTCGATGGTGTGCTTCGTGGCGCGAACCGGGATGTGCAGCACGGCGGCGATCACCAGAAGCGCCACGACTCCGATCGGCAGGTTGATGTAGAAGACCCACCGCCAGCTGAGGTGCTCGGTGAACAGCCCGCCGAGCAACGGCCCGAGGACGCTCGTCGCACCGAAGACCGCACCGAACAGCCCCTGGTACTTGCCTCGATCGCGCGGCGCGACGATGTCGCCGACGATCGCCATGGAGAGCACCATGAGCCCGCCGCCGCCGAGGCCCTGAAGGGCCCGGAAGCCGATGAGCTGCGGCATGTTCTGGGCGATGCCGCAGAGCGCCGAGCCGATGAGGAAGATGACGATGGCGGCCTGGAAGAGCTTCTTGCGGCCGTACTGGTCGCCGAGCTTGCCCCAGAGCGGGGTCGCGGCGGTCGACGCCAGCAGGTAGGCCGTGACCACCCAGGAGAGATGCTCCAGTCCGCCGAGGTCGCTGACGATGGTCGGCAGTGCGGTGGAGACGATGGTCTGATCGAGTGCGGCCAGGAGCATGCCGAGAAGCAGTGCACCGATGGCCACGAGAACCGACCGCTTGGAACGCTCCTCGCCGGGGGCCGGGGTCGGGGCCGGGGGGCTCAAGGGCTGGGCCATGGACATCTCCTCGGATCCGCTACACCCCCATCCTGGCCTTTTCGTACCGTTATGGCCTGCTGGGCCATCGTTACGGGAGCGGGGGCCGCGCTTCGGTGCGGGGGCTGCACTCCGGTGCGAGGGACGCGCTTCGGTGCGAGGGCTGCACTCCGGTGCGAGGGACGCGCTTCGGTGCGGGGGGCCGCACCTCGGCGCGAGGGGCGCACTCCGGTGCACCATTCGGTACGGCGTTGGGCATTCCGGCAGCGGGCTGCATAATCGCAGGGCATTCAAGGGGAGGGGCCCACAATGACCGGACATATATGCCCGGAGTGCGGTATGGACAGCAGACCCGGCGCCGGAGGAGGACCCGGAGCCGGGTGCGTGTGTGCGCGGCGGGCGGCCGAGAAGGCGGAAATGGCGGCTGCCGAGGACTTCGATCCGTTGCGGATACGTCCGTACGTGACGCTGGGGGTCGACACGGCCCCGGCCGACGCCGACGAGACCCTGCGGGAACAGGGACCGCACCGCATTCAGGAGGACGCGGCCACGACGATGCCGCTCTTCCTCGGCCCGGCGACGGCGGGCCCGCAGCCGGACGCCGTAGATCCCGCCGGCCCTGCCCGCCCCATTGATCCCGCCGGTCCGGCCCGCCCCGCCGGGGCATCCGACGCGGAATCCGACGCGGCCCGCCGTCGCCGCCCCTTCGTGGCCGTCGCCGTGGGAGCCGCCCTGGCCGCCGTAGTGGGCACGGCGGCGTTCGCGACCGGGCTGCTCGGCGGGGGCGACGACGGGGACACGGGCCGACGGCAGGCCCTGCCCGGCACGGCGGTCGACGTGCCCGGGGCGAGCGTGTCCGCGACGAAGCCGACGCCGGTTTCCGTACCGCCCGCACCCTCCGCGCCGGCCTCCGCGTCACCGTCCGCGTCGGCCACCGCCTCGCCCTCGGCAAGCACCTCGCCGTCCGCCTCCGCGTCCACCGCCTCCTCGCCGTCCGCCTCCGTCACGCCCTCGCACACCACCGGCAGCCCGTCGTCGTCCGCACCGCCCGCCTCCCTGGCCGGCCCCGCCCTGCGCCCCGGCGACCAGGGGCCGGCGGTGGCCGAGCTGCAACGCCGCCTGGAGGAGATCTGGCTCTACCACGGGCGCGATGACGGCGACTACTCGAACCAGGTCGAGCACGCGGTGAGCGTCTACCAGTCGTACAAGGCCATCGAGGGCGACCCGCCGGGGGTGTACGGCCCCGAAACCCGTCGCGCGCTGGAGGCGGAGACGACGGGCCGGTGACCGGCCCGGCCGCCGAGACCGAAGGAATTGGCTTTCTCGGACAGCTTTTTGTATCGTGATGGAACAAAGTAGCCTCCGCCCGCCACCCCCTGACCGGCGGGCGAGGCTGCTTGTTCTCTTTCCCGCGTCGTCGCTTCCCGGCGCCGTCGCTCCCCCGCGCTCTGGAGCCCGCCCATGCCGGCCACCGTCCTCACCGCCCGCGCCCTTCTCCTGGACATGGACGGCACCCTGGTGAACTCCGATGCCGTCGTGGAGCGCTGCTGGCGGCGCTGGGCGCTGCGCGAGGGGCTGGACCCGGAGGCCACGCTCAAGGTCGTCCACGGACGGCAGGGGTACGCCACCATGGCGGTGCTCCTCCCGGACCGCCCGATGGAGCAGAACTACGCGGACAACCGGGTCATGCTCGCGGAGGAGACCGCCGACACCGAGGGCGTCGTGCCGATCGGCGGCGCGCCCGCCTTCATGGACGCGATCACCGCGCTGCCGCACGCCCTGGTCACCTCGGCGGACGAGGCGCTGGCCCGGGTCCGGATGACCGCTTCGGGCCTGCGGATGCCCGCCGTCCGCGTCACCGCCGAGAGCGTCGGCGCCAGCAAGCCGGACCCCGAGGGCTTCCTCAAGGGCGCGGCCGAGCTGGGCTTCGACCCGGCGGACTGCATTGTCTTCGAGGACTCGGAGGCGGGCATCGCGGCCGGCCGGGCGGCGGGCATGCGCGTCGTGGGCGTCGGACCGCGCGCCGGGGCGCTCTCCCCCGACGCACACGTCGAGGACCTGACGCAGGTCCGCGTGGAAGCGGCCCCGGACGGCTCGATCCGACTGCACATCAGCGCGCGATAACCCGACACACGCACCCGATACACGCACCCGGCACCCGGCACCCGCACCAGACGGCCCCCAGCCGCCTCCCCCGGGGCCGGCGTCACAACCGGTGCAGCCGCCCCCGCGCCACCAGTTCGAGGACCGTCGTGACGGCCACCGCCTGTACGGCCATCAGGGCTACCAGTACGAACAACTGCACGGCGCCCGCCTGTACCGGTGAGGCGCCGCCCAGCAGCATGCCCACGAAGGCCCCCGGCAGGGTCACGAGCCCCACCGTCCGGGTCTGATCCAGCCCCGGCAGCAACGCGTCCGACGCCGCGGGCCGGGCGATCTCCAGCCGCGCGTCACGGTCGAGCAGCCCGAGCGCCATCCCCGCCTCCACCTCCCCGCGCCGGGTCGTCAGCTCGTCCAGCGCCCGTCTCCCGCCGAGCACGGTCGCGGTCAGCGCACCACCGATGAGAATGCCGGTCACCGGGATCAGCGCGATGCCCCGGACCGGCACGAGCCCGGTCAGCAGCAACAGGGCGACCACCGGAACGACCCCCGCCGCGATCGGCAACGCCGCCCACCACCAGGTGCGATTGCGGGTGATCCGGCGCCCCGCGGTCCGTACCGCCACGGCGTACATCAGCGCCACGAACCCGAGCAGCGGCGGCAGCGAACGGACCACCCAGCCGATGAGCAGGGAAACCGCGGCGAGTTGGACCGCGGCCCGCAGCCCGGCCAGCAGAATCTCGCGGGCCCGGCCGAGCGAGGCCAGAGCGGCGACCGTGGCCGCCGCGGCGAGCAGCAGGGCGAGCACGACACCGAGCGTGATGTTGACCGGTAGCAGCACGCCACAACCCTACGACCGGACCGAGCCGGGCCGACCCGGACCAGCCCGAACCGGCACCGGACCGGACCACCCGAGCGAATCGTCCGTCGGTGCCGCCGAATTGTCGCCACGTCAGCCTGTGCGCCCGCGCAGATGCGGACGTACGCCCCCATGCTCCAGTCCTGTTGGTCAGAACCCTTGATGTGACGTGGCCATGTCGCCACTCTGTTACCTGGTGCCCACCCCACGGAAACCTGGCACCGCCACGATGGCCGGGCCCCACGGGTCACCCGTCCAAGGTCCCCCCACATCAAGGGAGTTCGCATGTCTGGTGTCTACGCGCGTCGCATCGCCGTCGTCGCCGCATCCGCCGCCTTCGCCGCAACCACCGGTCTGCTCACCGCCCCCACCGCGCAGGCAGCCATGCCCACCCCGGTCTCCGCCTCGACCGCCCGCACGTATCTGAGCGAACTGACCGTCTCGGCGGAGGGTTCGTCGGACGGCTACAGCCGCGACAAGTTCCCGCACTGGATCACCCAGTCGGGCGCCTGCAACACCCGCGAGGTCGTGCTGGAGCGTGACGGCACGAACGTGGAGCAGAACTCCAGCTGCGCCGCCGTCAGCGGCAGTTGGTACTCGGAGTACGACGGCGCCACCTGGACCGCCGCCTCCGATCTGGACATCGACCACATGGTCCCGCTCGCCGAGGCCTGGCGGTCGGGCGCCAGCAGCTGGACGACCGCCCAGCGGCAGGCGTACGCCAATGACCTGACGCGTCCGCAGCTCATCGCGGTCACGGACAACGTCAACCAGTCCAAGGGCGACAAGGACCCGGCCAAGTGGATGCCCTCGCGCACCGCCTACAAGTGCACGTACGCGCGCGCCTGGGTGCACGTTAAGCACTACTACGACCTGACCGTCGACTCGGCCGAGAAGGGCGCGCTGCAGTCCATCCTGAACGGCTGCTGAGCTGGCCGTCCGGACAACTGCCGAGCAAGCCCGACCGTTCCTCCCCGGTCGTTCGTTCCACATGGGTACGGAGCCGTGCGGTCCGCACGGCTCCGTACCCATGTGCGCCCCTTCCCCGCGCCCGCCCGCGGCGCGTTTTCGGCCGAGTACGGCTGATCGCGGCCGGCACCCACACGCCCCGGGAGCCCGCCGGGCGGCGACAGCCGGTGCTCGGCACCCAGCGGGCCCACCGGACCCACGAGAACTCCCTCACCGCCCCGCCCCGCACGGAGCCGTGACACCTCGCACCCCGGCTCCCACCGCCACTGGTCCACACATCGCCGCCGGAGAGTTCCGGGCCGTTTCCCCGCCGAGTACTCCGGCGACGGTCCAGGCGCTGTCGGGCGGTGCGCCCCTTACATACGCGGCGGAGCCGCGCGGCCCGCCCCGGCGCCGGACGACACCCCGGCAATCGCATCCGGCAGCTGACCTGCCCCGCCCGCGCACAGCTCACCCCCGGACCCCCCGCAGCCGGCCTCCGCCCCGCCAAGAACCGCCCGGAGCCGTCCGGAGCCGCGCAGGACGGTGGACCGGCGGACCGCTCGCGCGGCGACGGCCGGACGGACGCGTCACCGGCCAAGTGGTACAGCCCAGGCGGACCACGCCCCGGCGACCCGCCCACACCCCTGACTTCGCGTGGCCGGAAAGCTGCGCCGCCATTGGTTCAGGCCAAGACGGCGAGGGCAGGTCCGCAGTTGGAGGCGGTGCCGAACCGAAGCCTGACCGAGAAGCACGGGGCGACTTTCAGCCACTCGACATAATGTTGAACTTGCAAGCATTGGTGAGGTTTCCCTAATCTGAGCCACTCAATCGGTTCACGTCCCCACCAGACCGAAGGAGCCCTCCCCCCATGCACGCACGCTTGAACCAGGCTCAGCCCTACGCACTCGGCCTCTTCCGGATCGTCATCGGCCTGTTCTTCACCTGCCACGGCGCCGCCTCGCTCTTCGGCGTCCTCGGCGGCATGAACGGCGGCTCCATACCCGCCGGCACCTGGCCCGGCTGGTACGCGGCGGTCATCCAGTTCGTCGGCGGCATCCTGGTGACGCTCGGACTCGGCACCCGTGTCGCCGCCCTGATCTGCTCCGGCTCCATGGCATACGCGTACTTCAAGGTCCACCAGCCCGAGGCGCTGTTCCCGCTACAGAACGGCGGCGAGCCCTCGGCCGTCTTCTGCTGGGCGTTCCTGCTGCTGGTCTTCACCGGACCCGGCGCACTGGCCCTGGGCCGGCTGTTCGGCCGGGGCGCCACGGAACACGGCGAGGACCGCGCATCCGAGCAGGCACCGCCCGTCACGGTCTGATCCGCGGGACCGCTCCTCACGTACACCCGGACACACATCCAGACGCGCGTCCGGACATACATCCAGACGCGCTTCCGGACGTACATCCGGGCCTGCGCCCGGAACCAAGGCTTCCCATTTCTGGGTGTACGTGAGGTTCCCAACATCATCCGTATTTGTCGATCACCGGATGAACGTCAGGCGTACGCTGTACAGCTGACCCTGCCGCTCCTGCCGCTCCCCTGCGACGTCGCGGCGTTGTTCCGAATCGGGGAGTAGTAGGTGCTTGAGAGTGTGGGCGCGCTGACCGGCAGCCCATGGATCTACGTCGTGGTCGCGCTTTCGGTGCTCCTGGACGTCTTTCTGCCCCTGCTGCCCAGCGGGGTACTGGTGATCACCGCCGCCACGGCGGCCGCCGCCGGTTCGACGACCGTCGCTGGCGCGGGCGCCGCCCAGCAGGTGACCGAGGTCCCCTCGCTCCTCGCCCTGATGCTCTGTGCGGCCACCGCCTCGGTGCTCGGCGACCTTGTCGCGTACCGGCTGGCCTGGCGCGGCGGGGAGCGCCTGGACCGGGCCATCGCCCGCTCCCGCCGCCTCACCTCCGCGCAGGAGCGCCTCGGCGCCGCCCTCGCCCGGGGTGGCGGCATCCTCGTCATAATCGCCCGCTTCGCCCCGGCCGGGCGCTCGGTGGTCTCCCTGGGCGCGGGCGCCGCGCACCGCAAGGTCAAGGAGTTCCTGCCCTGGTCGGCCCTGGCGGGCGTGGCATGGGCCGGTTACAGCGTGGGTCTCGGCTACTTCGGCGGCCAGTGGCTCGGCGCGACATGGGTGGGCACGGCGGTCTCGGTCCTCGCCCTGTTCGTGGCGGGTGCCCTGGCCGCCTGTCTGATGCGCCGCCCGGCAGCGGAAGCGGCCGCCGCGGCATCGGCGACCGCCACGGCCACTACGGCGTCCTGACCGCACCCCTGATCTCCAGACCGTCCAGCAGTCTGATGGTCGCCTCGGTGATCTCGTCGACGGCCCGGTCGAAGACCTCCTGATTGTGCGCGGCCGGAGCACGGAAGCCGGACACCTTGCGTACGAACTGCAGGGCGGCGGCCCGGATCTCCTCCTCTGTGGCCTCTTCGGGGATGGCTGGCGGGCGAAGAGTCTTGATGCTGCGGCACATGACTCAAGTGTGAACCGCACCACTGACAATCGCCCTCCCCGGCCCCCGCTCCCGTCACCGGACCCGTTCGACGGCGGGGAGTCCGTACGTACCGTCGAGGATCCCGGCCCCCGGCGCACAGAGCCGGAGCACGAACCGGAAGTCACCCTCGGGCGCGGGCAGCCAGTTCACCGCCGCGACCGGGTCGTCCGGCCGCTCCCGCTGGACCCGGACCGTCAGCGAACCGTCCTCCGCGTACGCCGGCCCGCGCCCCGCCAGGCCCTCACCGATCCGCGAACCGCCCACGCCGTATCCGGCCATGCCGTGTGCGGCCACGTCGTATCCGGCCACGCCGTACGCGGCCAGGGACCAGCCCGCTTCGGCCGGCGGCCGGCCCTCGAAGCGCAGCACGTAGGAGTGGGCCCCGTTCAACCGCCCGCCCCCGGCGTCGCACAGTGCGCGGGCGTACACCGCCTCGTAACCGTGAACACCCCACAACGCGCTCCGCGCCGCCACCGCCCTGGTCAGGTAGGACGCCTCCCGGTCGGCGATCCGCCACTCCGGGGAGTCGACGGTCCCGACGCCGTAGTGGTCGAGGTTGTAGTCGAAGAGATGCGGTTCCATCACCCACCCCGCGCGCACCGCATCGGCCCGGTCCGCCTCCTCCACCCGTGCCCCGCCCCGCGCCGCCCCTTCGGTGAGTGCGCGCACAAGGACGGCATCGGCACGGACGTAGGGCGATGCCCCTTCCTCCAGCAGTCCCAGCGGCTGGAACCGGTCCTGGTACGCCCGGTCGGGCGCGGACGGCGGGAAGTCGGCCATCCACACTCTGAGCTGCTCGAAGAACCGCAGCGGCGCCGGTACGTCGGGGTCCGGCGCGGGCAGCCCCGTGCGGTGCGTACCCGGTTCGACGTACGTGACGGTCAACTGCTCCTGGAACGCGCGGACCCACTCCGCCCCGCCCGAGCCACCTCCGCCGTCACCGCCGCCTCCACCACCTCCGCCGTCACCGCCGTCGCAGTCACTGCGGCCGATGACGGTGACGACGGAGGTGGGCGCGTCGATGACCCCGAGCACCCCGCCGGGCACGCGGCCCGCCCAGCCCGGGGGCACGACGAGCCAGTCACCGGCCCGGCCACCGGTGGAACGGTGGCCGACGTACGCGAAGTTGTCGGTCCAGGCATCGACGAACTGAAGCACGCGGTACGCGCCGTCCGGGCCGGGGACGTGGAGCAGGACCGGTCCGCCGGAGAGGTCGAGATGGGCCACGGACCGGACGGTGTCGTCGCCGACGGACACGAAGGGTGTGTCGGGAGGCACCGGCCGGTCCGCGTGCGCGAAGTGGTTGAACGGGGTGGGCGGCAGTGGACCGTAGCCCGTGTACATGGCGCCCTCGACCACCGACAGGTCACGCACCAGCGGATATCCGTAGACATACGCCTCGGCGGCAAGAGCGACGAGTTCCACCGCTGCCTCCTCCCGACCGCGCGCTTCCCTCAGATGACCGCCTTCGAGCCCGCCGTGCACAGGGCCCAGATCACGAACACGTCGATGGCGATGGAGATGATCGCCCAGATCGGCTGGTACGGCAGCCAGATGAAGTTGATGATCACGCTGATGGCGGCCAGCACCACACCCGTGGCACGGGCCCATTCGGCACCCTTGAGGATGCCCCAGCCGACGACTGCGAGCACGATGCCGAGGACGAGGTGGATCCACCCCCAGGAGGTCACGTCGAACTTGAACGTGTAGTTCCTGACGTGCGCGTAGACATCGTCGGTGGCGATGCCGGAGATGCCCTTGATCACTCCGAGGACACCGTCGACGAGCAGCAGAACACCGGCAAAAATGATTCCGCTGGCCGCCCAGGGATTGGTATCCCCCTGGCCGGCGGAACCGGCGGTACCGGGCGTGGGCGCTGTGTGAGCCATCGGAACTCCTTGGCCGGATCGGGACTGTGAGACAGAACCGACCCTGCGCGCCACCCACCCGCGCAACCACTCGGACGCACCCATCCGAGTGAAACCCGCCATGGAAAGCGGCCGTCCCTACGACGAAGGAAGCCGCGTCACCTTCGAGACCTTGCACGTCATCTTGCCCGGAACCTTCCCCAGCCCCTGGGCCTTCTGCACCGACTTCTGCCCCGCCGCCAGATCGGTCGCCGTCGCCAGCCCCGAAGCCCGGCGCGTGCCGTCCCCGTCCACGAACTCCACGGACACGATGTAGGAGGCCTGGCTGTCGCCGTGGTTCACGATCTCCACGTCCGCGTCCGGCCACTCGGTCAGCGAGTCCACCGCGCACCGGGTGATCCGCACATCGCCCTCACCGTCCGTGCCCTCCAGACCCGGCAACTCCGTGGGCGCATCCGAGGCACCCCCCGGCGCGGGCGCACCACTCTCCGTGCCCTCCACCGCCGACGGCTTCGACTTCGCCGAGGGCGAGTCCCCACCCCCGGCCACGGCGATCAGCGCGCCGATCGCCAGCAACACGGCCACCCCGCCGAGCACCGACAACGTGACGATCAACCCGGTACGGGACTTCTTGACCGGCTGCGGATAGCCGTACATCCCGGGCCCCGGCGCCTGCGGCCACTGCGCGTAGGGCGACGGCGCCTGCTGGGGCGGCTGAGGCGGCTGAGGCATCTGGCCGGAACCGGGCTGGGGCTCCTGACCGGGCTGGGGCGGCGGATAGCCGTACGACATGTATCCCCCCTGGGACATAACTGACGTGACCAGGACACATTACGGCGAGCCGGGGCTCGACTCTCCCACAGGGCCCGACACCGGCCTTCACCTGGTTCATCGAGGCCCTCACCAGCACCGCTGATGCGGTCTGGACGGGCCGAACCTAAACTGGCGGAGGCCCGAGAACCCCAGGTGAGGGAGGCAGGTCATGGCCAAGCGAGGAAACAAGCGCCGCGCCCGCAAGAAGAAGAACGCCAACCACGGCAAGCGCCCCAACGCCTGAACCGAACCCACGTGGTGCCCTGGGAAGTTCACGTGCTCCCCAGGGCACCGGCATCTTCGGTACTACAGACCGCGAAGCGCCTCGTGGAGATCGGCGTAGGCACACCAACAGTCGACGCTGCCGTCGTCGTTCAGGCTCCCCATGTACCAGTCGTCATCGTCGACGGGCTTCACGAGACACAACCCGTGGAATCCCAGCACGATTTCAGGGAAGAGCCGCTCATCTTCTCCCACCGGCCAGCCCAGCCACGTCACGCGGCGATCGCTGTCGAGCACCGTCGCATCCCGGTCACCGGAGACGCTCCGGATCTCTTCCAGAGTCCACCCTGCCGGTAGCTGCTCGCCCGTCATCCCGTGATGATGACAGCTGCCGCGGCATTGTCCGCCCCGCCCCCCATTACCTTTCTGGTGGCCCCGCAACGGGGCTCCCGGCTCCGTTGGGAATCGTCGTCATGTCCCACGCCCTCGCCCCGCGTCCGTCTGCCCCTCGTTGCCGTCAGAAACAGACGCAGAAGGCCCCCGACCATGATCGGTCGGGGGCCTTCGTACTGGTGGGCGCGGACGGTTTCGAACCGCCGACATCTGCTTTGTAAGAGCAGCGCTCTACCCCTGAGCTACGCACCCGTGGATGAGGCAACAGCGTACATGGACTACGGCCCGTGGTCACAAACGATCCCCGGCGGCAGCGAACGAAGGCGGCAGGCGACACGGCTACGGCAGGGTTCGTGCGGGGGGATATCCCCACCCCGCATACGGTGGCCGTCCGGATTCCGGCGGGGACGGGCGGGTACGTACGGTGAAGGCCGCATCGTCCGCAGCATCCGACGTACGACCTGGGGGAAAGATCATCGTGGCAGTCCGCACCCGCACTCTCATCGCATCCGGTGGCGCCGTGCTCATGGCGCTCGTGCTCAGCGGTTGTGGCAGTACGGATGTCAGCGACGCGCCTGCCGAGCACAAGTCGTTCGCGCTGAGCGGGAAGACGCTGACCATCCGTTCCGGGCAGTCGTCGGTGGAGCTCGTGCCGGCCGATGTGCAGAAGGTCGAGGTGACCCGTCGGGTCGACGGTTGGGTGATGTTCGGGGACGGGCCCGATCCCCGGTGGGAGATGCGGGACGACACTCTCACGCTCGGGGTGAAGTGCGATGCGCTGATCAGTGACTGTGCCGCGGAGCATCAGGTGAAGGTGCCGCGCGGGGTGGCGGTGGTCGTGGAGGGGAACGACGGGAAGATCGTCGCCTCCGGGTTCCGTACGCCGCTCACGCTCACCGCCGACAACGGCGAGGTGACCGTCCGGGACTCCACCGGGCCGCTCAAGCTGGCCAGCGACAACGGTGCCATCGCCACCGAGGGGATCTCGGCCCGGTCCGTGTCGGCCCGGTCCGACAACGGCAGCATCCGGCTGGGGTTCACCGGGGTGCCGGATCGTGTGGACGCCGTGAGCGACAACGGGGCGATCACCATCGATCTGCCGGGCGGCTCCACGAAGTACGCGGTGGACGTCGCCACCGACAACGGGCGTACCTCGGTGGACGTGCCGCGCGGCGACGGCAGCGGTCATGTGGTGAAGGCCCGGAGCGACAACGGTGAAGTCACCGTCCGAAGCGTGAACTAACCGGCCCGTGTGTTCGTCCTTACCTGGTGGGAGAATGTACCGGGCAGGGCGAAACGGCACGGGAGAGGGATGTGACGGCGACACACGCGCAGCCGCGGGCGAGAGCGGGTGGCAGTTCCGCCGTCAGGGACGTCTTCGTGCTGATGCTGCTTCCGGTGCCGCTGCTCGCGGCCGCGCTGCCCGCCGCCTTCGCCGGTGGCGGTACGAGGCGCTGGTTCGGCGGGCGCGGGGAGAGTCAGCGCGCCGAGGCGCAGGCCGCGAAGGATGCCGCCGCGTCGGCCTTCTACGAGCTGGACACGGCTCAGCGCGATCTGCGGATCTCGATCGAGACGATCACCGCGGTGGACAGTTCGCCCGCCGCGCGCAAGGCCGTGGACGACTTCACGGCCCTGGGGCGGCGGATCGACGAGGTCAGTCATACGTACATCACCGCGGTCGACGCGCACGATCTGGACCGGGACGACCTGGAGCCGTCGGTCGCCTCCCGGGCGCGGGCCGAGCTGACCACGGCCAAGGACGAGCTGGTACGGGTCAAGGCCGAGCTGGACCGGTTCGCGCAGGGGCTCGGTCCGCTGCTGGGCAGTGCCGAGACGCAGCTCGCGCGGCTCGCGCCCGCCGTGGAGCGGGCCCGGCAGGCGCTGCTCGGTGCGAGCAACGCTCTCGACACGGTGCGCGCCTCCGGGCTGCGCGCGGATGATCTCGCCGCCAGGCTGGCGGCTCTCGCCCCCGAGCTGACCAAGCTCAACCAGGGCGCCGGGCGGCACGGCGTTCCGGAGACCCTGCAGCGCGCCGACCGGGTGCTGCGCGATGCCGAGGCCGTACGGGCCGAGGCGGCCAAGCTGCCCGAGCGGGCCGCCGAGATCGACCACCGGCTGGTGTCGCTGCGTACGCGCGCCCAGGCACTGACCACCCGGGCGGGGTCGGTGGAGCCGGTGCTGAGCGAGTTGCGGCGGCGGTTCTCCGCGGCGTGCTGGCAGGATCTCCAGCCCGTGCCCGAGCAGGCGGCCGTCAATGTGCGGCAGGCCGAGGAGAAGCTGAAGGAAGCCGCCCAGGCGCGGGACGAGCAGCGGTGGGCCGATGCGACGTCCCGGCTGAGCACGGTCCGCGCCTTGCTGAACGCGACGGACGAGGCGGTGTCCGCGGCCGGTGACCGGCTGCACCGGCTGGATGCGGTGGCCAAGGATCCGCAGCAGGAGATCCAGCGGACGCGGTTCGCGGTCCGGGACGCCCAGCGCCTGGCCATGGACGGCCGCAGCACGCCGGATCCGCGCCATGCCCGTCCGCTGGACGACGCCGTGGCCCGGCTGGATCGCGCCGTCGTCGCGCTCGACGGGCGGCACCCCGACTACTGGCACTTCCTGACCGAAACCGAGGCGGTACGGCGGACGGCGGCGCGGGTGGTGTCCGAGATCCGCGAGGAGCGCGGGGCGGGCGGCTGAGCTGTGCCCGCGGGGCGGACGCCTGAGCGGTGTTGGTTGAGCGGTGTTGGTTGAGCGGTACCTGCTGTGCGGTGCCGGACGAGCGGTACCGGCTGCGCGGGGCCGGACGAGTGGTGCCGGCTGCGCGGTACCTGCTGCGCGGGGCCGGACGAGCGGTACCTGCCGGCTGCGCGCCAACCGCCTCAGGAGACTCTGGTGTGCGGTGGCAAGGCCTTGGGCGGATCCTGGTAGTACGCCCGAAGGAGACGACCGACATGGCCACGCACGTGCTGCACACCACGGGGCGACGGGCCCCCCGCCGCCGCAGGGCCACCCAGCTCGACAAGCATCTGCCGGTCGATCACCGGCTCAGCCGCGTCTACCGGGTCGGAGCGGGGCTGATGGGACTGGTGCTGCTCGCCTTCGGTGTCCTGGGGCTGATCGACAAGATCGGTTTCTTCAACACCGGCGGAGCCACCGTCGCGGGCCTCAACACCAACGGCGCCCTGAGCGTCCTGTCCATCTGCGTCGGCCTGCTCCTGTTCATCGGGATGGTGATCGGCGGCAACTTCGCCTCGACGCTCAACATGATTCTGGGCATCGCCTTCATCCTCAGCGGATTCGTCAATCTCGCCCTGCTGGAGACCGACTACAACTTCCTCGCCTTCCGCATCCAGAACGTGCTGTTCAGCTTCGTGGTCGGCCTGATGCTGATGGTCTTCGGGATGTACGGACGGGTCAGCGGCGGCCTTCCGCACGACAACCCGTACTGGCGGGCGCGCCATCCCGAGGAGGCCGAGCGGGAAATGCTGCTGAGCCGGAGGGCGACCACGCCGCCGATGCCGGTCGTCCGGCGTGACCTCTGAGGCCGGGGTCACGGTTAGCCTGGGGCCATGCCTCGTTACGAATTCCGCTGCCGCTCCTGCGGAGACACGTTCGAAATCAGCCGTCCGATGGCCCAGTCCTCCGACCCGGCCTCCTGCCCCGCCGGACACGCCGACACCGTGAAGCTGCTCTCCACCGTGGCCGTCGGCGGGTCGTCCGCCAAGTCCGCTCCCGCCGCCCCGTCGGCCGGTGGCGGCGGTGGCGGGGGCGGTTGCTGCGGCGGGGGCTGCTGCGGCTGAGAGCGGGCGGCCCCGGGCGGGCTCTAACGCCTGCGGGAGAGGGTCAGGCCGTCGGACACGGTGAGCAGCACGCTGTCCATCCGTGAGTCGGCGGCCACGTGCTCATTGAACTCCTTGATCGCCGCCGCTCCGCCGGTCGCCTGCGGGTCGGTCACCCCGCCGTGGAAGAGCACGTTGTCCGTGACGATCAGGCCGCCCTGCCGCATCCGGGGCACCAACTCCTCCCAGTACGGGATGTAGTTGCCCTTGTCCGCGTCCAGGTAGGCGAGATCGATGTGCGGCTCGGCCGGCATCGCCCGCAGGGTGTCCAGCGCGGGGGCGATGCGAAGGTCGATCCGGTCCGCGACGCCCGCCTTCTCCCAGGCCTCCCGGCCGTAGGCGGTCCACGCCTCCGAGATGTCGCAGGCGATCAGCCGCCCGTCGGCGGGCAGTGCCTGTGCCATCGACAGGGCGGAGAATCCGGTGAACGTGCCGACCTCCACGATGTGCCGGGCCCCGGTCAGCCGGACGAGGAAGGCGAGCAGCGGCCCCTGTTCCTCGGCCGACTGCATGCCGGCCTGCTCGGGCAGGCGGGCATACGTGGTCTCGACGAGCTCGCGCTGCACCGGGTCGAGCGGTGGGTTGTGCGCCAGCATGTACGCGTACAGCTCGTCGGTGATCTTGGTTTCGTTGCCCTTGGTCATCCTGTGCGCTCCTCGTCCGTCGATCGGCCGGTGACCCCTCCGTCCCCGTCCGGTGTCAGGACGATCCTGCCTCGCCGGCGGCCCGGAGGAAGTGCCGGAGGATCTCCTCGCCCGCCGCCACGCCGCGCTCGGCCGTCACTTCGGCGTGCGGGGCGCTCCAGCCGGTGTCGGCCAGTTCGCCGTGGGCCGGGCGCCAGGCGCGGTCGGCGGCGAGGAGCAGATCGGCGTCCAGGAGGCTGTCACCGGCGGCGAGGGTGAGCGTGGCGCCGGTGCGCCGGGCCACCTCGTCCATGGCGGCGCTCTTGGTGAGCGGGCCCGGGACGGCGTAGATCTTGCGGCCCTGGAGGGAGACCGTCCAGCCCCGTGTCAGGGCCCACTCCCCCAGTTCCTTGACCCAGTCCTCGGGCAGTAGCGGCCGTTCCACCACGAGATAGGCGAAGAGGTCCTCGGCGACCCGTTCTTTGAGCAGCCAGGCGGGGTCGGCCGCGGCCAGGAGGTGGGCGCGGACCTCGGCGAGGGAGGCGCATTCGTCGGCGAGCCTGCGGGCCACCTGCCGCTGCCAGCCGGCGTCGGACTCGCCGTCGACGAGCAGGTGTCCGCCGTTGGCGCAGATCGCGTACCGCGGTGCGGGGCCGGGCAGGTGAATGCGTCCGTACTGCTCGCGGGTGCGGGTGGTCGTCGGGACGAAGACCGTGGTGCGGGCCAGCTCGTCCAGGAGCGCCGCGGCCGTCTCCGTCAGGTAGGAGAGCGGCTTGTGGTCGTAGACCTCCACGCAGAGCAGCCGGGGGGCCTCGGCGTCCGGCATGGCCAGCTGGAGTGCCGCCGAGGAGTAGATCAGGGTGCGGTCGAGGTCGCTCGCCACGAGCGTCACGGGGGCGGTCGCCGTATCGGCCGGGGGTGCCTGGGGGGTCACTTGGACTCCACCGCCCTGCCGTCCGCGCCCGTCGCGCCCCGGGTGTACTTCGGGTGGATCAGACCCACGCAGGTGTACGGGAGTCCGTCGACCTCCTCCACCGGTACGCCCCGCTGTTCGGCCAGCAGACGGATGTGTTCGAGATCCGCGCCCGCCCCCCGCTTGGCGAGGATCTTCCACGGGACGCGCCGCAGCAGTACGCGGGTCGTCTCGCCGACGCCCGGCTTGACCAGGTTCACGTCGTGGATGCCGTACTCCTCGCTGATGCGCTCCACCGCGGCCCAGCCCTCCCAGGTGGGCGCGCGATCGGCCGCCAGCAGCTCCTTGACCTCGGCGTCCACGGCGTCGGCGACGTCGTCGAAGTGCGCGGCGACGGTGTCGAGGAAGTGGCCGGACACATCGGTGTCCGCGAGCTCCCGGTAGAACTTCGCGCCGTGGAAGTCCTCGGGGCCCACCAGGTCGGCGCGCAGGACGGTCCGCGAGATCAGCCCGGAGACCGTGGAGTTGAGGCAGGCGGACGGGATGAGGAAGTCCTCGCGGGTGCCGTAGGTACGGACGCAGCCGCCCGGGTCGGCCAGCACCGCGATCTCCGGGTTGAATCCGTCGAACTCGGCGAGCGCCGCGGAGAGTTCGCGGGTGATCGCGCCCTTGCCGGTCCAGCCGTCGACGAAGACGATGTCCGCCGGGTCGTGGTGGGCGGCCAGCCAGCGCAGCGCGTTGGCGTCGATGCCCC
Organism: Streptomyces sp. NPDC007164; assembly: GCF_040634135.1. NCBI lineage: Bacteria > Bacillati > Actinomycetota > Actinomycetes > Kitasatosporales > Streptomycetaceae > Streptomyces > Streptomyces sp. NPDC007164. The sequence goes on from NZ_JBEYFB010000039.1 coordinate 67,381, forward strand.
GGCCCCGGACGATGGAGACGGCGTAGTGCGGCAGGTCGATTCCGTGCCGGTGCCGGGCCCAGCGGCGCATCAGTACGCCGACGGGGGTGCCGGCCCTGGCGAGCGAGACCAGGACCGGGCGGGGGGTGCGCTCGGCGAGGACGGTCTCGGTGACGGTGCCCACGGCGCGGGCGACGCGGGCGGCCGACAGCTCCAGCGCCGCCTTGAACAGCTCCTGGTACTGGTCGGACGGCTGGTACTCGACGGGCAGCGACTCGGCGTAGTGCGCGCCGCCGCTCTGTATCGCCTCCTCGCGCTCCTCGGTGGGCGCCTCCAGCTCGGTGTCCGAGAGGTCCTGGAGCAGCCAGCCGACCTCGTCGGGCGCGTAGGAGGAGAAGGCGGGGCCGCGGAGGGGCTCGGGCAGCATGGGGGGTTCCTGCCGTTCGGAGGCGTACGGGTCGGGGGCCGACCGGGCGTACGGGGGTGTGTACGAGGGCACGACCGCGAGCAGGACGCGGTCGGTGTGCGCGGCGAGCTGCGCCAACAGGCCTTCGGGGGCGTGGAGTCCGGGAGTGTCGGCGGCGGAGTCGACGGCGAGCACCACGGCGTCGAAACCGGCGCCCGCGACGTTGTACGCGTACCGGTCGCCGGGCCCGTCGGCCGGGTCGTCGTGGGCCGGGAAGACCAGCCGGGTCCGTATCGCGTAGCCCGGGTCGTCCACGGCGAGGACGGGGGAACGGGTGGTGGTGGAGTAGCGCACCTCGGCGTCGGTGTGGTCCTCCAGGGCCGTGCCCAGACGCAGCGGGGCGTACATCAGCTCCTCGAAGCCGAGGACCAGTACGCGGCGGGCGTCGCCCAGGGCGCCGGCTATCCGGGCGGCCATGGCGGGGAGCTCGGGTTCCAGTGCGGCCCGGTGGGCCGGGGTGAAGCCGTGCCGTCCGCCGTCCGGTACACCGGCGGGCCAGCGGAGATCCACCCGGGTGCAGGGCCTGTGCCCCTGATCGGCAACGGCTCCGGGACCCGCCTCCGACTCGTGTGCGGCGACCAGTGCCTGGCCCTTCTCCAGGACGCCCTCCGGGAGGGTGACCGTGCCCGAGCCGCGAGCCACCAGGTCGACGCGGGCACCGATCTCCGCGGCGAACTCGGTCAGCCGCCCCCGGTCGGCCGGCGACCTCATGTCCACCAGGGCGACGATGACGTAACGGCTCCGCGGGTACCGCTCGTGCAGTGCGCGGATGGTGTTGAGCACGGTGTTGCCCGTGGAGAACTCGTCGTCCACCAGCACCAGCGGCGCGTCGGAGACGGCGCCCGGCAAGGGTGCCGGACCGAGGTCGCCCGCCAGCAGATCCGGGTCCTCCGGGAGCAGCAGATGTGAGGTGGCGTGCGAGTGGGACTCCTCGAAGCCGCCCGCCCGTGCCACGCCCTCGACGGGGCGGCGGGTCGAGTGGAGGTACGGTGCCACGCCCAGCCCGTCGGCGACCGCGTGGCCGAGGCCGGTGGCCGTCTCCGCGTAACCGAGCACGACGGCCCGGTGCGCCTCGGCGTCACCGAGGAGTTCGCGCACCCTGCGGCCGAGCTCGAATCCGGTGCCGTACACCACGGAGGGCTTCTGCGGCACATGCTTGCCGAGCACGTTCGACACGAGGAGGTGGGCCCGCTTGGGGTTGCGGCGCAGGGCGAGTCCCAGCAGGTCCTTCAACTCCCTGTCGCCGTCCGGCTTCCCGTCACCGACGAGCCCGACGCCCAGTCGCTCCGCCACCCAGCTGCCCGACCACACCACGTCCGCCGTCTCCTTCTCTCTCTGCCGTTGCCGATACCGTTCGTCCGGCTCTGCCGTTCGCCCGACTCTGCCGTTCATCCGGCTCTGCCGTTCGTCCCGCGCCCGCTCGGCGGGGCACGCTCGCGCCCCGCCCCGCGCTCACTCCGCGAGGCCCGCGGCCAGCAGCTCCACGAAGCCGGCGTCCTGCCTCGCCACGCCGAAGACCTCGGCCCGCAGCAGGGTCCGCTCGGCCCAGGCGCGGTGCGGCTTCACCTCGTTCATCTTGTTCGTGTACGCGGAGCGCATGACGCCACCGCCGCCGCGCTCGGGCCGCAGGATGTCCTGGGCGTCGCTGTACTCCTCGTGGCTGACCACGGACAGCGCGTGCACGGGCGCGACGTGCGACGGGTGGATGCAGGTCTTGCCGAGCAGACCGTTGGCCCGGTCGAGCTCGATCTCGCGCAGCAGGCCGTCCAGGTCGTGCTCGATCAGTGCCGTGCGCAGCTCCTCGGCCCGGCCCTCCAGGAACGGGCTGCGGCGCAGCTGGGGCTTGAACATGCGTTCCTGGAGCCGGAAGTACTCCCACACCGGCCCGGTGATCGTGAAGCCGGTGCCGTCCGCACGGCCCAGCACATTGACCACGTCGGCGATGACGGCGCCGACGATCTGCACGTCGTACGCCGTCATGTCGGGCGCCCTGCGCAGTCCGTACGCCGAGCAGAAGTCGGTGACACCGAGGCGCAGCGCGAGCACCCGGTCGCGGTACTTGTCGACGGTGCGGGCTATTCCCTGGAGCGTTTCGCCCCGGGTCTCCAGATGCAGCAGCTCCGGCGATTCGAGAACGGGCATCGCGAACAGGCGCCGCCCGCATGCCTTCTCCGCGTTGGTGAGCGCTTCCATGAAGGGCACGCCACGCTCTTCGGTGAACTTCGGAAGTACAAAACCAGACAACATCCGGACGGTGTCGCCGAGGCGGTGCACCAGGTCGGCTATCTGGTCCGGCTCCCGGACCCGGATGAAGAGCAGGGGCACCTCGACGCCGCGTGCGTCGAGGTCGGCGAACTGCCTGACCAGGTTCTCCTCGGCACCGGCGACCTCGGAGTCGTCGATCGAATCCTCCAGGCACAGCACCATCGAGACAACGCCGCGCCCGGCCTGCTTGATGACGTCGTCAGCGAGTCTGGGCCGGGTGGCGGGGCTGTACAGGGTCGCTCCCAGGGCAGCCGACAGCACGCGGGCCGACGAATCCGGACCGAACTCGCACGGCTCCTGGAAGAACAGCCTCTTCCTCGTAGCGGGCGCAATATGCCCGAAATGACGCATGTAACTCCCCCGAACTGCCTGACCGGCCGGACAACGTATGGCCGGTAATAGTACGTACGGACGGGTGTCAAGAGTTCCCCACGTGCATGAATTCCGGGTAACTCGTCCATTTCCCGATGGGTGGGAACGCCCCGGCCCCTGTTCTTCCGGCGTATCCGCGACACATCCGGTGTGCCCCCCGCGTTGTCCGCGCGGGGAGCCAGCAGGCAGGATGACGGGCATGACGCACGCGATGGTGAAAGGCTCGAACGTCCCTCTGGACGCCATGGCCGTACGGGCCGTTCTGCGCTGGACCCCGGGCGCCGGAATTCCGGATGTGGATGCCTCGGCCCTGCTGCTCGGAGCCGGTGGCCGCGTGCGCTCGGACGAGGACTTCGTCTTCTACAACCAGCCCCGCCACCCCTCCGGCCTGGTACGACGGCTGCCGAAGCGCAGCGTCGCCGAGGGGCTCACGGACACCATCGAGGCCGACCTGGGCGGGCTGGACGCCTCGGTCGAGCAGGTGGTCGTCGCCGCGTCCTCCGACGGCGCCGCGTTCGCTCAGGTGCGCGATCTGCGCATCCTGCTGTACGACTCGGCGTCGGCCGGCGGGGAGCCGCTCGCGGTCTTCGACGTGCGGCCGGAGACCGGCGAGGAGACGGCGATCATCTGCGGCGAGCTCTACCGGCGCGGCGATGGCTGGAAATTCCGAGCCGTCGGGCAGGGCTATCCGACCGGTCTGGTCGGCCTGGCGACCGCCTTCGGCATCTCGGTCGACGAGACCGCGGCGGCGGAGCCCGACCCGGCGCCGTCGCCCGCGGCGGCTCCCGCGCCCGTGGCCGTGCCCGGGTTTCCGCCCGCGCCCCGTTTCCCTCCGGCGGCGTCCGACCCCGACGCGCAGGCCACGGTCCAGCACCAGCAGCCCGCGTACGGCTATCCGCAGCCCGCCGCCCAGCCGGCTCCCCAGCCCGCGTACGGATACCCACAGCCCGCCGCCGCACAGCCGGCCCACGCCTATCCGGAGCCCGCCGCTGCCGCGGCACCCGCCCCGAACCCGAATTTCGTGCTGCCGCCGCAGGGGCCGCAGTTCGTGCGGTCCTGAGGCGGACCCGGACCCGGACGCGGCACCAGGCGGAGGCGGCACCGGCACGATCCGAAGCGTCCCGGCCCACACAGGCCGGGGCGCTCAGGTCCGTGACTTGTAGCCGCGCCCCCACTGCATGCCGAAGCCGTACAGCCGGTCCAGCTCCGACTGGAATCCGTAGACGAACTTCACCTCGCGCCGCACGATCAGCTCGCCCTTGGTGTTGTCCACCGTGAACACGGCGCAGGAGCGGGCCTCCGGGGCGTGTTCGTCGAGTTCGATCTCGATCCGCGGGCCGTTGCCCGGGTAGAGCGTCACCTTGGCGTGGGTACGGTCGAAGGCCGGTGTCTGGTCGTAGATGTAGACGAAGAACAGCAGCCGTTTGAACTGGTCGCGCTGGTCGAGATTGACGTAGACCGTCTCACCCGACGGCGCCCCGAAGCGGTCGTCCCCGCTGAGCCGGATGTACGGTGGCGCGTTCAGGTCGCCGAGGAGGTTGCCCAGCGGCTGGACTACGCCCCTGGTGCCGTCCTTCAGTTCGTACATGCAGCCCAGGTCCAGGTCGACGTTGACCATGCCCTGGGTGTGGGCCTGGACCGGTTCGGGCTGGAAGAGCTTCAGCGGCCGCAGCAGTCGGCCGCTCTGCCGCGACCGGCCCATTATGTCCGACGTACGCATCTGCCAGGAGAGGTTGACCCGCAGATTGCCGGTCAGCGCACCCTGCTTGGTGAGCGAGACCGTGGCGTGCCGCCGGGTGAGCACGATGGAGCTGGTCGCCGCGCTGCCCGACTCGAACTGTGCCTCCCGCCGCGGCCACAGGCCGTCCCAGAACGCCATCCCCAACCCCCATGCATCTCGGTAGAAAAGTGCCCCGTCCCACGGCCGGCCCGCGCCTCGGCGGGGGCGCCCACATCACTGCGGGGCGGCCGCGGGGCCGGGTCCGGATGTCTCCGGAGAACCGTTGCCTCACGGACCGCCCCGCTGAGAGCGTTCCTCAATCCCTACCGGGTCACACCCCGGACGGGACTTCTGCCTTGGAACCCTCGTCGTTGCCGTCCTCGGCTTCCATCGCCTTGTTGCGCCGGACCGAGGACCAGAAGGACCAGGCGATCAGCACGACACCGGTCAGGCCGGTGATGAGCTCGTTGATCTGGTACTGGATGGTGACGAGCAGAAGCACGGCCAGCGCGCCGATGGCGTAGTGGGCGCCGTGCTCCAGGTAGACGTAGTCGTCGAGCGTGCCCTGACGGACCAGGTAGACCGTGAGCGAACGGACGTACATGGCGCCGATACCGAGGCCCAGGGCCATCAGCACGATGTTGTTGGTGACGGCGAAGGCACCGATGACACCGTCGAACGAGAAGGACGCGTCGAGCACTTCCAGGTAGAGGAACATGAAGAACGCGGCCTTGCCGGCGAGCACGACGGAGGAAACCTTCTTGCCGGAACGCTTGGCCTGTTCCTCGGCCTCGTGCTCGCGCTCTTCCTCCTCCTCCAGCTTGTTCTCGAAGAAGCCGGAGAGACCGCCGACGATGAGGTACGTGATCAGACCGGCGACACCGGAGAGCAGAACCGTCTCCGCCTTGTCCGCGTGACCGCCGCCGTGCTGGTGCGCCATGGTGGCGAAGGTCATGGCCGAGATCAGCAGCACGATCAGCGCGATGCAGACCGACAGCATGTCGACCTTGCCGAGCTTGGCGAGCGGACGCTCGATCCAGCGCAGCCACTGAATGTCACGGTCCTCGAAAATGAAGTCGAGGAAGATCATCAGCAGGAACATGCCACCGAACGCGGCGATCGCCGGGTGGGCGTCGGTGACGAGTTCCTGGTAGCGGTCGGGCTGGTTGAAGGAGAGATCGACCGCTTCGATCGGCCCCAGCTTGGCGGTAATGGCCACGATCACGACGGGGAACACCAGCCGCATACCGAAGACCGCGATGAGCACACCGACCGTCAGGAAGATCTTCTGCCAGAAGGCATTCATCTTCTTCAGGATTCCGGCGTTGACCACCGCATTGTCGAAGGACAGCGAGATCTCCAGGACGGAAAGAATCGCGACGACACCGAAGGCTTCCCACCCCCCGTAGATCACCGCTGCGACCAGGCCGAGCGCGGTAACCGCGAACGACCAGCCGAAGGTTTTCAGAAGCACTGGCTACCCCATCGTGTATGTAACGGGTCTCCCCCGAGATGTACGGGGCTCCCCCGCGCCGTGCGCGGCTTTACGAAACGTTGACCCCGAAGTCTAGAGCGATGCCTCGCAGCCCGGACGCGTACCCCTGTCCCACCGCACGGAACTTCCACTCGCCGTTGTACCGGTAGAGCTCGCCGAAGATCATCGCGGTTTCCGTCGAGGCGTCCTCGCTGAGGTCGTAACGCGCGAGTTCCTGACCGTCCGCCTGGTTCACCACGCGGATGAACGCATTGCTGACCTGGCCGAAGGTCTGACCCCGGTTGTCGGCGTCATGGATCGAGACCGGGAAAACGATCTTGTCGCAATGCGCCGGCACCTGGGTGAGATTCACGATGACCGATTCGTCGTCGCCCTCGCCCTCACCCGTGAGGTTGTCACCGGTGTGCTCCACGGAGCCGTCCGGGCTCGTGAGGTTGTTGTAGAACACGAACCATTCGTCGCCGAGCACCCGGCCCGACTGGCACAGCAGCGCGCTGGCGTCGAGGTCGAAGTCGGCGCCCGTGGTGGATCGTGCGTCCCAGCCGAGCCCGACCAGCACCTGGGTGAGGTTGGGTGCGGCCTTGGAGAGGGAGACATTGCCTCCCTTGGCGAGCGTGACGCCCATGGTGTGTGTCCTCCCCGAGTCGATGAACCGTCTGCCGGGCCCGCCGGGCCGCCGGGGCCCACGAGCCGTCTGTCCAGCACGTCCGGCGGCGCGCAGCGGGGGGGGGGCGGGCGGGGGAAACGCGGCGGGTCCCCGGGCCCCCCCCGCCGGCACCGCCCCGGGGCGCCCGAGCAGAGCCAGGCG
>NZ_JBEYFB010000040.1:0-50791 GCF_040634135.1 Streptomyces sp. NPDC007164
GACCTGCTGAAGGGCTGGACCGGCACCTGCACCACCTGCAACCGCCCCCTGCCCCGCAACCGGAGTAGACGCAGAACCTAACGAAGCACTACTAGGGTCTGTCCGGCGGATCAGGGTCGGTCAGGGCGCGGCGTCTGGTGCGGTGCATCGCAAGGCGCCGGAGCATTCTGATAGCGGAGCTATCCGGATGTTTCGGCAACGCCGCGAGGTGCCGTGCCAGACGCCGCGACCCCGGCCATGATCCGCCGGACAGACCCTAGTCCTGCCGGTTCTGCCGGTCCGTTCCGTCCGAACCACTGCCCGCACCACCGACAGCCCGCCGGCATCCCCCACCGGCGGGCTGTCGGCCCGCTGTCGGTGGACTGTCGGTGGCGGCTGGTCTGATGGTCGGCATGACGCGAATCGACAAGAACCCCAGGAGCGGCTCGAACGCCGTCGAGGTCCGGGGGCTGGTCAAGCACTACGGCTCGACCAAGGCTCTGGACGGCGTGGACCTCGATGTCCGCGAGGGCACCGTGCTCGGTGTCCTCGGCCCGAACGGAGCAGGCAAGACCACGCTCGTACGCTGCCTGTCCACCCTGATCCTCCCCGACGCCGGGCACGCCACCGTGGCGGGCTACGACGTGGTGAAGCAGCCCCGGCAGCTGCGCCGCACCATCGGTCTGACCGGGCAGTACGCCTCGGTCGACGAGAAGCTCTCCGGCTGGGAGAACCTCTACATGATCGGGCGGCTGCTCGATCTGCCCCGCAAGGCCGCCCGGTCCCGGGCCGACGAGCTGCTGGAGCGGTTCTCGCTCACCGACGCGGCCAAGAAGGCCGCGATGGACTACTCCGGCGGCATGCGGCGCCGGCTCGACCTGGCCGCCTCGATGATCGGCAACCCGGCCGTGCTGTACCTGGACGAGCCGACGACGGGGCTGGACCCCCGGACCCGTGGCGAGGTCTGGGACGAGGTGCAGCGGATGGTCGCGGAGGGGGCGACCGTGCTGCTCACCACCCAGTACATGGAAGAGGCCGAGCAGCTCGCCAACGAGCTGACCGTCATCGACAAGGGAAAGATCATCGCCCGCGGCGGTGTCGACGAGCTGAAGGCGAAGGTCGGCGGCCGCACCCTGCAGCTGCGGCCCTCGGACCCGGCGCAGCTGTCCGTGATGGCGCAGGCCATCCGGGAGGCCGGCCTGGACGGCGTCGCGGGCGCGCAGGCCGTCCCGGACGAGGGGCTGCTGTACGTGCCGATCCTCAGCGACGAGCAGCTGACCTCCGTCATCGGCCTGCTCGGCACCCGGGGCTTCTCGCTGGCGCACGTCGCCACCGCGCTGCCCAGCCTCGACGAGGTCTTCCTCGCCATCACCGGCGAGAAGTCCACTTCCGTCACCGACACGATTCCCGAGGAGGTCGCGGCATGAGCACGGCGACTCTGACACCCACGCCCACACCCACCGCGTCCGCCCGGGGCGGGGCGGTCCACGACGAGGGCCGGATCGGGCTGCGGAACAACCTGCGCCACATCGGGGCGCTGGTGCGGCGCAACCTGCTCCAGATCAAGAAGGATCCGGAGTCGATGTTCGACGCGCTCCTGATGCCGGTCATCTTCACGCTGCTGTTCGTGTACGTCTTCGGCGGCTCGGTCGGCGGCAGCATGGGCGGCGGCCGGCAGGAATACCTGAACTACCTGATACCCGGCCTGATGGCGATGATGGGCATGAACATCGCCATGGCGGTCGGCTCCGGGGTCAACGACGACTTCCGCAAGGGCGTCATGGACCGGTTCCGGACGATGCCGATCGCCCGTTCCTCGGTGCTCATCGCGAAGATAGTGGTCGAGCTGGGCCGGATGATGGTCGCCACCCTCATCCTGCTGGCCATGGGCTTCGCCCTCGGCATGGAGCTCCAGGAGTCGGTACTCGGGCTGATCGCGGCGATCGCGCTGTCGGCCGCGTTCGGCGCCGCCATCATGTGGATCTTCATCCTGCTCGGACTGACCTTGAAGACGACCCAGGCGGTGCAGGGGATGGGGATGCTCGTGCTGATGCCGCTCCAGTTCGGCTCCTCGATCTTCGCCCCGACGAAGACGATGCCCGGCTGGCTCCAGACGTTCACCGACTACAACCCGCTGTCCAACCTGGCCGACGCCGCGCGGGCCCTGATGATGGGCGGCCCGCTCGCCCACTCGGTCCTGGTGACGCTCGGCTGGACCGTGGTCATCACCGCGGTGATGGCCCCGCTCGCGGTCGCCAAGTTCCGCAAGAAGAGCTGACCCGGCGCGGGTTCAGAGGCTGTCGGGTGGCCTTCGATCGGAAAGCGGACGCGGTCTGGTGCGTGCGATTCCAAGGCGCCGAGATGTCCTCGGGTGGGGCCTCCCCTGCTCGAACGGAGTTGAGAGCTTGGGGAAGGAGCTACTAGGGCATTTCGGCAACGCCGGAAGCGTGCGTGCCAGGGCGTGGCCGCCCGATCAGAGGTCACCCGACAGCCTCTCAGCCCCGGTACGCGTCCGCGAGGGCGGTGGCCTCCTCCAGGGAGAGGCCGCCGCCCTCGGCGTACGCGGCCTCGTAGCCGGCCCGGCCGAGCACGGCCACGGCCAGTTCCTCCGCCCGTGTCCAGTCGTCCCGCTCCATCGCCGTCCGCACATGGCCCTCGGGCAGCAGCCCCCGGCCGGCCCCCAGCAGCCGGGCCGCCGCGGCGGTCCGCTGCTCGCCGCCGATGCCGGCCAGCGAGCGGGCGATGGCGACGAGATGGATGACGGACATCTGGGGCGCCATCATCTGCGACAGCCGGTCCGTGGACCGCTCCAGCGCCATCAGCCCCCGGGGCAGGGCCTGCGCGTACAGCCCCTCCTGGTTGTCCAGCCAGGCCGCCGCGCCCAGCACGACCCCTTCGAAGACCGCCCTGGTGTCGGACTGGAAGTCCTCGCGCAGCGCCGCCAGTTGCTCACGCGCCTCACCGGTGCGGCCGCTGAGGCCCAGCCACATGACCAGATGGAGCCGGGCGAAGGGCACCGCCCCGTGTCCCGCCCGGCGCCCCTCGGCGAGCACCTCGCGCAGGATCTGCTCGCCCTCGGCGCCGTGCCCCAGTTCGGTGAGCACGGCCGCGTGCCGGGTGCGCAGGACCGCCACCTGGGACTGGGCGCCGAGCTTGCCCGCGTAGCCGATCGCGGCCTGGAAGTCCTCGGCCGCCAAGGCGTACTCGCCCCGCCGCTCGTTGGCCTCCCCGCGGGCGGAGAGCGATTCGGCGGCACCCCAGTCGTCACCGATCCGGCTGAAGATGCGCAGGCTCTCGTCGGCGTCCGTGCGTGCCTCGCCCGCCCATTCGGGCCGGTTGGCCAGCACGTTGGCGCGCATCTGGAGGGCCTCGGCGAGCTCCCATTCGTAGCCGTACTCCCGGCAGGCGCGGACCGTTTCGTCCAGCAGCCGCGGCAGGTCGGCGGCCTCGCTGGTGAGCACGACCGCGAAGAACCAGAGCGATGCCGGAACCCGGCAGGTCTGCGGCTGGCCGGCCCGGTAGGTCTTCGCGATGACCCGCATCCGGGCCATGCCCTCCTCGTCGGCCCAGACGTTCTGGGCGTGGTCCGCGCTGACCATCTGGACCAGGGCCACCTGGCGCCGCGCCTCCGCGAGCAGTTCGGGCCCCATCGGCGGCGGCGCGTCGGTGCAGCGTTCGTGGATGGAGGGCGCCGGTTCGACGGCCGCGGTCCCGACGGGCGGGGCGAACGGGTCGGGGCCCAGCGCGGCGGCCGCCCCGGCCCAGTGCAGGGCGTCGGTGCGCAGTTCGCGCATCTGCCAGTACCAGCACAGCGAGAGCACCATGCAGAGCACCTCCTGCTCGTCGCGGGCGGCGACGGCGTGGCGCAGGGCGGTGCGGATGTTCTCGTACTCGCGCTCCAGGAGCGCGATGGCGGGCCGCTGTCCGGCGCCGCGCAGTTCGGGTTCGACGGTACGGACCAGCTCCCGGTAGAACACCAGGTGGCGCCGGACCACCGGATCCCGCTCCGCCGCCTCGTCGAGCCGGGCGGCGGCGTACTCGCCGACGGTCTCCAGCAGCCGGTAGCGCATCTCACCGTCCTCGGCGGGCTCGGCGACGACGAGCGACTTGTCGACCAGGGAGCCGAGCAGTCCGGCGACCTCGCGGGCACCCTGCGGCCCGTCCGCGCAGACCGCCTCGGCGGCGGCTAGGGTGCAGCCGCCCGCGAAGACGGAGAGCCCGCGCAGCACGGCACGTTCGGCTTCGTCCAGGAGGTCCCAGGACCAGTCGACGACGGCGCGCAGGGTCTGCTGACGGGGCAGTACGGTGCGGGCTCCGCTGGTGAGCAGGCGAAACCGGTCGTCGAGCCGGTCGGCGATCTGGCGCGGGGTGAGCATCCGCAGCCGGGCGGCGGCGAGTTCGATGGCGAGCGGCAGTCCGTCCAGGCGGCGGCAGATCTCCGCCGCGGCGGCCGCGGTCTCCTCGTCCGCGTCGGTCCGGAAGCCCGGCCGGGCGGCGGCGCCGCGTTCGGCGAGCAGGCGCAGCGCCATCGGTTCCGGCAGCGGTTCGACGGGGCGGACGAACTCGCCCGGGACACCGAGGGGTTCACGGCTGGTGGCGAGCACGGTGAGGTGCGGGCAGTGGGCGAGCAGGTGGTCGGCGAGGGCGGCGGCCGCGTCGATGACGTGTTCGCAGTTGTCCAGGAGCAGCAGCATGCGGCGCCGGGAGCAGTGCTCGGTGAGCCGTAGCAGGGGGTCGTTCGCGTTCCCCTCGGCGACCCTGAGCTCCTCGGCACCGGCGCCGCGCAGCACGGTCTCGCGGGCGCCGAGCGCGGTCAGTACAGCCTCCGGCACCGACTCGGGGTCGTCGACCGGGGCGAGTTCGGCCAGCCAGACGCCGTCCGGCCAGGTGGCCGCGACGGATTCGGCGGCCTCCTGGGAGAGCCGGGTCTTGCCCGCGCCGCCGGGGCCCAAGAGGGTGACGAGACGGGCGTGCGAGAGGTCCTGGCCCAGGGTCGTGATGTCGCCCTCGCGCCCGACGAAACTGGTGAGCCTGGCCCGGAGGTTGCCGTGCGGTGCGGCGGGGGCCGTGGGGCGGACGTTCGCCGGCGGGGCGGCCGGGACGGCCGGTTCCTGGCGGAGCAGTTCGGCGTGGAGCGCGCGCAGTTCGGGGCCGGGGTCGGTGCCGAGCCGGTCGGCGAGTCCGGTGCGCACCTCGTCGTAGGCGGCCAGCGCCTGAGCGGTGCGCCCGGCGTCGCGCAGGGCGCGCAGCCGCAGTGCCTGGAGGGGTTCGTCGATCGGGTGCTCGGCGCACAGCGCGACCAGTTCGGGCAGGGCCTCGTCCGGGCGGCCGAGCGCGAGGACCGCGCGGAGCCGGTTGCGGCGGGCGTCCAGCCACCGGGCCTCCCAGCGGGCGGCGGCGCTCAGGCGGTCGGGCAGATCGGCCAGTACCGGGCCGCGCCACAGGACGAGCGCGTCGTCGAGCACGGTCCGGGCCTTCACCGGGTCGCCCTCCTCCAGTGCCCGCGCGCCCTCCCCCGCGAGCCGCTCGAAGCGGTGGAGGTCGACGGCGTCCGGCCCGGCGGCCAGCCGGTAGCCGCTGTCCGCGGAGACGATCGCATCGTGGCCGAGGGCGCGCCGGAGCCGGCCGACGAGCGCCTGGAGGGCGCCCACCGCGTCGGCGGGCGGCTCGCCGTCCCACACCTCGTCGACGAGCGCGGTGGCGGGGACCACGCGGCCGGGGCGCAGGGCGAGGACGGTGAGCAGGGCGCGCAGCCGTGCCCCGCCGATGGTGACGGCGGTGCCGTCGTCGCGGAGTGCCCGGGTGGTTCCGAGGATGCAGTAGCGCACCGGCCCATTCTCCGTGACCGGGATCGACAGGCGCACATCTGTCCGCCCGTAACCCTGTGCGTCGTGTTCCGGATCGCTCGTCATGCCCCCACCCTTTCCGGAACCATCGCCCCGGCGCGAGACGTTTGTGACGTGTCGGCGGTACGGTCGGGCTCGCCGCCCGCCGCGCCGTTCCCTTCCGGCCGCCCGTCAGGAGTTCGCCGATGACCACCGCAAGCGCCCGCAGCGACCGGCGGATCAGCCCGGTCTTCCTCGGGATCGCCGCCGTGACGGCGGTGGCGGGCTGGGCGGTGTGGACGGGCACCGGGTATCCGTACGGGCTCGCGGTCTTCGTCTTCGTCACGGCGGCGTGGGTGGTCTCGCTCTGCCTGCACGAGTACGCGCACGCCCGCACCGCGCTGCACAGCGGGGACCTCTCGGTCGGCGCGAAGGGATACCTCAGTCTCAATCCGCTCGCCTACACGCACGCCCTGCTCAGCATCGTGCTGCCGGTGCTGTTCGTGATCATGGGCGGGATCGGGCTGCCCGGCGGTGCGGTCTTCATCGAGCGGGGGCGGATCCACGGGCGGTGGAGGCACAGCCTGATCTCGGCGGCGGGCCCGCTGACGAACGTGCTGTTCGCGCTGGTGTGCACGGCGCCATTCTGGCTGGACGCGCTGGACGGTGTCCCGAGGGAGTTCCGGTACGCGCTGGCGTTCCTGGCCCTGCTCCAGGTCACCGCGGCGATCCTGAACTTCCTGCCGGTCCCCGGGCTGGACGGGTACGGGGTGATCGAGCCCTGGCTGCCGTACCGGATCCGGCGCAAGGTGGAGCCGTTCGCGCAGTTCGGGCTGCTCGCGGTGTTCGGCGTGCTGTGGATCCCGGAGGTCAACCACGTCTTCTTCGACGCGGTCCGCGGCCTGCTGGACTCACTGGGCGTGAGCGGGACGGAGACGGAGTGCGGCCGCGCCGCCTACCAGTTCTGGGAGAACTGGAACCAGGAATACCCGGTCTGCGCCTTCGCCCCGTGACCGGCGCACCGGCCCTCAGCCCGCGGTCTGCGCGGTCTGCGCGCGGTGCCGGCGTACGTAGAACCACGCCATGTTGGACGAGAGCCCGGCCAGCAGCACCCAGACGATCCCGAGCAGGTTGCCCTGGGCGAACGAGATCACGGCCGCGACGACGGCCAGGACACAGACGGTGATGGCGTAGAGAGCGAGTCGGGGCATGGGGGCGGCTCCTGTCGGGGGCGGTGCGCGGTCCCGTCCAGTGTCCCCCATGCCCCTTTTCGCTCGCCGCAGGGTGGGCCGGGCGGCGGCTCGGGCCCGGACGGCCGGTGGCGGGTCCGGCTCAGACGTCGGTGGTACGGAGCCCGGCGTGCGCCTTGTAGCGGCGGTTGACCGAGATCAGGTTGGCGACCAGCGACTCGACCTGGTGCGCGTTGCGCAGCCGTCCGGCGAAGATGCCGCGCATGCCGGGGATCCGGCCCGCCAGCGCCTGTACGAGGTCGGTGTCGGCGCGGGCCTCGCCCAGCACCAGCACATCGGTGTCGATCTCCTCGATGGCCTCGTCCTGCAACAGCACCGCCGAGAGGTGGTGGAAGGCGGCGGTGACCCGGGACTCCGGCAGCAGGGCGGCGGCCTGCTCGGCGGCGCTGCCCTCCTCGGGCTTCAGCGCGTAGGCCCCCTTCTTGTCGAAGCCGAGCGGGTTGACGCAGTCGACGACGAGCTTGCCCGCGAGCTCGTCCCGCAGCGACTCCAGGGTCTTGGCGTGGCCGTCCCACGGCACGGCGACGATCACCACGTCGCTGCGGCGCGCGCACTCCGCGTTGTCCGCGCCCTCGACGCCGTGGCCCAGCTCCTCGGCGGCGCTCCGCGCGCGGTCGGCGGCCCGGGAACCGATGATCACCTGCTGCCCGGCACGGGCGAACCGGTAGGCGAGGCCGCGCCCCTGCGGTCCGGTGCCGCCGAGCACGCCGACGGTCAGCCCGGAGACGTCGGGGAGGTCCCAGGGGTCCTTGGCGGGCGGCTTGGCCGCGCTGTCACTGCCATTCGTAGTCATGGCTCCGACATTACTGCCCGCCACGGAAGGCGACCCGGTGTGGCCCCCGCGCTTCCCGTTCGGCTGGTTCGGGGCCGTTCTCCGGTGCCGGGCCCGGGTCCTGGGGCAGGATGCCGGGCCATGGATGCCGTACGTGTCGCCCTGCTCCGTGAAGTGCTCGCCGGGACCGAGTGGCCCGCCGCGACCCGGCGTTTCGCCGGGGCCCTGCGGTCGTCCGTGGTGCCGCACGGCGGCGGGCTGCTGCTGGTGGGGACGGCGGCTTACGAGCCGTGGCACCTGGCGGCCCATCTGGTCGACGAGTCCACCTGGTCCGGGCTGCCGGAGCTGGCGCCCACCCTGGTGCGCCACCGGGTCGAGCCGGGCGGTCCCGCGCATCTGGCCGTGGGCCTCGGCCGGATCGAGGCGGCGGGGCGGGGCGAGACGCTGCTTCTGGTGGCCCCGGAGCGGCCCGGTGCGGGGCTGCTGGAGCGGGTGCACGACGCGCGGCGCGCCGGGGCCACGGTGCTCTCGCTGAACGACGGCGATCCGGAGGTGCGGGGGCTGGCCCACGAGACGCTCTCGGTGACCGGCTCCGACGACGTCGATCTGGACACCGTGCAGCATCTGGTGAGCGCGGCGGCCGGGGAGAACAGCGCCCCCGCGCCGCGCGGCCGCCGCGGCTTCCGGGACCGGCTGTCCCGGCTCGCCGACCAGCTGACGGCGCCGCCCCCGGCCCGCTGGTGAGGCCGGCGGCGGTGCGGCCGGGGGTGGCGGGCCTGCCCTGAGCCCGCTGCCGGGCCTGCCCTGACGCCCGCTGCCGGACCTGCCCTGACGCCCGCTGCCGGACCAGCGCTGACGCCCGGTGCCTGGCCAGCGCTGACGCCCGCGGCCGGACCTGCCCTGACGCCCGCTGCCGGCCGCCGCGAAAATCCGTTGCGGTGCCGCCGTCGGCGTCTCAGCATGGCCTCCTGTGACCTCTGCTCCCTCCCCGGCCGCCCGGCTGGCCGCACTGCTGCCCGACCTCACCCCCCTGCGCTCCGGCGGCGATTTCCGGCTGCTGTGGATCCAGGGTCTGGTGACGTACTTCGGCAGCTTCATGGCGATGATCGCGCTGCCGCTCCAGATCAAGGAGCTGACGGGTTCGCCGCTGGCCGTC
The DNA here is from genome assembly GCF_040634135.1 of Streptomyces sp. NPDC007164. Taxonomy (NCBI): domain Bacteria; kingdom Bacillati; phylum Actinomycetota; class Actinomycetes; order Kitasatosporales; family Streptomycetaceae; genus Streptomyces; species Streptomyces sp. NPDC007164. The sequence continues at coordinate 8,983 of NZ_JBEYFB010000040.1, forward strand.
GGGGTGATGGGCGCGGTCGAGCTGGTGCCGCTGGTCGTCTTCGGTCTGTACGGCGGGGCGCTCGCGGACGCCGCGGACCGCCGCAAGGTGATCCTGGCGACGGAGGCGGGGCTGGGGCTGCTCGCCGTCGTACTCCTGGTGAACGCGGCGATGCCCGCCCCGATGCTCTGGCCGCTCTATCTGGTCGCGGCCGGGGTCTCCGCGCTCGCCGGGCTCCAGCGGCCCGCGCTGGACTCGCTGATGGCCCGGATCGTGCCGCACGAGCAGCTGACGGCGGCCGCCGCGCTGAATTCGCTGCGCTGGCAGTTCGGCGCGATCACCGGCCCTGCGGTGGCGGGGGTCACGGTGGCGTACGCGGGTCACGCCACGGCGTACGCGGTCACGGTGGTCACGTTCGCCGTCTCCGCGCTGCTGTGTCTGCGCCTGGCGCCCGCGCCGCCCGCCCGGGACAACACGAAGCCGTCGCTGCGCGGCATCGTGGAGGGCGCGAAGTACGCCTGGAGCCGGCCGGTGCTGCTGGGGACGTACGCGGTCGACATGGCCGCGATGTTCTTCGCCTTCCCGAACGCGATCTTCCCGTTCCTGGCGGACGACCTGCACGCCGACTGGTCGCTGGGCCTGATGTACGCCGCGGACTCGGTCGGATCACTGGTGCTGGGGCTGACCAGCGGCTGGACGTCGCGGGTGCGGCGGCATGGGCTGTTCGTGGTGTTCGGGGCCGCGGTCTGGGGGCTGGCGATCGCGGCGGCCGGCTGGTTCGGCAATGTGTGGCTGGTGCTGGTCTGCCTGGCGGTGGCGGGCGCGGGCGACATGCTCAGCGGTCTGGGCCGCTCGACGATCTGGAACCAGACGATCCCGGAGGAGCTGCGGGGCCGGCTGGCGGGCATCGAGGTGCTCTCGTACAGCATCGGCCCGCAGCTGGGTCAGGTGCGGGCCGGTGCGATGGCGGGCTGGACGGGGACCAGGCCGGCGATCTGGAGCGGCGGGGTGGCGTGCGTGGCCTCGGTCGCGCTGCTCACGGCCGCGCTGCCGAAACTGCTCACCTACGACTCCGAGACGGACGAGGACGCGCTGCGCAGACGGGAGGCCAGGGAGGCCGGGAAGGCCGACGACTCCAGCCCCTCCGCCGCCTGAGGGGCGGGCCCCGGGGACGGGGCCCGGCCTCCCCCGGTCAGGACTCCGGACCGGGCGGGGTGGTGCCCCCGTCGTGCCACTTGGGGTCGTTCTCCCACTCCAGGTTCCGCTCCCGCGCGGTGTCCATCGCGTGCTGGGCCTCCTCGCGGGAGGTGTACGGCCCGAACCGGTCCTTGGCCGGGCACTCGGGGCCCTCCTCGACCTTGTGGTGTTCCAGGCAGTAGTACCACTCGCCCGGCTTGCCCACCGTGCGCTTCTTGAACAGGGCCATCTCCGGCTCCTTCCCTCGGGGCCATGCTGCCCCAAGCGCGCTGGTTAGACTCGCTGACATGTCTGGCCAGTCGCTGCTCGCACCCGGGGAGATCACTCCCATCCGCTCCGTGCCCGGAAAGATCCGGCGCCCCGAATACGTGGGCAAGCCGGCCCCCACCCCGTACACCGGTCCGGAGGTGCAGGACGCCGACACCGTCGAGCGCATGCGCATCGCCGGCCGGATCGCGGCACAGGCGATGGCCGAGGCCGCGAAGCACATCGCCCCGGGTGTCACGACGGACGAACTCGACCGGGTCGCCCATGAGTTCATGTGCGACCACGGCGCCTACCCGTCGACGCTCGGCTACCGCGGATTCCCCAAGTCGCTCTGCACCTCGCTCAACGAGGTGATCTGCCACGGCATTCCGGACTCCACGGTGCTGCGCGACGGCGACATCGTGAACCTCGACGTCACGGCGTACATCAACGGTGTGCACGGCGACAACAACGCCACCTACCTCTGCGGCGACGTCGACGAGGAGTCCCGGCTGCTCGTCGAGCGCACCGAGGAGTCGCTGAACCGGGCCATCAGGGCGGTCCGGCCGGGCCGCCAGGTCAATGTGATCGGGCGGGTCATCGAGTCGTACGCCAAGCGGTTCGGCTACGGCGTGGTGCGGGACTTCACCGGGCACGGGATCAACTCCTCGTTCCACTCCGGTCTGATCATTCCGCACTACGACAGCCCGCGCGCGACCACCGTCATGCAGCCCGGGATGACGTTCACCATCGAGCCGATGCTGACGCTGGGCAGCCACGACTACGACATGTGGGACGACGGCTGGACCGTGGTGACGAAGGACCGCAGGCGCACCGCGCAGTTCGAGCACACGCTGGTGGTGACGGAGACGGGCGCGGAGATCCTGACGCTCCCGTAGCCGGCCGGACCCTTCCGCCTCGAAAGCGGCCGCCCTCCGGGCGGCCGCTTTCGCGTACCCGGTGCGCGGAACCAGGCGTATCGTTTTTACCGACAGACCGTCGGGAAGCTGTTGACTTAGGTAAGCCTAAGTAGGAGGATCGGGGTTGTCGACAGCGGTTCCGCGACATGCGGTCGCTGCCGATATTTCCGTCTCTTTCCGGACTCCCCGCCCCCTCTCGGTCCCAGGAGGCCCGCCTTGGACGCAACCGCCGCCACGCCCTTCTCGACGCTCATCCGTACCGCGTCGCACGAACAGCACACCGAGGCGGAGACCTCGTCCTTCATGAGCGATCTGCTCGGCGGACGGCTCGGGGTGGACGCGTACACGCGCTACACCGAGCAGCTGTGGTTCGTGTACCGGGCCCTGGAGGAAGGAGCGCAGACGCTGCGGGGCGACCGGGTCGCCGGTCCGTTCATCCGGGCCGAGCTGATGCGCACCGCCGAGCTGGAGCGCGATCTGGCCCACCTGCGGGGTGCGGACTGGCGCGAGGGCCTGGAGCCGCTGCCGGCCACGGCCGCGTACGCCGCCCGGGTCGCCGAGTGCGCACGCGACTGGCCGGCCGGATACGTCGCGCACCACTACACCCGCTACCTGGGCGACCTCTCGGGCGGCCAGATCATCCGGGACAGGGCCGAGCGGACCTGGGGCTTCGCGCGCAAGGGCGACGGGGTCCGGTTCTACGTCTTCGAGGGGATATCCAACCCCGCCTCGTTCAAGCGGGACTACCGCGAACTGCTGGACGCGGTGGACGCGAACGACCTGGAGAAGCAGCGCATCGTCGACGAGTGCAAGCGCGCGTTCGCGCTGAACACCGCGGTGTTCCGGGAGCTGGGCGAGGTGTTCCCGCTCAGCGCGTAGTGCCTCGTCCGGCGCGGCGGGGTGTCCGGTCCCACCGGTCGCCCCGCCGCGCCGTCGCGTTCCCGTTCCGTGCTCAGCCGACGTACGGGGCGGGCTTTCCGCGCAGGGCCAGCACGACGCGGCCGCCGATCTCCACCGTGCCGTCGGGCGCCGGGGCGGTGAGGAGCTGGGAGCCTCGGCCCTGCCGGATGTTGAGGGCGCGCCCCAGCTCCGCGCTGAGCAGCAGCGCCGCCGCACCGGTCGCCTCGTCCTCGGTGATGTTGTCGTCGCGCCGGGGGAACGCCCGCGCCCTGACCCGGCCGGCCGCCTCGTCCTCCCAGGCCCAGACGTACAGCCAGCCCTCTCCCGGCGGCGGGCCGGTGAGCGCCTCGACCTCGGCGACGGATCCGTACCGCTCCAGCGTGCGCGGGGGTGCCCACTCGGGGCGGGCGGTGATCCAGGTGAACTCGCCGTCCTGGCGGGCGAATACGTCCCCGACCGCCAGTTCCAGGATCTCCAGGTCGAGCAGCCAGGCCGTGCCGACGAGCGGGTGCCCGGCGAACGGCAGGCGCATCCCCGGGGTGTAGATGTCCACCTGTCCGCGCTCGGGGTCGTCGACGAAGACCGTCTCGCTGAAGCCGAGCCGGCCGGCCAGTGCCTGCCGGGACGCCTCGTCCGGGTGGCCGCGGCCGTCGCGGACGACGCCGAGGGCGTTGCCGTGCCGGCCGTCGGGGCCGCAGAACACCCGTAGTACGTCGATGCCCGCGGGTACGTCGAATTCGCTGTCGCTCACGTGGGCATTGAAGCACCGCCCGGGCGGCGGCCGTACGACCGGGCCGCCCGGGCGATGCTGTCACGCGCGGACGCGGACGGGTCGGACGGTACGGCGACGGCGGGCCGCGATCACGATCCCGGCGCCGGCCGCGACGACCACGCCCGAGGCGGCGAACAGGGCACCCCCCGGGATTTCGGAGCCGGTGGCGGCGAGGGAGCCCGCACCACCGACCGAACCGCCGCCCACCGAACCGCCGACGCTGCCGCCGCCCGCGGTCGCGGAGCCGCCCGCGGAGCCGGAGCCGCCCGCGGAGCCGGAGCCGCCCGCGGAGCCGGAGCCGCCGGCGGAGGCCGGGAGTTCGGCGTCCTTGTCGAGGGCGACCGCGACGGTCAGCGCGTCGAGTTGCTACCCGCCGGGTACATGCCGCCGAAGGCCTTGGTGCCGTCGGCGGTGAGGGTCGCCGGGACGGCCGAGAGGTTCACCACGCCGTTCTTGACGGCGAGCCGGCCCTTGGGCAGCTTCAGGTTCGCGACGGCCAGACCGGTGTAGGTGGAGACCTTCCTGGTGGCCCGGTCCTTGGTGGAGACGTCCGCGATCAGCCTGCCCTTGGTGCCGTTCACCTGGACCTCCATGCCGGACAGGGAGAGATCGAGGGTGTACGCGCCCTTCTCCTCATGGCCCAGGAAGCGGACCTTGCCGTCGAATTCGGCGTTCAGGGTCTGCTTCGCGGCGTCGAAGTGCCCGGTGGCGTCGGGGAAGCGGTAGCCGTCGCCGGAGGCGGTGGCGCCTGCCGTGGTCTCGACCCTGCCGTTGGCGATCGGGCCCGTGACGTACGAGCGGAAGGACTTCTTGACGCCCCAGTCCAGGGTGCCGCCCTGGATCGCGCCCGCTTCGGTGCCGGTCGGTCCGCCGGTGGACGGGGTGGAGGGAGAGGCGGGCGGGGTGGGCTTCGCGCTCGGCCCGGCGGACGGCTTGCCGGTGGGCTTCGTGGAGGGCTCGCCGGACGGCTCGGTGCTGGGTTCCTCGGTGGGCTTCTCGCTCGGCTTCTCGCTCGGCTCCGCCGCCGCCTTCACCGAGAGGGTGGCCGGGTCGAGCGCGTCGCCCTCCTTGTACTGGCCGTCGAAGGCCTCGGAGCCGGCCTTCGTCAGCGTCGCCGGGATGTCCTTGAAGAGCATCGTGCCGCCCTCGCCCCGGTCGGGCTTCACCGCCGAGAGGTCGAGGGAGGCGAACTCCACGTCGTCCTCGGTGCCCTTCGGGGTCGTGACGTCGACGGTGATCGCCCCGCCGGTCCCGGTCGTGGCGAGCTTCACGTCGGAGAGCGTGATGTCGAGGACGCCGCCGTGGGCGTAGAAGTTGACGCCGCCCTTGAACGCGGTGTCGGTGCCGTGCGTGGCCGTGTCGTAGGTGCCCCTGCCGTCGGTGAAGGTGAACGCACCGTTGTCGGCGGCCTGGGTGGCCCCGTCCCTGACGGTGATCTTCCCGCCGGAGAACGACGGGGCGAGGTACTTGCGGAAGGACTCCTTGACGCCCCATTCCAGCGTGCCGTCCGTCAGCTCCAGCTTCGGTGCGGCGGCGGCCCTGCCGCCGGCCGCGGCGCCGTCGTCGGCGAGCGCCGGAAGGGCGAACACGGTGGCGCCGAGGGCGGCCGCCGTGGCGACTGCGGCGGTGAGAACTGTGGGACGGCGGTTGGCTGCCATGGTCGTTGGTCACCTCAGGGACAGGGGTGGTGCAGGGGGGTCAGTTGTTGTTCTGCCGGGTGGTGCGGCGGCGGACGAGCCAGAAGGCGCCCGCGGCGGCGACGAGCAGGGCGGCGCCGCCGAGGACCGGGTACAGGACGGTGCCGGTACCGGTGTCGGAGGCATCTGGGGGTCGATGTCGAACGGCTCCGGATCGTGCTGGTGCTCGTCGTGGCGCTGCTGACCGCCGCCGCGGTGGCGGTCGCCGGGATCATCTCGTTCGTGGGGCTGCTGGTGCCGCATCTGCTGCGGATGGCGAACGGTCCCGGCCATCGCTTCCTGATCCCGGGCAGCGCGCTCGGCGGCGCCCTGGTGGTGGTGGCGGGCGATCTCGCGGCCCGTACCGTCGCCGACCCCGCCGAGCTGCCGCTCGGTGTGCTGACCGCGCTCTTCGGCAGCCCGTTCTTCTTCTGGCTGCTGCGCAGGACCCGTCGCAAGCAAGGTGGTTGGGCATGAGGACGCTCAGGAATCCGTTCCGGGTACGGGGGCGGCTGCTGCCCGCTCCCGTCTCCCCCGGCTCCCCCGTCGCCGAGGCGCGCGGGCTGCGGGTGCGGCTGGGGCAGCGGCCGGTGCTCGACTCCATCGACCTGACCGTCCGGGCGGGCGAGGTGCTGGCGCTCGTGGGGCCCAACGGGGCGGGCAAGTCGACCCTGTTGGCGGCGCTGGCCGCCGATCTGCCCGCCGAGCACGGCGAGGTGCGGATCGACGGGCGCCCGGCCGCCGACTGGTCGGCCGCCGAACTGGCGCTGCGCCGGGCCGTACTGCCGCAGTCCGCCGCGCTGTCGTTCCCGTTCCCGGTGGCGGACGTCGTACGGATGGGGCGGGCCCCGTGGGCCGGTACCGGGCGGGCCGACGAGGACGATCCCGCCGTGGCCTCGGCGATGGCGGCGACCGAGGTCACCGAGTTCGCCGAGCGCCCCTTCTCCGCCCTGTCCGGCGGCGAACGGGCCCGGGTCGCGCTGGCCCGGGTGCTGGCGCAGCGCGCCGGGCTGCTGCTGCTCGACGAGCCGACGGCCGCGCTCGACCTGCGCCACCAGGAGCTGGCGCTGCGGATCTGCCGGGAGCGGGCCGCCGCCGGGGACGCGGTCGTCGTGGTGCTGCACGATCTGGGGCTGGCGGCGGCGTACGCGGACCGGGCGGCCGTGCTGCACGGCGGGCGGATCGCGGTGGTGGGGCCGCCCGCCGGGGTGTTCACGGGCGAACTGCTCGGCGAGGTCTACCGGCAGCCGGTCGAGGTGTTCCCGCATCCGCGGACCGGGGCGCCTCTCGTCGTACCGGCCAGAGGCGCCTGACCGACCCGCCCGCAGACGCGACTTGACCATTGCTTGACCTTTCCGTGGGGCGTCCGTGGGACACCCGTGATCAGTATGTTCCCACGCCTGCGGGATGAGAGCTGAATCACTGCACGGGTGGGTGTCGCTCAGGTAAGCCTCGGTTAAGTTAGGTCCGCCTCACCAGCCTTTGTCCCGATCTTCTCCCGCTTCTCCTTCATCCTTTGTGGAGCCCGTATGCGAGCCGTTCGTTTCTCCGTCGTCACCGCTGCCGCCACGGTGGCCGCCCTGACCGCCGTCACGGGCTGCGCACAGAAGAGCGACGGCAAGGGCGACGGCGCCCTCCAGGTCGTCGCGAAGGACGACTCCTGCGAGGTGTCGAAGAAGAAGGTTCCGGCCGGTCACATCGAACTGGCCGTGCAGAACAAGGGATCCAAGGTCACCGAGGTCTACGTCCTGTTCCCGGACGACCGCATCGTCGCCGAGCGCGAGAACATCGGCCCCGGCACCAAGGCCAATATCACTGCCGAGATCAAGGCCGGTTCGTACGAGATCGCCTGCAAGCCCGGCATGAAGGGCCACGGCATCCGGCAGAAGCTGGAGGTCACCGGCGGCAAGGCGGCCAAGCGCAGCCCCGAGATGGACAAGGCCGTCGCGGAGTACCGCACCTACGTCCAGGCCCAGGCCGACGAGACGCTGCCGAAGGCCAAGAAGTTCACGGACGCCGTCGCCGCCGGTGACGTCGAGGCCGCCAAAAAGATCTACGCCGACTCCCGGCTCGGCTGGGAGCGCACCGAGCCGGTCGCCGAGTCCTTCGGCGACATCGACCCGAAGGTCGACATCCGCGAGGACGGCCTGGAGGACGGCCAGAAGTGGACCGGCTGGCACCGTCTGGAGAAGGCGCTGTGGCAGGACAAGAAGCTGGGCGCCGAGGAGAAGGCCCTCGCGCCGGCCCTCTACAAGGACCTGCTCGACTGGCAGAAGCGGGTCGGCACGGCGGACATCACCCCGACCTCGATGGCCAACGGCGCCAAGGAGCTCCTCGACGAGGTCGCCACCGGCAAGGTCACCGGTGAGGAGGAGCGCTACAGCCACACCGACCTGATCGACTTCAAGGCCAATGTCGAGGGCGCCGAGAAGTCCTACGAGCTGCTGAAGCCGATCGCCTCGAAGAACGACGCGGCGCTGGCCACCACGCTGGACAAGCGCTTCACGGAGCTCAACACGCTGCTGGACAAGTACCGCGAGGACAAGGGCTCCTACGAGTTCACCTCGTACGAGAAGGTCGGCAAGGCGGACCGCAAGGAGCTGTCGGACGCGGTCAACGCGCTGGCCGAGCCGCTGTCCCGGCTCGCCGCCGCGGTGACGAAGTAACGAGCGGGAAGGCTCCGGTCATGTCCGACCAGAAACAGGCCACGCAGTCCCCGGAGGAGACCTCCGGCGCCGCACCGTCCCGCCGGGCACTGCTCGGCTGGGGCGGTGCGGGGCTCGCGCTCGGCGCCGTCGCGGCCGGTGGCGCGGTCGCCGCGGTGGGCACCGGCAGCGACGCGGTACCGGCCGCGGACAGCGGTGCGGCCGTGCCGTTCCACGGTGCGCACCAGGCGGGCATCGCCACCGCCGTGCAGGACCGGCTGCACTTCGCCGCGTTCGACGTGACGACGAAGGACCGGGCCGAGCTGATCGCGCTGCTCAAGGAGTGGACGCGGGCGGCGGAGCGGATGACGGCCGGTCACGAGGTCGGCGACGGGGCGTACGGCGGTCTCGCCGAGGCCCCGCCGGACGACACCGGCGAGGCGCTGGGGCTCAAGCCGTCCCGGCTCACCCTCACCATCGGCTTCGGCCCCTCGCTCTTCGCCAAGGGCCGGTTCGGCCTGGAGGGCAGGCGCCCCGAGGCGCTCGTCGACCTGCCGAAGTTCCCCGGTGACAACCTCGACGCGGCGCGCAGTGGCGGCGACCTCTGTGTCCAGGCGTGTGCGGACGACCCGCAGGTCGCGGTGCACGCCATCCGCAACCTCGCCAGGATCGGCATGGGCCGCACCGCGATCCGCTGGTCCCAGCTCGGCTTCGGCAAGACGTCCTCGACGACGCCGGACGCCCAGACCCCGCGCAACATGATGGGCTTCAAGGACGGCACCCGGAACATCTCCGGTACCGACGCCGCCGCCCTGGACAAGCACGTCTGGGCCGGCGGGAAGGACGACGCGGGCTGGATGACCGGGGGTTCGTACCTGGTCGCCCGCCGCATCCGGATGCACATCGAGACCTGGGACCGCGCCCCGCTCCAGGAGCAGGAGGACGTCTTCGGCCGCGACAAGGGCGAGGGCGCCCCGGTCGGCAAGTCCAAGGAGCGCGACGAACCGTTCCTGAAGGCGATGCTGCCCACCGCGCACGTACGGCTCGCCCACCCGGACAGCAACGGCGGCGCGACGATCCTGCGCCGCGGCTACTCCTTCACCGACGGCACGGACGGCCTCGGCCGGCTCGACGCCGGGCTGTTCTTCATCGCCTACCAGCGCGATGTGCGCAAGGCATTCATTCCGCTGCAACGGCGCCTGGCGGCGCACGACGCACTCAACGAGTACATCCAGCACGTGGGTTCGGCGCACTTCGCCGTCCCGCCGGGCGTCCGCGACAAGGACGACTGGTGGGGCCGGGCGCTGTTCTCGTAACGGGTCGGAACAGAAAGGAGCACCGGAACGTGTTCAGCAACTTTTTGATCGGCCTGCGCGAGGGCCTGGAGGCCAGCCTGGTCGTCTGCATCCTCATCGCCTATCTGGTGAAGACCGGCAACAGGAACAAGCTGGTGCCGATCTGGATCGGTGTCGGGGCAGCGGTCGTCGTCAGCCTGGCGTTCGGCGCCGGGCTCGAATTCGGTTCGCAGGAGATGACGTTCAAGGCCCAGGAGGCGCTGGGCGGTTCGCTGTCGATCGTCTCCGTCGGCCTGGTCACCTGGATGGTCTTCTGGATGCGGCGTACCGCGCGGCACCTGAAGGCGGAGCTGCACGGCAAGCTGGACTCGGCGCTCGCGATGGGCACCGGGGCGCTGGTCGCCACGGCGCTCCTCGCGGTGGGCCGGGAGGGTCTGGAGACCTCGCTGTTCGTGTGGCGTGCGGTGCACGCCGCGGACGACGGCTGGCACCCGATGATCGGCGCGCTCCTCGGGATCGCGGCCGCCGTCGTGCTGGGCTGGCTGTTCTACCGGGGTGCGCTGAGGATCAACCTGTCGAAGTTCTTCACCTGGACCGGCGGAATGCTGGTGATCGTCGCCGCGGGCGTCCTCGCGTACGGCGTGCACGACCTCCAGGAGGCGGAGTTCATCGGCGGTCTCCACAACCAGGCGTTCGACATCAGCGCCACGATCCCGCCGGACAGCTGGTACGGCACACTGCTGAAGGGGACGTTCAACTTCCAGCCCGACCCGACCGTTCTCCAGATCACGGTGTGGGCGCTGTATCTGGTCCCCACCCTCGCGCTGTTCCTCGCCCCGGTAGGGTTCGGACGGTCAGGGGCCCTCTCGGGAGGGGCGACGGATCAGAAGGCGCGGAAAGCAACGGATGAGAAGTCTGAGGCCGATTCGGCTGGCGACGGGGCTCGCGACGGCGACGGTGCTGTCGATGACGGCGAGCGGTTGCGTGACGGTGCACGGCGAGCTGGAAGTGGTACCGGCGGCAACCAGGTCTGAGGCCGCGCGGGCCCTGAAGGCCTTCATCTCCGCGTACAACGCGGCGGACAAGGCGTACGACCCGGCCCTGGACGCGGACCGGGTCACCGGGCCGCTCGGCGCGATCAACCAGGCCGGGCTGAAGGCGCGGCAGAAGAACCATCCGGACGGCAACCCGGACCACTCGCCGCTGGAGCTGACCGACGCCACCTACGTCATCCCGAAGAAGGCCGGCTGGCCGCGGTGGTTCCTCGCGGACACCGACTCCAACCGCGACCAGGACGGCGGGAAGCTGGACAGCCGCTGGCTGGTCGTCTTCGTCAAGTCCGGTCCCGGCGCCGGGTGGAAGGCCGCCTACCTCTCGGTCGTCGCCCCCTCCCGGCTGCCCGCCCTCGCGAAGGACGGCGACGGCCGGGCCCGTCCGGTGACCGCGGACGGTGCCGGTCTGGCCGTGGCGCCGAAGGACCTGAGCACCCAGTACACGCAGTATCTGCAGAAGGGCGCCCCGGACGTCTTCGCCCCCGGCTCCGCCACCTCGGGCTGGCGGGAGACGCGCCGGACCACCCGGCGGGCGGGTTTCTCGTACCAGTACATCGACCGGCCGCTGGACAGCGGTTCGTTCGGCCCGCTCGGGCTGGAGACGGACGACGGCGGGGCGCTGGTCTTCTTCAGCAGCAAGCACTTCGAGCGGCAGACCGCGGCGAAGGGGCTGCGCCCGCCGCTCAACGCCGACGCGGAGGCGCTGCTGACCGGTGAGGTGCAGTCCACCCTCACCAAGGAGCGGGTCTCCAGCCAGTTGGTGTACGTGCCGAAGAAGGGGTCGGCGAAGGACGGCGGCAAGGTCGTCCTGCTGAACAGGCTGCCGGGCCTGACGGCGGCGAAGGGCTCCTGACGGAACCGGGGCCGCCGCTCGGCCGGCCCCGGCCGTGATCCGCCGGAGGATCTGCTAACGGCTCAGTGGCCAGGCCACCGAGTCATGGTCGAGATCGCTCTGGTCCGCCTCGTCCGCGTACTGCGCGCAGGCGTCGGTCAGTGTCTCCAGCAGGGTCAGCGGATCGGGCAGCGGATTCTCCGGCCCACGCACCCAGCGCACGTCCAGCTCACCGGGGAGCAGGGCCGGCGGCAGGAGCACATAGCTGCCCCGGCAGTGCCACCGCAGCCCCGGATGTTCGTCCATGGTCTCGGGGTGGCAGTCGAGCTCGCACGGCCACCACTCGTCCTCGTCCTCGGGCGTACCGCGGGTGGCGGTGAAGAAGAGCATCCGGTCGTCGCCGGAGCGGGCGACCGGGCCGACGTCGATGCCGGCGGCGAGGAGCCGCTCCAACGCCTGGCTGCCCGCGCTCAGCGGCACGTCGAGCACGTCGTGGATCATGCCGGTCGCGGTGATGAAGTTGGCCTGCGGCTGGCTGCGGGCCCAGCGCTCGATCTGTGCCCGGTCGGTGGTGGACTGCGTCTGCCAGGCGAAGGAGACCGGGTGCCGGGCGGGGGTGGGACAGCCGATGCGTTCGCACGAACATCGGTACCCGATGGGATGGGCGGCCGGCGCGATCGGCATTCCGGCCTCGGCGACGGCCAGGAGCAGCGCCTCCCGGGCGGTGTCGTCGACCTCGCTCTGCTGCGGTTTGGGTCGGCGGCGAAGCCATTGGGAAAACTTGCTCTCTGAGCCGCGATAACGGCCGAAATCGGCGCCCATCTATCCCCTTACCTCAGCGTTGCCCCTGCCCATGGTCCCACCATCCTGCGCCTCGGGTGGCCGGACTCCGGAAGCGGGGTACGGACGGCGCCGCCGCGAGCTGGGCGCTATGCCAGTTCTTGTCGTGAAATGACGGGTGCGTCTCGGGGAACCCGGACCGCGCATCGCACCTCAGGGCGCCAGCCCGCGCACCACGTGGTCGACGACGGCGTCCGCGTACTCGCGGGTGAGCGGGAGGGTGCGCAGCAGCCAGCGATGGGTGAGCGGGCCCACGAGGAGCTCCACGGCGATCCGCGGGTCGGCGCCGGCGCGCACCTGGCCCGCCTGCTGGGCGGCCCGCAGCCGGGCGATGTACAGCTGGAGCCCGGGGTCGAGCAGCTTCTGGACGAATGCGGCGCCGACCTGCGGGTCGACGATCCCGGCGGCGGCGAGCGCCCTGGTCGGCGCCTCGAAGGCGGGGTCGTTCAGCTCGTCGACGGTGGCCCGCAGCACGGTCTTGAGGTCGGCGGCGAGATCGCCGGTGTCCGGGATCCCCCGCGCCCCGTCCGCGCCGCTCTGCGCGGCGGTCCGCTCGCCGAGGGCCACGAACGCCTCCAGGAGGACGGCCGCCTTGGAGGGCCACCAGCGGTAGATCGTCTGCTTCCCGACACCGGCCCGCGCGGCGATGGCCTCGATGGTGGTCCGCGGATAGCCCACCTCGGCGACCAGGCCGAGCGCCGCGTCATGGATCGCGCGGCGCGAGCGCTCACTGCGGCGGCTGGCGTCGGGCACCCGGTTCTCTACCATGGCGGCCAATCTAACAGCGGGACGAGCCGGTACGTATCGTCTCCCGGCCCGACGGAACCACCCGATCGGATCACTGCGCACCGGGCCCCGGAGAGCGGACCATGGGCTCACGCACGCACCCGTGCGATGTCCCCCTCGGCAGGCAACCCCTGCCTTTCGTGAGGAGCCCTCGTTGCCTCGTGAAGCCACACCCCGCCGCTACCTGATGTGCGCCCCCGCGCATTTCAGGGTGACGTACTCCATCAACCCCTGGATGGACCCCAGCAAGCCCGTGGACCTCCCCCTGGCCCAGACCCAGTGGGAGGACCTGCGCGACCGGTACCGCGCCCTCGGGCACACCGTGGAGCTGCTCACCCCCCGTCCCGAGCTGCCCGACATGGTGTTCGCCGCCAACGGCGCCACGGTCATCGACGGCCGGGTGCTGGGCGCCCGCTTCGCGTACCGGGAGCGGTACGAGGAGGCGGGGGCCCACCGCGAGTGGTTCCGGGCCGGCGGCTTCACCGAGATCCATGAGCCGGACCACGTCAACGAGGGCGAGGGCGACTTCGCGGTCACCTCGTCGTACGTGCTGGCCGGGCGGGGCTTCCGGTCCAGTCCGCTCTCGCACGGCGAGGCGCAGGAGTTCTTCGGGCGCCCGGTGATCGGGCTCGATCTGGTCGACCCGCGCTACTACCACCTGGACACGGCGCTGTCCGTGCTCGACGACGCGGGCGACGAGATCATGTACTACCCGGGCGCGTTCTCGCCGGGCAGCCGGTCGGTGCTGGCGCGGCTCTTCCCGGACGCGCTGATCGCCGAGGAGGCGGACGCCGCGGCGCTCGGGCTGAACGCGGTGAGCGACGGTCTCCACGTGCTGCTGCCGCAGGCCGCGACGGGGCTCTTCGATCCGCTGCGGGCGCGGGGCTTCGAGCCGGTGCCGATGGACCTGGGCGAGCTGCTCAAGGGCGGCGGCAGCGTGAAGTGCTGCACGCAGGAGCTGCGGGGGTGACCCGGCGGGTGGCCCTCAGGTGTTCTCGCCGGGCGGCCACTCGTCGCCCCACGCGACGTCCCGGGCAGCCCGGTACAGCCCGCCGTGCCGCTTGGTGACCGTGGCGCGCCGCAGGGCCTCGTCGCGGGTGCACAGGTCCAGCAGCACCTGCCCCTTGCGGATCTGCGGCTTGCGGGTGACCCGCGCCGGCACGGGCTGTGTCCCGAAGCGGGTCGCCGCCACATAGCTGAACTTCTCGTCCTCGTAGGGCAGCGAGCCGCCCTTGACCCGCCGGTGCAGCGAGGAGCGGCTGACCCGGGCCGAGAAGTGGCACCAGTCGGTGCCCGGCTCGATCGGGCAGGCGTCGCTGTGCGGGCAGGGCGCAGCGACCGTCAGCCCGGCGGCGATCAGCCGGTCGCGGGCCTCGATGATCCGGGCGTAGCCGTCGGGGGTGCCGGGTTCGACGATCACGACCGCCTGCGCGGCGGCCGCCGCGCTGTCGACGAGGGCGGTCCGGGCGTCCGCGGTCAGTTCCTTGAGTACGTAGGAGACGGTGACCAGGTCCGTGGGGGCGAGTTCGAGGCCGGCGCCGATCCGGGCCCGGCGCCACTCGGCGGCGCGCAGCGCGGGGATGCCGGAGAGTCCGGCCAGTTCGCGGCCGAGGGCGAGCGCGGGCTCGGCCCAGTCCAGCACCTCTGTGCGCGGCCCCTCCGCCTCCCAGGCCCCTGCCACGGCCCAGCTCGCCGCTCCGGTGCCGCCGCCGACGTCGGTGTGGGTGGCGGGCGTCCAGTCGGGGGCGGCCTCCCGGAGCGCGGCGAGTGCGGACCGTACCGCTTCGAAGGTGGCGGGCATCCGGTACGCGGCGTACGCGGCGACATCGGAGCGGTCGCGGAGCACCGGGGCGTCGGTCGGGGTGGTCCCGCGGTAGTTGGCGATGAGCCGTTCGACGGCCTGGGCGGCCTGCTTGGGCGGCAGCCCGTCGAGCAGTCCGGCGAGTGCCGCGCGCAGGACTTCCGCGGTGGGGAGGGTGGCGTTCACCGACAAATTGTAGGCAAAGCCGACGGACCAGTCTCCGCCCCGGTATCCGCGCGGAACTGCACGGAATCCGAACTGCCGCGATGCCCACCCAAGTTGCTACGCTGACCGCCGCCGGGGTCTTCCGTTCGGATCGGGCCGGATCCGAACGAGGCCCTGGGTCGGGATTACCCATCGAGGGGAACCATGAGACAGAAGATCGTGCGCCTGGTTCTGGTCGGCGGAGTGCTCGTGCTGGCCATGCTTCTTCTGCTCGCCACCTGCGGCAGCGGTGAGAAGAGCACGGACAAGCCGGAGAAGCAGGCCAAGAAGAAGAGCCCGGCCGAGGTGACACAGCTCACCGTTCCGTCCGCTTACGCGCCCGAGCGCGGCTGGGAGCTCATCGGGACCTCGCCCGACTACGCGATCTCCCGGACCACGGGACGCCTCGCCTATCTGGTGCGCGAGTCGGAGACCAAATACCGGCTCAGGACCATCGACAACAAGACGGGGCAGGCCGGCTGGCACGGCGAGAGCTGGCGGCCCCCGTCGCCGCACCAGTTCCCGAGGCTCCTTTCGGTCACCGTCGACGACCACGAGTACTTCGTGACGTGGGCGTACGGGAAGGTCGGCGAGAACGCGCTGACCCCCGCCGACACCATCGTGTCGCTGGACGTCTACGACGTGGAGGACGGCTCCCGGCGGCGCGTCGAGGTGCCGTGGAACTCGGTCCCGACGGTCTCCACCACCGGCCCCGGCATTCTGATCAGCGACGGCCGGACGAACGCCGCGGTGGTCGACCCGGTGACCGGCCGGGTGACCGACGTCTCGGCCTCCGCGCTCAAGTACCCGAAGGGCTGCAAGACCTGCAAGCAGCTCACCGAGGTGCGCGGGCTGGCGCAGAAGGGCCTGCTGGTCAGCGGGTCCAAGGAATTCTGGGTGCAGGGCGGCTGGTTCAGCCGCAATGTCGCGCCCAAGGGCACGGACAAGTACAGCGGGATCCCGACGTCGGTGGTCCCGGGCCTGATCCTGGCGAAGTGGCAGCTGGACAAGAAGGCGAAGCGCGCCACCACCCACGACATGTGGGTGGTGCACGACGTGGAGACCGGAAAGCCGCTGGCCTCGGTGGAGTGCAGCAAGCCCGCGATAAAGCCGGGCCAGTACCCGCAGCTCGTCTCCGCTCCCTCGGGTTCCTACCTGGTGGCCGGACCGCTCGCGTTCGACCTGGCCACGAAGCGGGGCTTCTGCTTCGAGGGCGCGGACGGCACGAAGCCGCTGACCCTGGCCTCGGTGAACGACGAGGGCACCGCGTACGGCGCGGCGAGCGCGCGCAACGCGGCCGATGTCCTGGCCGGCGGCGGCGCCCCCGTCGCGGTCGCCGTCCGCAGCGGCTCGACGGGCGCCCTGCCCTCGAACGTGCGCGTCCCGGGCATGGAGACCGCGGACGGCGTCGGCCTGTTCCGCTGGACCGACGAGAAGGACCGCCCGCATCTGATCGGGTACCCGAGGTCTTCGTAGCGTCGCGGAGGACCGGGGCGGAGGTCCGGGGCGGAAGACCGGGGCGGAAGACCGGGGCGGAAGACCGAGTGGAGGACCGGGGCGGAATCTCGTTCGCCCCGGTTCGAACCCCGCTGTTACAAGTGGGACATGGGAATCTGGACCGACGCCTTCATCGCGCCCCCGAAGCCCGTTCTCCTCCGGCCGGAGGCCGCGCGGACCCGGGCCCCGCCGCCCCTCCCGTCATGGAGCCCGGGTCCGCGCGGCCCGTGTCACGACGTCCGCCGCCAGGGCCTGCACAGCCCCAGGAAGCAGGCCATCGCGCCCAGCGCGCAGACCAGCTGGACGACGGCCATCGGGACGGCCGTGTCCTCGCCGGCGATCCCGACGAGGGGCGAGGCGATGGCGCCGATCAGGAAGGACGAGGTGCCGAGCAGCGCGGAGGCGGATCCGGCCGCGTGCTTCGTACGCATCAGGGCCTGGGCGTTCGTGTTCGGCATCGCCAGGCCCATCGCCGACATCAGCACGAACAGCCCGGCCGCGACCGGGACCAGGCCCACCTTCCCGAAGACCCCGGAGGTCATCAGCAGCAGCGCGGCCGCGGCCAGCACGATGACCGAGAGGCCGAAGGCGAGCGCCTTGTCCAGGCTGATCCGGCCGACCAGCACCTTGCCGTTGATCTGGCCGACGATGATCAGGCCGACCGAGTTGATGCCGAAGAGCAGGCTGAACGTCTGCGGCGAGGCACCGTAGATCTCCTGCATGACGAACGGCGATGCGCTCACGTACGAGAAGAGGGTGGCGAAGGCGAGGCTGCCCGCGATCATGTAACCGGTGAAGACCCGGTCGGCGAGCAGTCCGCGCATGGTGCGCAGCGCGTCGCCGACCCCGCCGGTGTGCCGGTCCTGCGGCGGCAGCGTCTCGTGCAGCCACTTCCAGACGACGAGGGTGAGCGCCAGGCCGACGACGGTCAGGACGGCGAAGATGCCCCGCCAGTCGGTGAACCGCAGCACCTGGCCGCCGATCAGCGGGGCGACGATCGGTGCGACGCCGGAGATGAGCATCAGGGTGGAGAAGAACCTGGCCATCTCCACGCCGTCGTACATGTCGCGCACCACCGCACGGGCGATGACGATGCCCGCCGCACCGGCCAGGCCCTGGAGCAGGCGGAAGCCGATGAGGAGTCCGGTGGTGGGCGCGAAGACGCAGAGCGCGGTGGCGACCACGTAGATCATCATGCCCACGAGCAGCGGCCTGCGCCTGCCCCACCGGTCGCTCATCGGCCCGACGACGACCTGCCCGAGCGCCATGCCGGTGAGGCAGGCGGTGAGGGTGAGCTGGATGGTCGCGGCCGGGGAGTGCAGGGACTCGGTGACCGCGGGCAGCGCGGGGAGGTACATGTCCATGGAGAGCGGCGGCAGAGCGGTGAGGCCGCCGAGGACGAGGGTGACGAGAAGTCCGGTGCGCCGGGCCGCTTCGGCAGCGGCTGGTTTCCCGGGTGGTGTGCCGGTGGTCCCGGGCTCCGCGGCCCGGGTTCCGGCGGTCGGTATGTCTGTGCGTTCCTGCTGGGCCCGGCTTGCGCCGCTCTCCGGCATTTCCATCTCCATGTCGTTGAATCCGCATCTATGCTCTCAGCTCAGCCGGACTGGTCGAGACCTCTTGGGGAGCAGGCATGACAGGCATGAGCGGCACTGTGCGATGGGGTGTGCTGGCGACCGGCGGTATCGCCACGACGTTCACCGAGGATCTCCGGTCGATGCCGGACACGGAAGTGGTGGCCGTCGCATCTCGGACGGACGCCTCGGCGCGGGCGTTCGCCGAGCGGTTCGGGATACCTCGGGCGTACGGCAGCTGGGCCGCGCTCGCCGCCGACGACGAGGTCGACGTGGTGTACGTCGCGACGCCGCACTCGGCCCACCTGGAGGCGGCCTCGCTCTGCCTGGAGGCCGGGAAGCACGTGCTGTGCGAGAAGGCGTTCACGCTGAACGCCCGGGAGGCGGACCGGCTGGTGAAGCTGGCCCGGGACCGGGGACTCTTCCTGATGGAGGCCATGTGGACGTACTGCAACCCGGTGATCCGGCGCATGACGGAGCTGGTGCGGGACGGCGCCATCGGTGATGTCCGCACCGTGCAGGCCGACTTCGGGCTCGCGGGCCCGTTCGGTCCCGGGCACCGGCTGCGCGACCGCGCGCTGGGCGGCGGCGCGCTGCTGGACCTCGGGGTCTATCCGGTGTCGTTCGCGCATCTGCTGCTGGGCGAACCGGACCGGGTGCAGGCCGACGCGGTGCTCTCCCCCGAGGGCGTCGATGTGCACACCGCGATGCTGCTGGGCTGGTCGGAGGCGGGCGCCTCGGCGCTGCTGAACTGCTCGATCGTGGCGGACACCCCGCAGACCGGCGCGGTCACGGGCACGAAGGGCCGGATCGAGTTCCCGCGCGGCTTCTTCTACCCGGAGCGGTTCGTGCTGCACCGGCCGGGACACGAGCCCGAGGAGTTCACCGCCGGGGCCGCGGGCTCGGGGCTGCGCAGGATGCAGTTCGAGCAGGCCGAGGTGGTGCGGGCGCTGCGGGCGGGCGAGACGGAGTCGCCGCTGGTGCCGCTGGACGGTTCGCTGGCCGTGATGCGGACGCTCGACGCGGTACGTGACCGCATCGGCGTCCGCTACGCGGCGGACGACCTCGGCTGACCGGGGCGGGGGCCGGGGCCGGAGAGCACCGCGACCGGGGCCCTACGCGGGCGTGAGGCCCTGGTTGCCCACCTCGGTGACGAACGACGCGGCCGTCGCGAGGGGCGCGCCGGGGGTGGTGACGGCGGACACCGTCCGGTAGTCGGCGCGCGCCTGCTCCCGGCCCAGTGTGACGACGGCGTATCCGCGGCGGCCGTTGAAGAACTTCATGTGCGGGTTGGCCTGCATCTGGTTGTTCCAGCTGCCGGGCTTGTCCGAGCCGTCCTTGCCGCTGGTGACGGAGGTGGCGACGATCTCCGTGCCGACGGTGCGGGACGCCGGGTCGTCGAAGTCCTTCTTCAGGTCGAAGCCGTAGCCGACGTGCACATCGCCGGTCAGCACCATCAGGTTGTCGACCCCGGCGGCCTCGGCTCCCTTCAGGATGCGGCCCCGGGAGGCGGGGTAGCCGTCCCAGGCGTCCATGGACAGCTTGAAGGCGTCGGTGGGGACGTCGCGCCGCTGGGCGAAGGTGACCTGCTGCGGTACGACGTTCCAGGTGGCCCGCGAGGCGTGCCAGCCGTCGATCAGCCAGCGCTCCTGGGCGGCGCCGGTCATGGTGCGCGACGGGTCCTGGGACTCCGGTCCGGGCGTCTGCCAGCCGTCGCCGTACGCCTGGTCGCTGCGGTACTGGCGGGTGTCGAGGATGTCGAACTGGGCGAGCCGGCCGAACTGCAGGCGCCGGTAGAGCCTCATGTCGGGGCCGGTGGGCCGCTGCGGGGCGCGCAGCGGCTGGTTCTCCCAGTACGCGCGGTACGCGGCGGCGCGGCGCAGCAGGAACTCCTCCGGCGGGACGTCGTTCTCGGGGGTCTCGCCCGCGTAGTTGTTCTCGGTCTCGTGGTCGTCCCAGGTGACGACGAAGGGGTGCGCGGCGTGGGCGGCGCGCAGATCGGGGTCGGACTTGTAGAGGCCGTACCGCAGCCGGTAGTCCTCCAGCGTGACCGTCTCCCGGTTGTAGTGGGCGGGAAGCCTGCGGTCGGTGTAGTTGCGGGCGCCGCCGGTGGCGTTGACGGCGTACTCGTAGAGGTAGTCGCCGAGATGGAAGACGACGTCGACGTCCTCCTGGGCGAGATGCCCGTACGCGGTGAAGTAGCCGTCGTGGTACGCCTGGCAGGAGACGGCGGCCAGGCTCAGCGAGCTGTTGCGGGCGCCGCGGGCGGGCGCGGTGCGGGTCCGGCCGACGGGGCTGGTCCACGTTCCGGTGCGGAAGCGGTAGTAGAAGACGCGGTCGGCGTCGAGGCCCTCGACCTCGACGTGGACGCTGTGGTCGAACTCCGGGTGGGCGGTGGTCGATCCGCGCCGCACGATGCGGGAGAAGCGCTCGTCGCGGGCGAGTTCCCAGCGCACCTGCACCCGTTTCCTGGGCAGCCCGCTGCCGGGCTCGTACGGGCGCGGCGCGAGTCTCGTCCACAGCAGGACCGAGTCGGGAAGCGGGTCGCCGGAGGCGACACCGAGGGTGAACGGGTCGTCGCCGATCTTCTCCGCGTCCAGCTCGGCGGCGCTCGCGGTGCCCGCTGCGGGCAGGTTGACCGAGAAGGCGAGCGCGGCTGCGGCTCCGGTGACGGTGAGGAAACGGCGGCGGCCGACCTGCCTGGCCGCGTCGCGCATCTCCTGCTGGTGCGATGAGTGTGTCATCTGTCCCTCCCCTGGCTGGTGATGTACTACGGCAGTTCACCGGCCCCGCACATCGGGCGGCTGTCGTGTTCGCGTCGCTCGGGCGTCGGGCGGATGAGGAATGCGGCAGCAATGGGTTCACAGGGACAAAGCCCGCATCCGTGACGGGCCAATGATCATCTTCGCCGGGCCGGGCGGGCCGCGAACGCGCTGTCGTACGCGCCGCCTTGCCCCCTGTGGCCTCACCCGTCGCCGGGGCGGCAGGGCGTACGCTGCGGCCCCATGAGCAACAAAGTGTTGAATTCCGCTCCGAAGACCGCGGTCGTGACGGGCGCGGGTTCCGGCATCGGCCGCGCGGTGGCGCTCGCCCTGACCGGTGCCGGCTGGTCGGTGGCGCTCGCGGGGCGACGGCCCGGGCCGCTCGCCGAGACGGCCGCGCTGGCCGGGGAGAACGCCCGGGTGATCACCGTCCCCGCCGATGTGTCCCGCCCCGAGGACGTGACCGCGCTCTTCTCCTCGGTACGGGAGTGCTTCGGCCGCCTCGATCTGCTCTTCAACAACGCGGGTACGTTCGGCCCCCGTTCCGTCCCCCTGGAGGACCTCTCGGTGGCGGACTGGCGAGCGGTGGTGGACGTGAACGTGACGGGTGCGTTCCTGTGTGCGCAGGCGGCGTACCGGCTGATGAAGGAACAGGACCCGCAGGGCGGCCGGATCATCAACAACGGCTCGATCTCGGCCCATGCGCCGCGCCCGCACTCGGTCGCCTACACCACGACCAAGCACGCCATGACGGGGCTGACGAAGTCGCTGTCACTGGACGGGCGCCCGTACCGGATCGCCTGCGGGCAGATCGACATCGGCAACGCGGCCACGGACATGACCGAGCAGATGCGGACCGGGATCCTCCAGGCCAACGGCGAACTCGTGGTCGAGCCGGTGATGGCGGCGGCGGACGTGGCGCGGACGGTACTCCACATGGCGGAGCTGCCCCTGGAGGCGAACATGCAGTTCGCGACGGTAATGGCGACGGCGATGCCGTACGTGGGACGCGGCTGACGGGGCGCGGCCGGCGGGACGCGACCGGGGAAACACGACCGGAGAGACACAACTGGAGAGACCGCCCCCAACGCGCTGCCCGTCGGGGGCGGTTGCCACCGATCGACCGGACTCCGGGCGGAATGAACACCCGCGTACCGGGGCGCCGCGTGCTGCCCTTATGCTGACACTCCTTCACCAGAACTCCACATAAGGAACACAGCATGCGCATACGCACCGCGGCTCCCCTCGCCCTGGCCGCCGCCACCGCCCTGGCCGGCTCGCTGCTCGTCGCGGCCCCCGCCTCGGCCGCCTCGCACCAGGGCGGGCTGCACCTCGGGAAGATCCAGTACGACAGCCCCGGCAAGGACAACCGCAGCAACACGTCCCTCAACGCCGAGTGGGTGGACGTCCACAACAACGGCAAGTCGAAGCTCCAGCTCAAGGGCTACAAGCTCAAGGACAACACCGGCTACACGTACACCTTCGGCAGCTACACCATCGCCGCGGGCAAGACCGTCAAGGTCCACACCGGCCGGGGCAAGAACGCGTCGGGCAACGTGTACTGGAACCGCGGTTCGTACGTCTGGAACAACACCGGTGACAAGGCCCGGCTGATCAAGCCGAACGGCAAGCTCCAGGACTCCTGCTCCTGGACGAAGTCGAGCAAGGGCACCAAGAACTGTCACTGAGCCGGTGCCCGCGGCTCATTCCCGTTCCGCTACGGCCGGCCGTAGCGGAACGGGAATGAGCCGGGCCGCGACGGGGTTGACGTGCGGCATGAGCCGGCATTCAGGTACCGAGGTCCTTCGCTACACCGCGTTCTCCGCCGACCCCGAGGGCGGCAACCCGGCCGGAGTCGTCCTCGACGCCTCCGGGCTCGACGACGCCGCCATGCTCGCCGTCGCGGCGGAGCTGGGCTACAGCGAGTCGGCGTTCCTGACCGGGCGGAGCGAACCGGGCGGTGCGGAGGCGCAGGACGGTACGGGCGGTACGGGGGCTCAGGACGGTGGCAGGACCCCGGCCGCCCGGGAGTACACCATCCGCTACTTCAGCCCGAAGGCCGAGGTCCCCTTCTGCGGCCACGCCACCGTGGCGACGGCCCTCGCGCTGGCCGAACGCGACGGTCCCGGCGATCTGGTGTTCCGTACGCCCGCGGGCACGGTCCCGGTCACCGTCACCCGGGAGGGCGCCGAGCTGCGTGCCACGCTCACCAGCGTCGAACCGGACGTCCTGGACATCGCCCCCGACGACCTGGCCGAGGCGCTCGCCGCCCTGGACTGGCCTGCCGCCGACCTCGACCCGGCGCTGCCGCCCCGGATCGCCTTCGCCGGCGCCCGCCACCTGGTGCTGGCCGCCGCGACCCGGGAACGCCTCGCCGACCTCTCCTACGACTTCGCGCGCCTGGAGGCGCTGATGCACCGGCTGAATCTGACGACCCTGCAACTGGTGTGGCGGCAGGCGCCGGACGTCTTCCACGTCCGCGACCCGTTCCCGGTCGGCGGCGTCGTCGAGGACCCCGCCACGGGCGCGGCCGCGGCCGCCTTCGGCGCCTATCTGCGCGACCGGTCCCTCGTCCCCGGCACCGCCGTCCTCACCCTCCACCAGGGCGAGGACATGGGCCGCCCCGGCACGCTCACGGTCGAGCTGCGGGCGGACGACGCCCGGGTGCGGGTGAGCGGTACGGGGGCCCGTATCGGGGACTGACGGACCGTACGCCGCCGCCCGCCGCCCGACGTGCGGCGTGCGGCGTGCGGCGTGCGGCGTGCGGCGTGCGGCGTGCGGCGTGCGGCGTGCGGCGTGCGGCGTGCGGCGTGCGGCGTGCGGCAGGCTGGCAGTCTGGCGCCATGGACCAGCACAGCACTCACGGCCCCGGACCGGGCCCCGGCCCCTCGGACCGTCCGGCCGACCGCCCGGCCCCGCGCCCCGACCGGGATCACGACGCCTGGACGACCATCGACGAGCTGCACGACTGGCTCGACGCGGAGACCGGCATCCCGCCCGAGCAGGATCTGCTGCTGCGGATGCTGAAGCTGTCGGAGGAGGTGGGTGAGGTCGCCCAGGCCGTCATCGGGGCCACCGGCCAGAACCCGCGCAAGGGTGCCACCCACTCCTGGCAGGACGTGGAGGCCGAACTCTGCGACGTCATCGTGACCGCGATGGTGGCCCTGCGCACCCTGACCCCCGACGCGGCGACCGTCTTCGCCGGGCATGTGCGACGCGTCGCGGCACGCCCGCGGACCCCGCCCGGCCCGTAGCGGCAGGCCCCGGCACCATGCCCCGACGAAGGATCCCGGGGCATGAGTGCCGACCGTGTCCGAACCACGCATCGCCCGGCAGCTGGTCACCGAGGCTGCGGCTCACTCCGAGGGCCGTCAGGCGCACAGCAGGCAGGTGGCCACCCAAGCGGTGGCCGCGTCCTGGCGCGAACGCGCGCTGAACGTCGAGGAGGGACTGAGTCAGTCGGCGGCAAAGATTCAGGCCCGGCGTCGGCACATCGGTGAACTCATGGCCCGCATCCGAGACCCCGAGCTCGGCCTCCCCGTAGATGCAGTCCAGCGGCTGACCACCGAGAGCACCACCCTCAAACAGCAGCTCCGCACACTGGCTGCGGATCACCACACACTGACGAACCGGCGCCGCCGCCCGGGACAACAACCACTCCCAGCCCCCTGCGGACGGGAACGCACTCGGCCCGTCTCACGAACAGCTCGCGATCCTCCACGGACGGCTGAGGTCTGGGCGATGAGCTTCAGAGGATCGGCGGGCGCCCCAACCGGGTCATGCGCCATACTGTGTGCCACTTCATCGGCTTACGCGGGCCGCACGACGTCCGTACGCCCTCGAAGAATCCGCCCCACCACGCCTTCAGGCCCATCAGGGACCGGGTCCGAGCCGTGGTGAGCAGGATCCACACACCGAGGTAGACCGGAATCAAGAGGACTGGAAGCCGACGGCGGGCCAGCCAGACCCGGTTGCGGGCGGTGAACCGGTAGTAGACCGCGTGCCGGGCGGGCGAGGTCTTCGGGTGTTGAAGGACGAGATCGGGTTCGTACAGGATCTTCCATCCCTCATCGAGCGCACGCCATGCCAGATCGGACTCTTCGTGCCCGAAGAAGAACTCCCCCGCCCACAAGCCGGTCTGCCGGAGCATGGGCATCGAGAAGGCATGTCCACCGCCGAGGAAGGCGGTCACGAGACCGCGGCGCATCGGATCGTCGGCCCGTAGCCGGGGCACCCAGCGTCGCTCGGTGTGCCCGTGCTCGTCAGCAACCCTGAATCCGATGATTCCCAGCTTCGAGTCTTCTGCGAACAGTTGCTGGACCTTACGGAAGACGTCGTCGGTGATGAGCAGGCCATCGTCGTCCAGTTCGATGACGACGTCGACGTCGTCCGAATCGCGCAACATCTCAAGCCCGACGTTGCGACCACCAGGGCAGCCCAGATTCTCTTCCAACGGGATCTTGGTCGCATCCGTCGTGACCTCGGTGAGGGGTGTTGCATTGCCCACCAGAACCACCCGTGCCGCAGGGACATCCTGCTTCTCCACCGAAGCGAGTAGAGCCTCCAGCTCCCGTGGGCGGGTTCCCATGGTCACGATGACAACTCCGATACGCGGCAACGACATAGCAACAAACTCCAGTGGTCGGCAGAGTGCCGATGCTAAGGGCTGTCCCGTAGTCCCACGACTCTGAGGTCATGCCGTATCCGGGGCGGCGCCGATGGCACCGGCCACGCGAAGCGAACGCCCGAGGTCTCCGGTGAGGATTCGGGGTGACGCCGCCACCAGCCGCGCTGGTGCAACAGCTCTCCCACCTCAGTCTCAGTAGCCACGGGCGTGAGGCTCTCATGCCGAATCCGTCCCCGGCCGGGGTGCACGGCTGCACGTCCCCGGGTAACACGGTGGTCGAGATGCCCCCCACGTAGTCGAGACCGCGTTCTTCCAGGCCAAGCCGGAAGCCCGGTGCAGCGAGACCCCGGCCCGGCAGTTGGTGACCTTGCCCGCGCTGCCGGTGTACTGCTGGGCCACACACGCCGACGCATCCCCGTCCTTGAGGAACCCGGTGTCATCAATGACCAGCGCAGTGGGCTTGATGACCAGCTGCATGCGCCAGGCCAGACGAGCCCGTACATGCGCCGGTTCGCGGACGAGGCCGAGCCGGGGGTTCAGCCGGATGTGTGGTGACCGTTGGAGTAAAGGCCCGATCGTCGTCGCCGGATACCGGGTGAGGAAGCGGACGCAGCTCCGAGGCGGCTGGAGACTTGGCCTACTCCCGGGGAGTGCAGATCTCGGAAGCGTCATGCGGAAGGTAGCGAGAGGGCGCCTGAATGGTCAGGCGGATGAGGCAGGCGACGGTGTCGCGGTCAGGATGCGTTCAGAATCGGCCCCAGGCCGGTGGTCAGCGTGACCGGTTCGATCTCGCGGTCGGTCAGGGGATGGAGGCCAGTGACGTTTCCTGGAAAGTCATGGAAGACGGCTGGCCACTGCGGGGGCCGCAGAACGTTTCCAAGTCAGCCACACCACCGCGGCCCGGTGGGCCGGCCGCTGCCGAGCACACGGCCCGGCAGGCATGGAGGACTGCTCCAGTCGCCCACACCACCAGCCTCTGCGCACGCCCGTCGCCATTGAGGAACAGATCATCCGTCAGTGGCGCGAACACCGCATCGGCCCGCTGCGGCTGACGGCCCGCGCCGGCGTCGCCGCCTCCACCGCTCACCGGATCCTGCACCGTCACGGCCTGCCCGTCCTTGCCGTACTGGACCGGGCCACCGGCGAGCCCGTTCGCTGCGACGAACGCGCCCGGCCCGCCGAACGGGTCCACATCGATGTCAAGAAGTCGGGTCCCGGACCACGGCTGGCTGGCCAATTTTGTTCGTTGCTCCAGGGAAGTGCGCCGTGACAGCATTCGGCGCGTGTTCGATATCGGGATGACATGACAGAGCCGCCTGCCCGGCGTTCGAGGATCGCTGACTTGGCCGATTGGCCTGCTCATGAAGGCCCAGCGGCACTGCGTGAGGTGCTGGAGCCGGCCCCTGCCGTGACGCTGGAGGGAGACCGGGCAGCGGCGGCTCGGCGGGAGTTCGCGGTGCTGCTCGGCGAGTTCCGTCGCACGGCGGTGCTGGTGCCGCTGGATGCGGCGGGGGATCTGTGGTCGGCGGAGCAGAACGGGGTCCGCTGGATCTGTGCGTTCTCGGACGAGGAGGCGCTGGCCCGGTTTGCGCGGGCTCGGGGGGATGCGGCGCGGGAGTGGGTGTACCGGACGGTGTTGGGTGCGCGGTTGCTGGATGTGATGGTGCCGTTGTTGCCGGGGCCGGCGGGGGTGGCGCTGGATGCGGGCAGTGAGGACGGCA
Organism: Streptomyces sp. NPDC007164; assembly: GCF_040634135.1. Taxonomy (NCBI): domain Bacteria; kingdom Bacillati; phylum Actinomycetota; class Actinomycetes; order Kitasatosporales; family Streptomycetaceae; genus Streptomyces; species Streptomyces sp. NPDC007164. The sequence goes on from NZ_JBEYFB010000040.1 coordinate 36,306, forward strand.
TGTTGTTCCCGCCGGTGGTGGGGATCGTGCCGGATTCGGTGGCGGTGGACCTCGGAGGTGTGGAGTGAGTGGGGACGGTTCCGATCTTCGTGTGCCGCCTGAGGCGTTGGCCGCGATTGCGAAGGGGATCGATCTGGCGCATGCCGAGCTGAAGGATCTCGGGATGGTCGGTGAGGCCTCGGCGGGTCGTGGTTTTTCGGATCTCGGCTTGTCGGGGATGGAGTTGGGTCACGGCGACCTCGCGGCGGAGTTCGAGACGTTCTGTGAGCGTTGGGAGTGGGGTGTGCGGGCTCTGACGCAGAAGGGCAACAAGTTCGCTGTGGGGGTCGGGTTGTCGGCGGGTTCGTTCGCGGAGCATGAGCAGTACGTCAAGGATTCGTTCAAGATCGGTGTGAATTCGCTGAACGGGAATCCGCACCTGTCCGAGGACGAGGTCAAGGAGATGAGCTGGGACACGGTCCGGAGCCAGTCGATGTACGACAACCCGGACTTCAGCGCGGAGTCGGCGCTGACGGCGTCCGAGGAGGTCAGCCAGGTGTGGCGGGACACCGGTGCCGAGATGGGGATCGGGGGGCCGGACCCCACGGGGAACGCCTGGACGGTGGATCCGGGATTACGGGAGGCGGTTGCTGAGGCCGAGCGGTCGGAGCGGGGGCAGGGGGACTGATGGTGGACTGGGGGAGGCTCGGGGACGGGCTGGTCGACGGCGCCGGTCATCTGCTCGACAAGGGCAAGGAGTTCGCCGGCGAGGTCGTCGACACCGGCACCGACATGCTGGGTGCGGGTCTCGACAAGGTCGGGGCGCACGGCTGGGCCGACGAGGTCGAGGACTGGGGGGATGAGACCGCGTCCTCGCTGGGGGCGGAAGTCAGTGAGAAGCAGCTCGGGCAGAGTGAGGAAGCGGACGAGCTGATCCACGGCAAGCCGGAGAAGATCGCTGCCACGGTGAAGAACCTCCGGGACTTCCAGCGGGCGTTCGATCTCGTCGGGGGCGGGATGAAGAGGCTCGACTCCGGCCACTGGAAGGGGGAGGCCGCCGATGTGTTCCGGAGGTATTTCGAGACCCTGCCGACCGACTGGCTGCGTGCGGCGGACGCGTTCGAGGACGCGGCCAGGGCGCTGGAGACGTACGCGCGGACGGTGGCCGGTGCTCAGGGCAAGGCCCAGGAGGCCATCGCCCTGTACAAGGAGGGCAAGCAGGACTACGAGACGGCTGCCGCCGAGTTCCAGCAGAGGGCGGAGGCGTACAACGCGGTCCGCAACACCGACCATCCGCTGCCGCATCCGGGGAAGTTCTCCGATCCGGGGCTGGCCAAGCGGCAACTTGCGCAGGATCTGCTGCAGCTTGCGCGGCAGACGCGCAACGAGGCGGCCGAGACGGCCAAGGGCGCGGTCACCGCGGCGATGGCGCACGCACCGAAGGAACCCGCCGGCCTGGACCGCCTCAAGCGGGAGGCCTACGACCACGCTTTGGGACAGGGCATCGAGCTCGCCCACTTCAGCGGCGGGATCGTCAAAGGCGGCGCGGGGCTGGTCAACTTCATCCGCTCGGTCAACCCGACGGACCCCTACAACCTGACCCACCCGGCCGACTACTTCACGGGCGTCCACATGACACTCGCCGGCCTCGTCTCCACCGGAGCCGACCCCGACCGGGCCCTCAAGAACGCCTGGGACTCCTTCAAGGACGACCCCTCCGAATTCACCGGCCGCCTCGCACCCGAAATGATCGGCACCAAGGGCGGCGGCCTGACCAAGGGCGGCCTGCGCGCCGGGATGAAGGACCTCCTCGAACGCCGGAAGGGCAAGAACCGGCACGGACACGAGGAGAACCCCGACTCCAACTCCCAGCAGTGCAGCAAGGTCAAGTGCGCCGGAGACCCCATCGACGTCGCGACCGGGCGCATGCTGCTCCCGCAGACGGACATCGTGCTGCCGGGATCGCTGCCCCTGGTCTTCGAGCGCGTCTTCGACTCTTCGTATCGGGCCGGCCGCTGGTTCGGATCCGGCTGGTCGAGCACAGTCGATCAGCGCCTGGAGATCGACGCGGAAGGCGTGGTGTTCAGCTGCAATGAGGGCAGCCTGCTGGCCTATCCGCATCCAGCGCCCGGCGTTCCCGTCATGCCCACACATGGTCGGCGGTGGCCTTTGGACCGGGTGGACGGCGGCTACACCGTCACCGACCCGGAGACCGGCCACGTCCGGCACTTCGTCGACCAACCCAACGGCGAGCTGGCACTCCTCGTCCAGATCGACGACCGCAACAACCGGTGGATCACCTTCGAGTACGACGAGACAGGCGCCCCGACTTCGATCGTCCACCACGGCGGCTACCACCTGAAACTCACCACGAACGACGGGAGGATCACCGCCCTCCACCTGGCGGGCGCCGCACCGGACGGCACCGACCAGGAGATCCTCCGCTACGGCTACACCGACGGCCACCTCACCGAAGTCACCAACTCATCGGGCAAACCCCTGCGCTTCGGCTGCGACGAACAGGGCCGCATCACCTCATGGACGGACACCAACGGCAGCCGCTACGAGTACGTCTACGACGAACACGACCGCTGCGTGCACCAGGCCGGCACCAACGGACACCTCGAAGCACGCTTCACCTGGGACGACACCGACCCCCACACCGGCCTGCGCATGACGTCCATGACCGACGGCCTCGGCCACACCACACGCTATGTGATCAACGACCGCTCCCAGGTCGTCGCTGAAATCGACCCCCTGGGCGCGGTCACCCGCTACGAGCACGACCGCCACCACCGACTGCTGTCCGTCACGGACCCGCTGAGCCACATCGCTCGCTCCACCTATGACGAGCACGGTCGTGCAACGGTGGTGGAGCGCCCGGACGGACGGCAGACGCGAACCGAGTACAACGAACTCGGGCTCCCGACACGCATCATCGGCACAGACGGCAATGTCACGCGCCAGTCCTTCGACGGGCGCGGCAACCGCACATCGATATCGGAATCATCTGGCGCGACCACCGCGTTCACCTACGACGACACAGGCGCGCTCACCTCCGTCACGGATCCACTCGGGCACACCTCGATGGTCGCCTCCGACAAGGCCGACCTCCCCCTCAGCATCACCGATCCGCTGGGGGCAGTCACACGGTACGAGCGCGACGCATTCGGCCGACCCGTATCCATCACCGATCCGTTGGGCGCCGTCACGCGGCTGGAGTGGACCGTCGAAGGCAAGCTCGCCCGTCGTATCGAGCCCGACGGCAGCACGCAGGTGTGGACGTACGACGGCGAAGGCAACTGCCTTTCCCACACGGACGCCGTGGGCGCTGCGACCCGCTTCGAGTACACGGTCTTCGACCTGCTGACGGCTCGCACGGGCCCGCACGGCGTGCGGTACGAGTTCGCCCACGATACGAACCTGCGCCTGACGGAGGTGACCAACCCGCAGGCGCTGGCGTGGTCGTACGCGTACGACCCGGCAGGCCGCCTGGTCGCAGAGACTGACTTCGACGACCGAACACTGACCTACGCGTACGACGCGGCCGGGCGTCTGACGTCCCGTACAAACGCGCAGGCCCAGACCGTCACGTACGAGCACAATGCACTCGGCCAAGTGGTTCGCAAGGACGCCGCAGGCGCGGTCACGGCGTTTGAGTACGATGTCTTCGACGAGCTGGCGGCGGCCACCGGACCGGACGCGACGCTGGTACGGCTGCGGGACCGCTTCGGCCGCCTCAAGTCCGAGACGGTGAACGGCCGTACGCTCTCCTTCACCCACGATGCACTGGGCAGGCGAACGGGCCGGACGACCCCGGGCGGGGCGGCGAGCAGTTGGTTGTACGACGCGGCGGGCCGCCGGGCCTCACTGACCGCCTCCGGCCGGACACTCACCTTCGCGCACGACGCGCTGGGCCGCGAAACATCCCGTACGGTGGGCGGCTTCGCGTCTCTGACCTCGTCGTTCGACGAGATGGGTCGTCTCACGGCCCAAGAGATCAGCGCGGGAGATGGCCGTCGTCTCCAGCACCGGGCGTACGCCTACCGTCCCGACGGCAACCTCGTCGGCACCGCCGACGCGCTCTCCGGCGCTCGCCGCTTCGACCTGGACTCAGCAGGTCGCGTGACGGCCGTACACGCGATTGGGTGGATGGAGAGGTACGCCTACGACGCGGTGGGCAATCAGGCGGAGGCTTCCTGGCCTTCTACCCACCCGTCACATGAGTCGGTCGGCCCCCGCACATACACCGGCACGAGTATCACTCGCGCAGGCTCCGTCCGCTCCGAGCACGACGCCCAGGGCCGTACCGTCCTGCGCCAGAAGATCCGGCTCTCGCGAAAGGCGGAAACCTGGCGCTACGCGTGGGACGCCGAGGACCACCTGACGTCGGTGGCGACGCCTGATGGCACGGTCTGGCGGTACACATACGACCCTTTGGGCCGCCGAATATCCAAACAATCCCCTTTGGAGACAGTCCACTTCACCTGGGACGGCGCGACCCTCTGCGAGCAGATGACAGAGGGCACGACCCTCACATGGGACTACGCCGGCTTGCGCCCCCTGACCCAGACGGAACGTCGCCACGGCTCCACCGACGACCGCTTCTTCGCCATCGTCACGGACCTGATCGGCACCCCGACGGAACTCGTCGACGAATCGGGCGCCTTGGCCTGGCGCGCGCGCACCACCCTCTGGGGCATTACCAGCTGGACCCGCGATGCCACGGCGTACACCCCGCTCCGCTTCCCGGGCCAGTACTTCGACCGCGAATCGGAACTCCACTACAACTTCTTCCGCTACTACGACCCGGAGTCGGCCCGCTACCTCACCCCGGACCCCTTGGGCCTGACGCCGGCAGACAACCCGGTCACGTACGTCCACAACCCACACGCGTGGAGTGATCCGCTCGGGCTCGGTCCATGTCCACCCCGGATCCAGGGTGGAGGCTGGGACCTCAGAGGGGATGCAAACCCGCTGAGCATCATCCCGAAGGACGCCGTTCAGGAACCTTGGAAGCCGATCCCGGGCGGTGTCGAGCACGGCATCAAGTGGAAGTGGACGGACGATGTCACGGGTAAGACGGTGCGTATGCGCGTCCACGGGCCCGACCTCGGCCCACACGCCGGCCCCAACGCCAGCAGCGGCCCTATCTACCGCATCCAGATCGGGCACCAGTTCCAGGACGAGGCAGGCAAGCTTTACCACGCGAAGATCGGAAACCCGAACAGTCCGAACTACAATGAGGCGGCGATCAACGACACCCACATTCCGTGGCCTAGCCATCTGCCGGTGCCGTACCCGCACTGAACTGGAAGACGGGACGTATGGAAAGTGAATATTATGTCGACTTCCTCCGAGACCTTCTGAGTCCCGACGAAGCGGTGCGTACGGAGGCGAGCGATCGCGTTCAGGACTTCGTGAACCTGCTCTCCGGCACCCAAGCCAGAGTGACAGGGGACCTGATCGCCATGCTGGCCCCGCACGAGGAATCCCGGGTGGCCCTGGAGGCGCTCTTGCATGCGCTGACCGATCTCGACGGATGCGGGAAGCTCGACGGTGTCGATCTCTCACCCCTGGGGGAAATCCCGGAATCCCTGATCCACGTGGAACACCGCGAGTACATGGAGGAATTTGCCCCGCGCATCGCGGGGGCGGGCAACGGCACGGCAGACTGAGCGTGGACTCGCGCCAACCTGAAGGTGAGGCGCCTGCCTTGGTTGAGCGAGCTGGCCAGGACCCACCGTAGTTCGCATCGTCGGCGGTACTGAAGAAGGCAGGCCAGGCTGTCTGGGCTCCGCCGGGGCCTGGTCGACGCGCGTGCGTACGTTGTCAACGGCGGGTTCACCCTGATCGAGCGACGACTCCGGGGCAGCTATCCCGATGGATAGGCCCTGTCCGCCTGGGACGCCCGTTTGGCGCTCTGGCGGTATCTCCCGCGCCCGGTGGGGGGAGGAGATGCGTCTGACCTTCGGTAACGACTGGCACGCAACAGTGACAGCCGATCCGCTGCCCATCATGCCCCGCTTCTCGGACAACTCCGTAGACATCGCGCGCTTCACTGGCGTGGAGGAGCGTGAGCGGTTTCTCATGGCCACTTTCGGCAGCCAGGAACAGTTGTGGGAAACACTCGACGTCCTCTGGTTCGACCCGAACAGCCGGAGGCTAACCGGTGCCGAGTTCCAAATGCCGGGAGAGTCCGCTTCCGCCGAGGACACCGCCCGCGTCACCTCCCTGCCCGCAGTACGCCAGGGTGGGCTCCGCGCGGACGAGGTCCGGGACTTCCGGCTGGAGATGTGCGAGGTGCTGTGCCGCACTCCTGGGGACACCGTGCTGACCGGTCTGCGCGACCGCGACGTCCTCAACGAGCCGCTGGAGGCCCGCATCGGCATTGCCCCCGATGTGGCCCTCCTCGTCCAGCACGGCACCGTCGTCGGCTGGAGTCTCACGGATCCGGCGCGTTACCTGGCTCAGGCATTCGCAGCCCCCGACCCCAACCCGCCGTTCCCCGCTACCCGGCGGCTGCTCACCGAGTGCCTGAACCTGATCACTGAGCCGTTGATCGACGACGTGATGGACGGCGAACCGGCCGCCCTGGCCCGGCTCAGGGCCGCCGACCAGGCCCTGCGCACTCAGCACGAGGACCGTTCCCGGGCCGACGCGCTGCTCGCGCTCATCGCCAACCTTGTGGAGGACCATCGAAACTGGTGACGGACAGCCGAATAAGCTGAGGCGAACTTGGCGCTGTAGGCCACGTTTCGTGGACTTCGCCGGTTGTTGGTCGCGTAGCTCCATATCTTCGCTGAGACCGGTGGCTGGCCGCCTGCTGCTGGGTGTGGGACTGGTCCGGCCGATCAAGGACACTTTCGGTGTTGCCTCGCGCTAGTCGGCGGGCCCCCTGTCGCGCTGTCGTAGGCCCAGCCTTCTGGCGACAGTGGCTGCTTCGGCAAATCAGGCCGGTCTCGACCGTGACGCTCATTTGACGCGGGTAAGCGTCGCGCGATGTCGCCCTTTCACCGCCTCCCATACGTGCCTGTGACGTGTCATCCCACGTCAAGCCGCATGTGTAGCGCTCCGAGGGAGGAGAACACGAGAAGACGGACCTGTCCTGGCGGGCGCTCGACGCGGGCTGGAAGATCCTCTACGAGCCCCGATCTGCTGCTTCAGCACCCCAAGACCTCCCCGGCCAGGCACTCCGTCTACTACCGGATGACGGCCCGCAACCGGGTCTGGCTGGCCCGCCGGAACCTGCCCCTCCCCCTGGTCCCCGCCTACCTGGGCACCTGGACCCTCCTCACCGTGGCCCGCACCCGGTCGGCGACGGGTCTGCGCGCCTGGGCCGGCGGCTTCGCCGAGGGTGTCCGTACCCCGTGCGGGCGAAGGCAGCCGATGCGGTGGCGCACGGTGTGGCAGATGACGAAACTGGGACGGCCGCCGGTCATCTGATCCACGTCGGGTCCACCGGTGCCGGGCGGCACGGAGCCAGTCCCGCGACAGGAGTTGCCGATGTCCGTCCGCAGAGTCGTCCCCAACATCCGGACCGCCGATGGGCCCACCGCCGAAGGGATGGAGCGGAGCGCGGAGTTCTACGGTCGGCTGGGCCTGCGGGAGGTCATGAACCACGGCTGGATCATGACGCTCGCCTCCGCGTCCGACCCCACGGTCCAGCTCAGCATCATGGGATCCGACGCGACCGCCCCGGTCACGCCGGACCTGAGCATCGAGGTGGAGGACGTGGACGCGGTGCACGCGGCCATGCGGGAGAGCGGCGCGGAGATCGTGTACCCGCTGCGCGACGAGGAATGGGGCGTACGCCGCTTCTTCGTCCGCGACCCGAACGGTCAGGTCGTCAACGTGCTGGGCCATCGCTGACGGACCGTTGCCCGATGGCGTCGCCTTCGGCGCCGTTGCGGTCGGCGCCGTTGCGGTCGTGGCCGGGGCCGTCGTACGGGAGGATCCGCCGCAGCAGGCCCCTGGGGTGGCCTCGCTTGCGCCATTCCCTCGGGTATCCGATGGAGACCTCTTCGAAGCGCACTCCGTCGTACCAGGTCGTCCGGGGTATGTGCAGATGTCCGTAGACCACCGCCGCCACGTTGAACCGCCGGTGCCAGTCGGCGGTGAGTCGGGTGCCGCACCACTGGGCGAACTCGGGGTACCACAGGACGTCCATCGGTTCGCGCACCAGCGGCCAGTGACCGGCGATGACCAGCGGAATCCCCGGATCGTGCGCCGCCAGGCGCTCCTGCGTCCGCGCCACCCGCGCCCGGCACCAGGCGTCGCGGCTCGGGTACGGGTCCGGGTGCAGCAGGAACTCGTCGGTGCACACCACCCCCGTCCGGTGCGCGTACGCCAGGGACTCCTCCTTGGTCGTCGTGCCCGGCGCCCGGAAGCTGTAGTCGTACAGCAGGAACACCGGTGCGACGGCCACCGGACCGTCGGGTCCGGGCCACAACGGGTACGGATCCTCCGGAGTGGCCACCCCGAGGCTCCGGCAGAGCTCGACCAGGTGCTCGTACCGCTCCTGGCCCCGCAGTCGGACCGGATCGTGCTCGGGCGTCCACAACTCGTGGTTCCCCGGGGCCCAGACGACTCGTGAGAACCGGTCCGCGAGCAGCCGCAACGCCCATTCCACGTCCGCGATCCGCTCGGCGACATCACCGGCGACGATCAGCCAGTCCTCGTCCGAATCGGGCCGCAACGACTCGACGAGGGGGCGGTTTTCCGCCATGCCCACGTGGAGGTCGCTCACCGCCAGCAGGGAACCGCGGCTTCCATCGGTGCGATCGGACAAAACGCTGAACCTTCCCACGGAGTGACTGAGCGGAAGACTGAACGGAGGGCCGAACGAAATAGTGCCCCACCACGGACCGTGCCATGGGTCCTGTCGGCAACCCGTCCGGCCGGGGCGCGCCCGGACCGGACGGGTTGCGGGACTGGCGGCCGGAGCCGGCGGAGGGATGATGGAGGCGTCCGTGGACCCGGCGCGGGACCGTCGGCAGGCGGCGAGAGGGAGCTGAGAACGAGGTGGACCGCAAGACCCTTCCGGGCGCCCCCGGCCACAACGGGCTCCCGTTCGCGGACAGCGCGGCCGGGGCCCTGCTCGACGCGGACGGGGTGGTCATCGGCTGGACACCCGCGGCCCAGGAGCTCCTCTCGCTCCCCGCCGACCGTGTCTGCGGCCGTCCCGCCCGGGAGCTTCTCGCGGATCCGGCCGGCCTGCCCGGACCGCCGGGCGGGTGGCCGGTGAGCGCCTGGTCGGGCGAGGCGGTGGTGCGTACCGGCCGGGGCGAGGAGCTGACCGTCGTCTTCCAGGTCCTCCCGCTGGCGGGGCCCGGCACCGGTGCCGGCGCCGAGGGGGCCGGGGGCCCGGCCCGGTACTTCGTGCTCGGGGCGCCCGCCGGGAAGGTCGCCCGGTGGCGGCAGGACCAGGCGTTCACCCGGGAACTCTTCCTTCAGGACCGGCTGGGTCTCGCCGTGTTCGACGCGGAGCTCCGGCTGGTCAGGACCAACACCCATCTGCTGCCGTACACCGGCCTCCTGCCCGACCTGCGCAACCGGCGCCTGGGGGACTTCCTCCAGGCGCCGGACGCGGCGGCGATCGAACGGCGGCTGCGCGAGGTGCTGCGGACCGGCCGGCCGCTGATCCTGGCGGAGGACACCGTACGGACCATCGAGGATCCGGGCGGCGGGGTGGTGATGGCCGTCTCGGCGTTCCGGCTCCAGGCACCGGACGGGCAGGTCTTCGGCGTCACCGCGCTGTTCACGGACGTCACCGAGCAGCGCCGGTCCGACGAGCGGCTGGCGTTTCTGCATTCCGCCACCGCGGCCGTCGGCGGATCGCTGTCCGTCACCGGCACCGGCGAGGAGCTGGCCGCCGTGCTGGTGCCCGGACTGGCCGACCTCGCCGTGGTGGAGATCGCCCGGGCGGTGTTCACGGGCGAGGAACCGGCTCCCGGCGAGGACGGGACGGTGCCGCTCCGGCTGACCGCGGCGGCCGGGGAACGGGCCGGGGAGGTGCCGACCGGCACCGTGGTCCCGGCCGATGCCGGCTCCGCCCCGTCCGTCGGCTGCTCTCCCTCGTCGATGACCGCCCCGTTGCGGGCCCGGGGCAGCTTCCTGGGCCGGGTGACCGTACGGCGCGGCCCCGACCGGCGGGACTACGCACCGGCCGACCTGGACCTCCTGTGCGAGGTCGCCGCCCGCGCGGCCCTCGCCCTGGACAACGCCCGCCGCTACACCCGGGAACACCGGGCCGCCGTCGGCCTGCAACGCAGTCTGCTGCCGCCCGCACAGGCCGAGACCGTCGCCGTGACCACCTCCGGCTTCTACCTGCCGGCCGATACCGCGACCGGCGTCGGCGGCGACTGGTTCGACGTGATCCCGCTGTCCTCCGCCCGGGTCGCCCTGGTCGCCGGGGACGTGGTCGGCCACGGACTGGGGGCCACCGCCACCATGGGGCGGCTCCGTACCGCCGTCCGCACCCTCGCCGACCTCGATCTGGAGCCGGACGAGCTGATGGTGCACCTCGACGACCTGGTCTCTCAGCTCCGCGACGAACCCAACCAGCCCGACGGACCGGACGACCTGGACGGCCTGGACGGCCTGGACGACCTGGACGACCTGGACGGATCGGGGGAATCCGGTGGACCGTGGGAATCCGGTGGGCCGGGCGGGTCCGGTGGGCCGGGCGGGTCCGGTGGGCCGGGTGAGGCCCCCGGGGCCGGCGGACCCGATCGGCCCAGCCCCGTCACCCGGCCGGACGAAGACGGGGCACCCGGCGATCTCCGGGCCGATCCGGTCGGCGCCACCTGCCTGTACGCCGTCTACGACCCGGTCTCCCGGCACTGCGCGATGGTCTCCGCCGGACACCCCCCGCCCGCCGTCGTGGATCCGGACGGGACCGTCTCGTACGTGCCCCTCAACCCCGGGCCGCCACTGGGCGTCAACGGTCTGCCCTTCGAGGTGACCGAGGTGGAACTGGCGCCCGGCAGCCTGCTCGTGCTCTACACCGACGGGCTGATCGAGGGACGCGACAGCGACCTCGACGAGGGCATGGCGGAGCTGAGCCGTCGGCTGGCCCGCCCCGGCGCCGCCACCGCACCGTTGCGCGAGCTCGGCCAGGAGATCATCTCCGCCCGGCCCGCGCACCAACTCGCCGACGACGTGACCCTGTTGCTCGCCCGCACCCATGCGGTACCGGCCGGCAACACGGCTGTCTGGCCCGTGGCCGCCGACCCGGCCGCCGTCGCCCAGCTCAGGCAGGACGCGGCACAGCAGTTGCACGCCTGGGGGCTGGAGGAGCTCGTCTTCACCACCGAGCTGGTGCTGAGCGAGCTGGTCACCAACGCCATCCGCCATGCCGGCGGCCCGGTCGAGGTGCGGCTGATCCGCGCGGCTCAGCTGACCTGCGAGGTCTCCGACCCCAGCGCCACGCAGCCCCGCATGCGCCGGGCCCTGCTCACGGACGAGGGCGGCCGCGGCCTGTATCTGGTCGCGCAGCTCACCACGCGCTGGGGCAGCCGTTACACCCGGCGCGGCAAGACAATCTGGGCCGAACAGCCGATTCCGGATACTCCGGATGCCCCGGACGCCCCGGACGCCCCGGACGCTCCCGCCATCTGATCCGCCCGCACCTCCGAACCGGCCCGCACCTCCGAACCCGCCGAAACGGCCGCGCGCCCGCCCGAACCGGACGATCCGCTTCCCGCCGCGTCGGCCCGCTTCCCACCGCCTCCGCATCGGTTCGCTGAACTCCCGTACCCCGGCGGCAGGTTGCCGGATTCCGACGCCCGGCCCACCCGGCAGACGGCTTCCCTCGGCGCATACGGCCCGGAGCGCATCGCTCCCGCCGGACCGTACGGCGACCCTGACGAACCCTTGAGTACCCCAACGCCCCCATGCTAGAAAACGCTTACCACGCTGGCATTCCCGCACTGGCTCACTCTCCCCCGGAGCTTCGATGACAACTGCCTGGTCCCGTCGTGCCCTGCTGGCCACCGGCGGCGGTGCGGCGCTCGCCCTCGGCCTGCCGACCGCCGCGTCCGCCTCCGGCCCCGCCGCCCTCCCGGCTTCCGCCGCCTCCGCCACTGCCGCCGACGCCGCCGACGAGTTCGCCGCCCTGCGGGCGAAGTGGCGCGATCTGTACCTGGGAACCGGCTTCAGCCCGACCGCCGAGCCCTTCAAGTCGAAGCTCGCCGAGCTCGGTACCCAGGCAAGCGGTTTCCGTTCCACGATGGTCCCCGCGCCCGGCTCCCTCTGGCCGGACCTGGTCCATCTCGACCCCGAACCGGACACCGACACCGAGTCGTTCGGCTTCTCCGCCAACATGAACACCAGTTACAACCGGCTGCGCACCATGGCGGAGGCGTACTCCCAGCCGGGCACCGGGCTCACCGGCGACACCGGCCTCAGGGACGCGGTCATCACCGGCCTCGACCATCTGTACGCCGATGTCTTCAACGAGACGACCACCCGTTACGGGAACTGGTGGAACTGGCAGATCGGCGCGCCCCAGGCCCTCATGGACACCTGTGTGCTGCTGTACGACGCCCTGTCGGACGCCCAACGCGCCGCCTACTGCAAGGCCGTGGACAAGTTCCTGCCCGACTCCGCCGTCGACTCGTACACCGGCACCAGCACCGGGGCCAACCGCGTCGACCTGTGCCGGGGCATGATCCTGCGCGGCATCGTCGGCGCGAACACCGCCAAGATCGCGCGGGCGGTCGCCGCGCTCTCGCCGGTCTTCCCATACGTCACGACCGGTGACGGCTTCTACCCGGACGGCTCGTTCGTCCAGCACACCTCCATCCCGTACATCGGTGGTTACGGCGCGGTCCTCAACGACGGTCTCGGCAGGCTCTTCGCCCTGCTGCGCGGCTCGACCTGGGAGATCACCGATCCGGGCAGCAAGCAGTTCCTCGACACGATCGACGCGGCCATCGCCCCGTTCATCTACGACGGCCTGATGATGGACAACGTCTCGGGCCGCGGCATCACCCGCGTCGGCTCCAGCGATCACACCCGCGCCCACGGTGTGATGGCCTCCATCGTGCTGCTCGGCATGGGCGCCGGCCCCGAGGAGAACGCCCGCTGGCGCGCCATGGTCAAGGGCTGGCTGAAGCGCGACCACTACGCCCCGGCGCTGAAGTCCGGCTCCCTGAGCCTGGTCAACACCGCGCGGTTGCAGGCGCTGTTTGACGACACGTCCGTCACCGCGTCCCCGGAGCCGTCCGCGCACCACGTCTTCCACAACATGGACCGGGCCACCCACCGCCGCCGCGGCTGGGGCGCCGGTCTCTCGATGGCCTCCGAGCGGATCGCCCACTACGAATTCGGCAACGGGGAGAACAAGCGCGGCTGGCACACCGGCGCGGGCTGGCTCCAGTGGTGGGGCGACGGCGCGGGTCTGGAGCAGTACTCGGACGCGTACTGGCCGACCGTCGACCCGTACCGGCTGCCCGGCACCACCGTCTCCCGGAAGAAGCTCGCCGACGGGCAGGGCGGCGCCTGGGCCAACCCGAAGCCGGGCACGAAGTGGGTCGGCGGCACCGGCGACGGCGAGTTCGGCACCACCGGCCAGCACCTCCAGGGCCTGGCGAGCACGATGCACGCCCGCAAGTCGTGGTTCTGGCTGGACGACTGCGTGGTCTGCCTCGGCTCCGGCATCACCTCCACCGACGGCGCGGGCGTCGAGACGGTCGTCGACAACCGCAGCCTCGGCGCGAGCGGCACACCGCGGCTGCTGCTCGACGGCAGGGCCCAGCCCACCACCCAGGGCTGGACCACCACCCGCACCACCACCTGGGCCCACCTCGACCGGCACGCCGGCTACGTCTTCCCCGGCGGCACCGAGCTGCACGCACTGCGCGAGGAACGCACCGGTGCCTGGAAGGACATCAACGACGGCGGGACCGGCACGGCCGAGACCCGCCGGTACGTGACCCTCTGGCAGGACCACGGCACCGACCCGGCGGACAGCTCCTACGCGTACATCCTGCTGCCGGGCGCGAGCAGCGGGCGCACCGCCGCCCGCGCCGCGGACACCGGCTGGCTGCGGATCCTCGCCAATGACGCCGGGCGCAGCGGCATCAGCGTTCCCTCCCTCGGCTTCACCGGCGTCAACTTCTGGGCGGCGGGCACGGCGGGCAAGGTCACGGCGAGCGCCCCGGTCTGCGTACAGATCCACGAGAAGCGCGACGGCACCGCCACGATCTGTGTCGCCGACCCGTCCCGTACCGTCACGGGCCTGACCCTCACCTGGCGGCGGCACGTCAAGTCGGTCCTGTCCAAGGCGGAGTCGGTCACCGGCGTCCGGACCGGTTCCTCGGTGACGGTGACCTTCGGCGACCTGAGCAGCAGCCGGGGCGCCACGCACACGGTGCGCGTGCGGGTGCGGTGACCACGGGCCGCGTGCGGTGACCACGGGCCGCGTGCGGTGACCACGGGCCGCGTGCGGTGACCACGGGCCGCGTGCGGTGACCACGGGCCGCGTGCGGTGACCACGGGCG
>NZ_JBEYFB010000040.1:50888-71185 GCF_040634135.1 Streptomyces sp. NPDC007164
GATGGCCCGGCGTGCCCTTCGGGTGCCGCCGGGCCATCCCGGGCTCCGGGCTCCGGGCTCCGGGGTTGCGGTTGCCGCAGCGGCAGCTTCTACCGTCCTGACCAGGGCCGGAGAGACCGGCCCGGTGAGGTGATCGTGAGGGGAGACGGCGATGGTCTGGCCGATCGCGGAGGTCGCCCGGATGTCCGGTGTGACGGCTCGGACACTGCGGCACTACGACGAGATCGGCCTGCTGCCGCCTGCGGGGACCGGTTCCAACGGCCACCGCTGCTACGGGGAGGGCGAGCTGCTCCGGCTGCAGCAGATCCTCGTACTGCGGGCGCTGGGCCTGGGCCTGCCCGAGATCGGGCGGATCCTGGCCTCGCAGGTCGATGAGGTGGAGGCGCTGCGCGGTCACCACCGCCGGCTCCTCGCCGAGCGCGACCGGATCGACGCGCTGGCCGGCACCGTCTCCCGCACGATCGCCGAACTGGAGGAATCCAGAAAGGACGGTGGCCCGATGACGGCGATCAACCGACCGGAGAATCTCTTCGAGGGCGTTCGGCCCGCCCAGTACCGGGAGAGCCTGCGCGACTTCCCCGAGCTGGCCGGGGACATCGACCGGCACACCTCGACGATGAGCGAGGCGCAGATCGAGGCCGGACACCGCGAGCGCACGGCGCAGATGATCCGGCTGGCCGAGTTGCTGGCCGCGGGCGTGCCCGCCGAGGCCGATCCGGTGCAGGCGGAGATCGAGGCCCAGCACCGGGCCCTGACCGCGCTGCGGGCGGTCTCCACCGAGGAGTACCGCGCGATCGGTCGCGCCTGCGTGGACAACGAGCAGTGGCGCGCGGCGTACGAGGCGATCGCGCCGGGCCTGGCCGCGTACCAGCGGGACGCCATCGAGGCGTATGCGACGACCCGGCTGACGTAACGGCCGTGCCGACGCGACGACCCGGCTGACGCAACGGCGGTGCCGGCGCGGCGGCCCCGCTGACGCAACGGCCGTGCCGGCGCGACGACCCCGCTGAGCCGAGCCGGGGCGAGCGGCACCTCTGCCGCTCGCCCCGGCTCACTCGGCGGCGTCGCCCGGCCCGCGCCGCAGGGCTGCATCGAGCAGGCCCACCAGTTGCCCGGCCCGCTCCCGCGCCTGCCGCCGGTCGTCCGTGCCGGTCATGAGCAGGTGGTGCACGGTCCCGACCAGGGTGAGGGCCGCGGCGGCGGTGTCGGCCCGTTCCGCGATCCGGCCGCCCCGCCGTTCCGCGTCCAGGTAGTCGGTGATCGCGTCCTGGACCGTGTCGAAGCCCGGCGCACCGCCCGCCAGTGCCTCGCGGATGCGCGAGGACGCCTCGGGGCGGGTGAGTGCCAGTCCGGCGACGGTGGGGCCGGCCGAGGACAGCAGCGCGAGAGCGATGCCGTGAAGGTTCTCCGCGACGGTGCCCCGCCCCGCCCGTCCCCGGAGTTCATCGGCGTGCCGGGCCACCCGGGCGAACCGGTCCAGGACCAACTCCGCGACGAACTCGTCCAGTCCGTGGAAATGGGCGTGCAGCAGCCCCTTCGCGCAGCCCGCCTCACCGGTGATCGCCCTGCTCGTCAGGGCTCCCGGCCCGTCCCGCTCCAGCACCCGCTCCGCAGCGGCGAACAGCCGCTCGCGGACGTCCGGAGTCGTCACACCTCGCGGAGACACGAATTCCCTCCCTCTCGCCCTGTTTACAGTATGGGCGCTTGCCCATACCTTGAATGGGCGCCCGCCCATACTAGTCGTGCCGATGTCCGGGGGCGCCGCAACGAGACGGCACTCAGGCCGAGTTCGAGCAGCATTCAAGGGGGAGCAACACCGCATGCGACACATCGCCAACAGGGACCAGGACCAGGCGTGGAACGGTTACGAGGGGACGTTCTGGGCCGCCAACCAGGACCGCTGGGACGGGGTGAACGGGGGCTTCGACGAGCCACTGCTCGCCGCTGCCGCGATCACCGGAGGGGACCACGTCCTCGACATCGGCTGCGGAGCGGGGCGCACCACCCGCCTCGCCGCGCGACGGGCCGGCGGCGGGCGGGCGCTGGGCCTGGACCTGTCGGCCCCGATGCTGGTCCGCGCACGGGAGTCCGCGCGGAGCGAGGGGATCGGCAATGTGACATTCGAGCAGACGGACATCCAGGTCCACCCGTTCGGGACCGGGACCTTCGACATCGCGATCAGCCGTTTCGGAGTGATGTTCTTCGCCGATCCGGTCGCCGCCTTCGCCAACATCGGGCGGGCGCTGCGCCCCGGCGGCCGTATCGCCTTCGTCTGCACCGCGCAGGCCGACCGGAACGAGTGGCTCCAGGCCATCCGGGGGCTGGGCGACCTGCTGCCCGTCGGCGGACTGGGCACCTCCGCGAGCCCCGGCATGTTCTCGCTGGCGGACCCGGAGACCGTCCGCGACGTGCTGTGCCGCGCCGGGTACGAGGCGATCGGCACCACACCGGTCGAGGCGTACGGGACCTGGGGCCGGGACGCCTCCGACGCCGCCGCCTTCCTGCTGGACTCCGGCCCCGGGCGGCATCTGATGAGCCGGGCCGGGGAGGAGGACCGGGACCGGGCCCGGCGGCGGCTCGTCGGCCTCCTGCTGCCCCACGAGCGGGAGGGCTCACTCCGACTGCGCAGTGCCGCCCTGCTGGTGACCGCCCGACGGCCCGGGTGAACGGGGGCGGCGTCCGCCGCCGGGGGGGCGGACACCCGCCCCCGGCAGCGGACGCCGCCCGGCCACAGCCCTCGGGGAACACCCGCCCCCTTTCAGGCCGCGGCCCTCTCCGGCCGGTCCCCGCCGGCCTCGTCCGCTCCCTCGGCGGCGGGTGCGGTGCGCAGGGTCAGCAGGGCGGCGAGACCGCCGACCACCGCGAGGGCCGCGGCGCCGAGGAAGGCGGCGGAGAAGCCGTTGGTGAGGGCCACCGGGTCCCCCGGCTCACGGGCGCCGTGCGCGGCGGCGATCGCCGTCATGGCGGCGAGGCCCAGCGCGGAGCCGACCTGGTAGCTGGTGTTGACGATCCCCGAGGCGAGACCGCCCTCTTCCGGGCGGGCGCTGGAGAGCGCGGTGCCGAGCGACGGGATGAACGCCAGCGACATGCCCACCGCCGAGAGCAGGGAGGCGGGCAGCACGTCGACGAGGAAGTTTCCGTCCGGGCGGGCGAGCGAGAGCCAGAACATGCCCGCCCCGAGCGTGAACAGCCCCAGGACGATGAGGGGCTTGGGCCCGAACCGGGAGATCAGCCGCGGCGCCAGGACGATCATCATGATCATGATGGCGACGGTCATGGGCAGCAGCGCGGAGCCGGAGGCGAAGGCGCCGAGTCCCAGGACCTGCTGGAGGTAGAGATTGAGGAAGAACCACATGGGGATCCACGCGGCGGCCATGAGCAGCTGAGCGATGTTGGCGCCGGCCAGGCCGGGTGCCCGCCAGATGCCCAGCCGCATCAGCGGTTCGCGCCGCTTGGACTGGATCGCGACGAACGCGGCGATCAGTGCCACACCGGCCAGGAGGACCAGCCAGGTCTCGGCGGAACCCCAACCGGTCTCGGGAGCACGGACGATGGCGTAGACGACGGCGGCGAGACCCGCCGTGACGGTGACCGCGCCGGCCAGGTCGATCGAGCCGCGGCGCCCCGCACCCGAGGGCATGACGGCGGGCGTGGCGATCAGGACGACCAGGGCGACGGGGATGTTGATGTAGAACACCCAGGGCCAGCTGGCGTACTGGGTGATGACCCCGCCGAGGAAGACTCCGGCGGTGCCGCCGGCCGGGGCGGCCGCGCCGTACAGCGCGAAGGCCTTCCCCAGCTCCTTGGGCCGGGAGCCGAACAGGGTCATCAGCAGGGTGAGGGCGGACGGCGCGATCAGCGCGGCCCCCACGCCCTGCAGGGCCCGCCCGGTCAGTTCGACCCAGACCTCACCGGCGAGGCCCGCGGTCAGGGAGCCCGCGGCGAGGACGACCCATCCTGCACTGAACAGGCGCCTGGCGCCGAGCAGGTCCGACAGCCGCCCGCCGAGCAGCAACAGCCCTCCGAAGGCGACGACATAGGCGTTGAACACCCAGGACAGGTTCTCCTGGGAGAAGCCCAGGTCGGTCTGCATCTTGGGCAGGGCCACGCCAATGATCGACGTGTCCATGATGACGATGAACTGGGCCAGGGCGATCAGCGCGAGCGCGGACCATCTCCGCGAATCGGTTGCCGTGGCTGGTGAGTCCGGCACGGTCATGGCAAGCACTCCTATACGGGAGGGGGGTATCGAGTTCCCAACGCGAGGCAATATACCCCTGGGGGGTATCTATGGCCAGTCCGGATGCGCGGGAAGTCCGAAGCGATGCCCCCCACGTCGGGGCCGGGACGCGTTCCCGGGCGCGCTCGGCCGTCCTGTTGGGGTCCGGGAAACGGCACGGTTCAGCGGGAATTCAGCGTGTCCGGACCGGTCGAGTGGAAGTTCGAGAGGTCTCGGCTCCAGAGAGCCGGCACCGATCGAGCGGACACGGAGGATCCACCCGATGGCCCATGTGACCGGTAGTTCCCCGCACCGGGACGGCGCAGCCGCGGAGCGCGGCGGCGGGAGTTCGGCCTCGTCGGCCGTGTATCCCGGCGACCCGCGTTACGAGGACCTCGCCCTGCGCCGCCGTAACGAGCGGTTCGTCCAGCGCCCCGCCTGCTTCCGGGTGGTGCGCTCGACCGACGAGGTGGTGGCGGCGGTGCAGTGGGCGGTCGATTCCGGCCGGCCGGTTGCGGTGCGCAGCGGCGGTCATTCGCTGGAGAACTCCGTGGGCGAGCACCCCGACGGTGTGATCATCGATATGACCGGGATGAACGCGATCTATTTCGACCCCGCCCGGCGCGCCGTGGCCATGGAGTCGGGCGCGACGCTGGGCGAGGTGTACCGCACCCTCTACCTGACCTGGGGGGTGACCGTTCCCGGCGGTTGGTGCCACTCGGTGTGTGTCGGCGGGCACATCCAGGGCGGCGGCTACGGATCGCTCTCGCGCACCCATGGTTCCATCGTCGACCATCTCTACGCCGTCGAGGTTGTCGTCGTGGACGAGGCGGGCCGGGCCCGTGCCGTGCTGGCCACCCGCGAGAGCGGTGATCCCCATCGTGACCTGTGGTGGGCGCACACCGGTGGCGGGGGCGGCAACTTCGGTGTGGTGACCCGGTACTGGCTTCGGTCGCCGGGCGCCGAGGGGGACGATCCGGCTGATCTGCTGCCCAGGCCGCCCGCGTCCCTGACGGGGGGCGTCCTCATGTGGTCGTGGGCGGATCTGCCGAGGGAGTCGTTCCGACGGCTGATGCGCAACCACGCCGACTGGCACGAGAACAACAGCGGTCCGGACTCCCCCGGCACCGCGCTGCACTCGACGCTGATGCTCTCCGGCCGCAAGGAGCAGGACGGCCCTGCGGACATCCTGATCTACGCCCTGGCCGACAGCGACGGCGCGGACGGGGCGGCGCTGGTCGAGAAGTACTTCGATGCCGTGAGCGACGGCGTCGGCGGCACCCGCCACATGATTCCCGCCGCGCCCTGGCTGTACGTACTGATGCCGCCCAACGGCGACGAAGAGTCACAGCGCGGGTCCGAGTACGGCCGCTACAAGGGCAAGGCGGGCTATCTGCGCAAGGGGTTCAGCACCGCGCAGGTCGACTCCGTCTTCGATCACCTGACCACGGCCCCGTCCACGCTGGACATGGCCCGCGTCTGGCTGGTCTCCTACGGCGGCAAGGTCAACGACGTCGCTCCGGAGGCCACCGCGCTGGTGCAGCGGAGCTCCGTCCTGAAGGCCGCCTACACCGCGACGTGGCTGGACCCCCGCGACGACGAGGCGTCCCTCGACTGGCTGCGGCGCTTCTACCGCGACGTCTACCGCGAAACCGGTGGGGTACCGGTGCCCGACGCGACGAACGACGGCTCGTACATCAACTATCCGGACACCGATCTCGCCGACCCGGAATGGAACACGTCCGGCGTCCCCTGGCACGACCTCTACTACAAGCAGAACTACCCCGGGCTGCAGCGGGTCAAGAAGCGATGGGACCCGCGCAATGTCTTCCGCCACGCCCTGTCCGTCCAGCCGGCCGACTGAAAAGGAACACACCATGTCCCCTGCCGACCAGAACACCACAACGAAGACCGACGTCGCGGTGCGTGACGTGCTGGACAGGTTCCAGAGCGCCTGGACCTCGAACGACGCCGACGCCGTCGCCGAGATGTACACCGAGGACGCGACCCTGGTCATGACCGGTCTGGTCCTCGACAGCAAGGACGCCATCCGGGAGTTCATGCGCGCGGCGTTCGACGGACCGATGCGGGGAAGCCGCCCGCTCAACGAGCCGCGCATCATCCGCCGCACCGGCGCGGACACCGCGGTCGTGGTGAGCGACCTGGGCATCCTCCTCGACGGTCAGACCGAACTGGCCGAGGGCGACAGGCGGGTCGCGACCTTCGTGCTCGCCCGTGCCGACGGCGTCTGGCGGGTCACGGCGTATCACAACTGCCCCGCCTGACGGGCGGCCCGGGAGGAGGACCCATGTACTTCAAGGTGCTCGGCGCGCTGGACGTTTCGGAGAGTACGAAGGATCTGACGCCGTCGGCGCCGAAACTGCGCAGCACCCTGTCGCTGTTGCTGCTGCGGCAGGGGGACATTGTGCAGAAGGACTCGTTCGTCGACGAGCTCTGGGGCCTCAACCCGCCGCCCAACGCCCTGACCACACTGCAGACCTACGTGTACCAGCTCCGTCGTACGCTGCCCGACCCGCAGACCAAGCGGGCCGGGCACCGGCCCCGGGGACACGCCTGGAAAGAGGTCACCGCCGGCCCGTCGCACGGGCCGTGGCTGCGCACCACCTCCTCCGGGTACGCCGCCAGCATCCCCTCGGAGACGATCGACCTCTGCCGGTTCGAGACCCTGGCCGTGCAGGGTGGCACCGCGCTCGGGCAGGGCAACGTACCCCGGGCCGCCGAACTGCTCGAAGAGGCACTGACGTTGTGGCGCGGCCCGCTGGTCTCCAATGTGAAGCACGGCCCCGTCCTGGAGGCGCACGCGACCAGACTGACCGAGGAGCGCCTGCGCGTCGTCGAGCAGTGCATCGACGCGCAGCTCTACCTCGGCAGGTACCACGAGGTGCTCACCGGGCTGCGCGGCCTGCTCGTGGAACACCCGTTGGCCGAGGGCCTGTGGCAGCGGCTGCTGCTCGCCCTCTACCGGTCCGGCAGACGTCTTGAGGCGATCCAGGAGTACCGGCGGCTGCACCGGATACTCGGCGACGGACTCGGGCTCGAACCCTCGCGCTCGGTGCAGCGGCTGTACGAGGCCGTCCTGGCTTCCGATCCGGCGCCCGATCTCGAACGCATCGCGCTGTCCGCATGGCGCGACCGGGCGGTCATCCGCCCGGGGACCGTATCCCGGCACGTCGCCTGACCTCTGCGAACCGGGCGTACGGACAAGCGGATCCCATGCTCCTCGATTCGTGCTGGAGGAGCCGGAAGGGGCGTCTGGAGCGGCTCCCCATCGACGCACCATGCCCGAAGCCGACAGTCCAACGGTCCGGTCGCACCGGATCGGACCGGCCGCCGGTCACCGGCCACCGGTCACCGCCCGACGAAAGGAAATCCGTGCCCGCCTTTACCCTCACCGAATTCCGGCAGGTCGTGGAGAAGTGCTTCCAGGGGGAGGCCGGGCCCCTCGACGAAACCGCGTGGGACGCAAGCTTCTCCGACCTCGGCTTCGACTCGCTGATGGTCTACGAGATCACCGTCCGCATCCAGGACGAGTACCCCGTGGAGATCACGGACGAGGAACTCGACGAGCTGAAGACACCGGGCGCGTTCGTCGCCTTCGTCGACTCCAGGCTCTCGGTTTCCGGCTGAACCACCGCGCGAACCACTTGGTCCACCGCGGACAATCCGTCAGAGAGGTTTCCATCGTGGAGCGGTCTGTCGCCATCACCGGCATCGGGGTCATGGCCCCGGGCGGGATCGGCAAGAAGGCGTTCTGGGACCTGCTGGTCTCGGGCCGCACCGCCACCCGCACCATCTCCTTCTTCGACCCGGCCCCGTTCCGGTCGAGGATGGCCGCCGAGATCGACTTCAATCCCGAGCTGCACGGGCTGACCGCCCGCCAGTGCCGCAGGCTCGACAGGGCCGCGCAGCTGGCCGTCATCAGCGCGCGTGAGTGCCTCGCCGACAGCGGGCTGGAGTTCGACACGGTGGACCCCCACCGGGTCGGAGTCTGCGTCGGCAGCGCCGTCGGCGGCACGACCACGCTGGAGCAGGAGTACGTGGTCCTGAGCGACAGCGGCAAGGAGTGGGAGGTCGACCCGGCGTACCTGTCCCCGCACCTGTTCGACGCCTTCGTGCCCAGTTCGCTGGCGGCCGAGGTCGCCTGGCTCGTCGGGGCGCAGGGGCCGGCCACGGTGGTCTCCACCGGCTGCACCTCCGGTCTCGACTCGCTCGGTCACGCACGGGACCTGATCGCGGAGGGCAGCGCCGACATCATGATCGCCGGCGCGACCGACACACCGATCTCGCCGATCGCGGTGGCCTGCTTCGACGCGATCAAGGCCACCTCACCGCGCAACGACGACCCCGAGCACGCCTCGCGCCCCTTCGACCGCACCCGCAACGGATTCGTCATCGCCGAGGGCTCGGCGATGCTCGTCCTGGAAGAGCTGGAGCACGCCAAGGCGCGGGGCCAGCACATCTACGGTGTCATCTCCGGATACAGCTCGCGCTGCAACGCCTACCACATGACCGGACTGCGGCCCGACGGGCGGGAGATGGCCGAGGCGATCCGCTACGCGCTGGACGAGGCGAAGCGGGCACCGGAGTCGGTCGGCTACGTCAACGCCCATGGTTCCGGCACCAAGCAGAACGACCGGCACGAGACCGCGGCGTTCAAGCGCGCGCTCGGCGAGCACGCCTACGACGTGCCGATCAGCTCCATCAAGTCCATGGTCGGGCACTCGCTCGGCGCGATCGGCTCGATCGAGATCGCGGCCTGCGCACTGGCCATGGAACACGCGGCGGTGCCGCCGACGGCCAACCTGCACGAGCCGGACCCGGAGTGCGACCTCGACTACGTGCCCAACGAGGCCCGGGAACGACGCCTGGACACCGTGCTCAGCGTGGGCAGCGGCTTCGGCGGCTTCCAGAGCGCCATGGTCCTCACCCGGGAGGGCATATGACGATCACCGCACCCGGCACCGCACCCGTCGCGGCCGCCACGAGGACCGCGGTCGTCACCGGCATCGGTGTCGCCGCGCCCAACGGGCTCGGCACGCAGGCGTGGTGGAGCGCGACGCTCCGCGGAGAGTCGGGCATCCGCCCGGTCCAGGACCATGTCACGGCCCCCGGCCAGGCGTCGCTGATCGGCCTGATCCCCGGATTCGAAGCGGCCGACCACCTTCCGGGCCGGCTGCTGCCGCAGACCGACCGGGTGACCCGGCTGGCCCTCGTGGCCGCGGACTGGGCCCTCGCCGACTCCGGGGCCGATCCCACCGCACTGCCCGAGTACGGCATGGGCGTGGTGACCTCCAACGCGACGGGCGGCTTCGAGTTCACGCACCGCGAGATCCGCAAGCTGTGGACCCAGGGCCCCCAGCACGTCAGCGTCTACGAGTCCTTCGCCTGGTTCTACGCGGCCAACACCGGCCAGATCTCGATCCGGCACGGAATGCGCGGCCCCAGCAGCGTGCTGATCGCCGAGCAGGCCGGCGGCCTCGACGCGCTCGGACACGCCCGTCGGGTGCTGCGCAAGGGCAGCGAGCTCGTGCTCACCGGCGGGGTGGAGTCGGCGTTCGACCCATGGGGCCTGGTCTCCCACATCGCGGGCGGGCGGGTGTCGCGGTCCGACCGCCCGGACCGCGCCTACCTCCCCTTCGACACCGGGGCATCCGGACACGTACCGGGTGAGGGCGGCGCCATCCTGGTCCTGGAGACGGCCACCGCCGCGGCGGAACGCGGCGCCGGTCATGTCTACGGCGAAATCGCCGGATACGCGGCCA
The DNA here is from genome assembly GCF_040634135.1 of Streptomyces sp. NPDC007164. Lineage (NCBI taxonomy): Bacteria > Bacillati > Actinomycetota > Actinomycetes > Kitasatosporales > Streptomycetaceae > Streptomyces > Streptomyces sp. NPDC007164. The sequence goes on from NZ_JBEYFB010000040.1 coordinate 60,891, forward strand.
CGTTCGATCCCCCTCCCGGGTCATCGGCTCCGCCGGGGCTGGCCCGGACGGCACGGCTGGCGATGGCCGACGCCGGGGTGGCGCCCGGGGACGTGGACGTGGTGTTCGCCGACGCGGCGGCGGTCCCCGCGCTCGACGCCGCGGAAGCCGCCGCCATCGAGGAGATCTTCGGCCCGTACGGCGTACCGGTCACCGCGCCGAAGACGATGACGGGACGGCTCGCCGGCGGCGGCCCGGCCCTGGACACCGCGGCCGCCCTGCTGTCCATGCGCGACTCGGTCCTGCCACCGACGGTCAACGTCGAACGGCCGGTCCCGGGCCGGCGGATCGACCTGGTACTCGGCGAACCGCGCGAGGCCCGGGTCGAGGTGGCGCTGATCCTGGCCCGGGGCCACCACGGCTTCAACTCGGCGCTGGTGGTGCTCGCCCCGAACCGGATGACAGCGGCTCCCGACGGGGTGCCCGCCGCCGTACGCCACAACACCTGACCTCCACACAGCGACCGGCGACGGAAGGACGAGCGGTGGGGACACGACTGAGGATCACCGTGCTCGGCAGGCTGGCCGTGACCCGCGGCACGCTGACGGCGGAGCCCAGCGCACCGAAGGAGCGCAAGCTGCTGGCCCTGCTCCTGCTCGGTCACGAACACCCGGTCCCGGTACGGCAGATGGTCGACGAGCTGTGGGGCAGCCGCCCGCCGCGCACCGTACGGACGGCGTTGCAGACCCATGTGCTCAACCTGCGCGGCATGCTCGCCCGTCAGCTGCGCATCCCCGGGGACCGGGTCCGCAAGGAGCTGATCGTCACCGGGAACGAGGGGTACCAATTCCGGGTCGACGATGCCGACTTCGATCTGCATGAATATCATCGGCTCGCGAAAATCGGAGAATCAGAACTCCGGGCGGGCCACCATCTCGGGGCGGCCGAAACGCTCCGTACAGCGGAGTCGCTGTGGACGGGTCCGATACTTCCGGACACGAAGCACGGCCTCCCGCTCCAGTGCGAGATAACCCGGCTGGAACTTCAGCGGGACATGGTCCAGGAGTTGCGGATCGAAAGCGATCTGGCACTGGGCCGGCACCGGGAGCTGCTCAGTGAACTGACGGCGCTCACCCTTGCCCGCCCCTTCGACGAACGGGTCCACGCGTACCTGATGACAGCTTTGTACCGGTCTGGCCGCACCATTCAGGCGCTCCAGGTGTTCCAGCGGCTGCGCACGAAGATGGCGGAGGAAATGGGCCTGGAACCGTCCCGGGTGATCCAGGACCTCCAGCGAAGAATTCTGGGCGCGACCGCCTTCGAATCGATCCCGTGACCGCCACGGCACGCGACAAGACACCCCGCGACGGCCGGAACCCATAAACGGAAAAGGCGTGTTCTGAGGCATGAGAATTCTCTTCTGCACCTACTCGACGGCAAGTGACCTGTTCGCCACCATTCCCTTCGCCTGGGCCCTGCGCGCGGCCGGCCACGAAATCCTCTACGCCGGTGGCGGCGAGGGCATGCGGGAAGTCGCCAAGGCCGGTCTGCCCTACGTGGACATCGCCACGCCGGGCGTCGATCTCGCGGCACCGTTCGCACGCAGGGCCGCACGGTCCCGGGAGAAGGGACAACTCGTCTGGTACCGGGGCGGCGACCTCCAGGAGGACGAGGTGCGGGCGACGTCCGCACTGTTCGCCGAACTCTCCGAGCTGGTCGTGCCCGGTGCGGTGCGGCTCGCCCGGCAGTGGCGCCCCGACCTGGTGGTGAGCCCGGACCACCAGGGCTCCGGTGCCCTCGTGGCCGGACTGCTGTCCGTACCGCTGATCGCCATGTCCAACCTCTTCGCGCTGGTCCCCGACATGGTCGACCGGATCCGCGGGGAGATGGCCGGCACCTACGGCCGCTACGGCATCGACCCCGGTTCCACCCGCACCCGGCTGATCCGCACGACGCCGCCCAGCCTGTACCGGACACCCGACAGCCACCTGGCCATGCGCCCCGTGCCGTACAACGGCTCCTACCTGGAACTCGGCACGATTCCCGACTGGCTGTTGCGGTCCCCGGACCGGCCCCGGGTGTGCGTCACCCTGGGCACCTTCATCCCCCAGTACATCGGGCTCAGCCTGATTCGCGACTTCGTGGCCGAACTCGACACGGTCGACGCCGACTTCGTGTTCGTGCTCGGCGATGCCGACCGTACGGAGCTGGGCACCCTGCCGGACAACGTCCGCGCACACGGGTGGATCCCGCTGAACGCGCTGCTCGACTCGTGCAGCGCCATCATCCATCACGGCGGCACCAGCACCTCGCTGGCCGCCATGTCCGCCGGCGTCCGGCAGATCGTGCTGCCGCACGGCTCCGACCAGCCCTTCAACGCGTGCCTCGTCGCCGAACGCGGGCTGGGAGTCACCTGCGCGGCGGGCGAGCTGACCGCGAAGACCATCACCACCGTGCTGGAGGCGCCGCAGATCGGCACCGCCGCCGCGCAGGTGCGGGAGGAGATCGCCCAGCTGCCGTCGCCCTCCGGCGTGGCCACCGCACTGCCGGACCTCGTGGGCTGAGCCGTCCGAGAGCCCCTCGGCACACCCGTCACACCCTGGCACCGCACCCGGCTCTGGAGGATTCCGAAGTGGCCCTGCACGCACACCCGGCACCCGGCCCGGCAGAGACGACACAGCACCTGGCGGCGCTCGCGGCACAACACGCCACCGCCGCCGACACCGAACGCCGCCTCGCACCCGACGTCGTCACCGCGCTGGTGGACGCCGGATTCGCCCGCCACTTCGTCCCGGCCGCCCACGGCGGCACGGCGGGCTCCTTCACCGCACTGGCCGAGGCGGTGCGCACCATCGCGCGGGGCTGCCCCTCCGCCGGCTGGACCGCCATGATCATGGCCACGTCCGCGCGGCTGGCCGGTCAACTGCCGCAGGCCGGCCGGAAGGAGATCTGGGGGCAGTCGGCCGACGTGCCGATCGCCGCCGCGCTGAACCCCGGGGGCTCGGTGCGACGGGTCGCGGACGGATGGGTCCTGTCCGGGCAGTGGTTCTCGCTGTCCGGCATCGACCACGCGGCCTGGGCGCTGCTGTGCGTGACCGCGCCCGAGGACGGCGAGCAGTACTACTGCGCCGTTCCGGCGAGCCGGTTCCGTATCGAGGACACCTGGTTCACCCTCGGCATGCGGGGCACCGGAAGCCGCAGCGCGGTGCTCGACGAGGTGTTCGTCCCCGGCCGTCTCTCGGCGCCCCGGGACCTGGTGTGGCAAGGCCGCGCCGACGGACCCGCCGACGCCCTCGCCGCTCCCCTGCCTGCCGCGCATCCACCGCTGTTCGCCGCCCCCGTCGTGGGCGCCGCCCGAGCCGCCCTCGACCTGTGGGCACGTACCGAGTCCCGCACCGGCCCCGACCGCGACGCCGTACTGACCCGCTCGGCGGCCGAGATCGACACCGCGGTCCTGCTCGTCGAGCAGGCGTGTCTGCGCCTCGACGGCCGGGGACCGGCCGACGGACCCGACACCGCACGCAACGGCCGGGACGCCGCGCTCGCCGCGGACCTGGCCCGTACCGCCACCGACCGTCTCTTCCGCGCGCGAGGAAGCCGCGCCCACGCCGCGAAGGACCCCGTCCAGCGGCTCTGGCGCGACGTACAGACCGCGTCCTCGCACGCCGCCGTCGACGCCGGGCGGAGCAATTCGCTGTTCGCGACCACATTCCGGGCATCCCTGCCCAACCACGAGGAGAGCTGATGATCTGCCACACCCTGATCTACAAGTTCGGCGAATCCGTCTCGGCCGAGGACCGTGAGCAGTTCCTGAAGGAGCTCTCGGAGACGGTCCGGGACACGGGACTGTCGGTCGGCTTCGACTACCGGTCCCACGAGTGGCTGCCCGTGGACGACAAGGCGATCGGCATGACCGGCACCGCGATCGCCCAGATCGTGTGCGAGGACAGCGAGACGATGCGGAAGTTCTCGGAACTGACCTCCACGCACGAGTTCATCGCCGCCTGGCGCTCCAGGATCAGCTACGAGGCCGCCTACGCCAACCACGCCCCGCTGACCGCCGTTCCCGCGAGCAACCCCCTGCATCACGCGGAGCACACCGTCACCGTGCACGCCCCCGTCGGCGTCGTCTGGGACATCCTGGTCGACGTCGAGGGCTACGCCAGGATCTTCCCGCCCACCCAGGACGTGAAGCTCCTGGAGGAGTCGCCGACGCACCAGATCGCCAGGCTCGTGGTCGATGTCAACGGCGAGGTCAACACCTGGATCTCCCGGCGCGACATCGACGCGGACAACCGGGTCATCACCTACCGGCAGCTGGAGCACGCGCCGATCGTCGGCCACATGGGCGGCCAGTGGCGGGCCCTGCCGCTGGGCGACGACACCACACAGCTGGTGCTGACCCACGAGTTCAGGGCCAGGGAGGCGGTCGACGGATTGGTCGCGGGCAAGCTCACCCCGCAGGAGGCCGACGCCGCGCTGCGGGCCGTGGTGGAACGCAACAGCGTCGCCGATCTCGGCGCGGTCAAGAAGACGGCGGAGGCCACCGCGCCGGGCAACGGGGGCGGCCGATGACCCGGCTGGTCGACCTCAGCGTTCCCACCGAGCAGGCCGACAGCGAAGCGACCCCGGTGAAGATCGATCTGCTCGACCACGTGGCGGGCGCCACCGTCCTGGGGCTCTCCCCGGAGGACTTCCCCGGCGGGATGGCCATCTCCAACGAGACCGTCACCCTGACCACACACACCGGCACCCATATGGACGCGCCCCTGCACTACGGCCCGCTCACCGGCGACGCCCCGGCCCGGAGCATCGACCAGGTGCCGCTGGAGTGGTGCTACGGCCCCGGCGTACGGCTCGACTTCCGCAGCGTCCCGGCGGGGCAGGGCATCACCGTGGCGATGCTGGAGAAGGAGTTCGACCGCATCGGGCACGTACCGGTCGCCGGCGACATCGTGCTGCTGTGGACCGGAGCGGACGCCCTGTGGGGAAGCCGCGACTACCTGACCACCTTCGCGGGGCTGACCGGCGAGGGCACCATCTTCCTGTCCGAGCTCGGCGTGAAGGTGATCGGGATCGACGCCTGGGGCATGGACCGGCCGATTCCGCACATGATCGAGGACTACCGGCGCACCGGCGACCGCTCGGTGCTGTGGCCCGCGCACGTCGCGGGACGCACCCACCCCTACCTCCAGTTGGAGAAGCTGGCCCACCTGGGCGAGCTGCCGGGCCCCACCGGCTACACGGTGACGTGCTTCCCGGTCCCGGTCACCGGCGCGGGCGCGGGCTGGACCCGTGTCGTGGCCATCTGCGACGCGTGATCGGGAGGGACGGGATGGCCGGTCATCCGCTGGCCCTGGACGAAGCAGCGCAGGATCTGCTGTTCCGGGAAGCCAGAACCGCGAACACGTTCGCGCCGACACAGATCGGCGACGAGCACATCGAGGCGATCTACGACCTGGTCAAGTGGGGCCCGACCTCGATGAACCAGCAGCCCATGCGGGTCCTGCTGGTCCGCTCCGACGAGTCGAGACAAGCACTGCTGCACCACGTGCTGGAGGGGAACCGGGACAAGGTCGCGTCCGCCCCTCTGGTCGCGGTCCTGGCGGCGGACCTGAGTTTCCCCGACACACTGCCACGCCTCTTTCCGCACGCCCCGAACGCCCGCCACGCCTACGCCGACGAGCACGCCCGCCGTGAGTCCGCGGTGTTCAACACGGCTCTGCAACTGGGCTATTTCATCATCGGGATCCGGGCGGGCGGCCTGGCGGCGGGCCCGATCGCCGGCTTCGACCCCGAGGGCGTCCACAAGGAGTTCTTCCCGGGCGAACCGGTGCTCGTCACCAGCATCGTCAACATCGGCCATCCCGGCCCCGACGCCTTCTCCGCCCGACTGCCCCGCCTGGGCTACCGAGAAGTTGTCCGCAGCGTGTGATGTCCCCGCGTCGTCACCGCACCACAGCCTCATGGAGGGAGAAGAGATGAGCATCCGACCGAATCAGCTGCTGACCATTCTCGCCGACTGCTCCGGCAACCAGGAACTCGTCGGCATCGGGAACGACGCGCTCGACACGGACTTCGACGCCCTGGGTCTCGATTCGCTGGCGGTACTGGAGTCCGTGGCCCGGATCGGGCGGGATCACGGAATCCACATATCCGACGAGGAGGTCCATGATCTGGGCACCCCGCTGGCTCTGCTGAACCGGCTCAACCAGGCGCGGGGCAGCGGCGACGAGGGCACCGGAGCCGGGGAGAGGCCGCCCGTGGTGGTGGTCGGGGCCGGCCCGGTCGGCCTCACGCTGGCGGGCGAACTGGCCGCCCACGGCATCGAGGTGACCGTGCTCGAACGGCGGGCCGCCCCCGAGACGATGGTCAGGGCCGGGTCGATCGGACCGCTCGCGGTGGCGCTGCTGCGCAGGCGGGGGCTGGCCGACGAGCTGGACAGGGCCGAGCGGGACACCATCGAGCGCTACCGCGCGATGGCCGACAGCGCCACGGGCACGGTCGGGCACGCCCTGCCGAAGGAACACCTCGCCGGCATCGAGAAGGTCGAGCACGCCGATGCCTCGATGCGCCGGATGCGGGTGGAGCAGCCCGCCCTGGTCGACATCCTGCTGCGGCACGTCGCCGCACTCGGCGTCGACGTGGCGTGGGAGCACGAGGTGACCGCGATCGAGCAGGACGACCGGGGAGTGTGGGTCACGACAACCGCGCCCGGCGGCGAGCGACGGCTCCGCGCGGCCTACGCGGTCGGCTGCGACGGCGGCGACAGCACGGTGCGCGCGCTCGCCGGCATCCCGCTGACCGGCACCGGACCGACGCTGACCGGCCGGCAGTCGGTGGTCGAGTTCGAGGGCGAACCGCCGCTCGAACACGGCTTCCACCACACCTCCGGCGGGCTCCTCGCGTGGGGCCTCGGCGTCAACCGGGTCGCCACCCTGGAGTTCGACGGGCCCCCGGACCCGGACGCCGGACCACTGACGGTCCAGGAACTCCGGGACAGTCTCCGGCGAGTGACGGGATCCGGCGTTCCGATCGCCCGTATGGCCGCAGGTGGCCGGTTCACCGACATGGCGTACCAGGCCGAGCAGTACCGCAGTGGGCGGGTCTTCCTGGCCGGTGACGCGGCGCATGTGCACGCCCCGTTCGGGGGCCAGGGCCTGAACACCGGCATCACCGACGCCGCCAACCTCGGCTGGAAGCTGGCCGCCACCCTCGAAGGCTGGGCGCCGCCCGGGCTGCTCGATACGTACCACGGGGAACGGCATCCGGTGGGTGCCCGGCTGCTGGCCAACGTCCGTGCCCAGACGGCTCTGATGCGGCCCGATCCGCACAGCAGCGCCCTGCGCGACCTCGTCGGCCGGATGATGGACGAGCCGGCCGTACGCCGGTACGTCGGTGCCCTGCTCAGCGGAACCGACGAGGGGTACAGCGCGGACGGGCACCCGGCGGTCGGCACCTTCCTGCCCGACTACGAGGTGACGGACCGTCATGAACCCGGGGCGGGAAGGGGGCTGCTGCTCGACTTCACCGACTGCACCGCGCTACGCACCATCGGGGCGAGGTGGGCGGACCGGGTGGACGTCGTCGGCGCGAAGACCGGGCGCGACGATCTGGCGGCGGTCCTGCTCCGGCCCGACGGCTATGTCGCCTGGGCACTGACGACCGGGGAAACCCCGAGGGCCCGGCCGCTGGTGCGGGCCCTGCGCACCTGGTTCGGCACCGGCCGGTCCCCCGCCGGTACGCCCGCGGCTCCGGCCGGAGGACGACGGTGAACCCCGCCGATCTCATCGGTGTGTGGACGCTCGATTCCTTCCACGACATCGACGCCGCCGGCACACGCGTCGAAGGGCCGCTGGGCGCCGCCCCTCGCGGCACCCTCATCTACACGGCGGACGGCCGTGTGTCGGTGCACATGATGCGCGCACCGGACGCCGAATCCGTACCCGGGAGCAACGACTACATGGGGTACACCGGCGCCTGGCGGGTGTCGGGCTCCCGGGTGACGCACGCCATCGAGATCACGCCACGTCGCCCATGGGTCGGCACCGAGCAGACCCGCGGGGCCCGTCTCGACGGGGACCGTCTGACGCTGGACGGCTCGGTCCGGGTGAACGGCCGTGAGCAGCAGCGGGTGCTGGAGTGGCGGCGCACTCCCGCCCACGGCGCACCGAACCACTGACCGAACGCCACATCGTGTCCGTCCGGACGATCCGACGGCACCGCGATGCGATCCGCACCACTGATCCGCACCACTGATCCGCACTACTGAGGAGACACTGTGACCATTCTGGTAACCGGGGGCCGCGGACATGTCGGCCGCAGCGTCACACGGAAGCTGCTCGCGGCGGGAGAGACCGTGCGGGTGGGCACCAGCGACCCCGCGGACACCTCGCTGTCCCGCGACGCGGAGGTCGTGGAGCTGGATCTGTCCCGGCCGCAGACGCTGAGCGCGGCACTGCGCGGCGTACAGCGGGTGTTCCTGTACGCGGACCCCTCGACGGTGGACCAGCAGATCGAAGCCCTGGAGCTGGCCGGGGTGGAGCATGTGACCCTGCTCTCCACGAGGTCGCTGACCTTCCGGGACGCGGACAGCAACCCCATCGCCCGGCTGCACGTCGCGGTGGAACGCGCGCTGGGCCAGTCCCGGCTGCCGTGGTCCTTCCTGCGCGCGGGGACGTTCGCCACGAACACACTGCAATGGGCCCGTCTCATCCGCTCGGACAACACGGTGCGTGCGCCCTATCCGCAGTCGCACGCCGCCGCGGTGCACGAGGACGACATCGCCGACGTGGCCACGCTGACACTGACTCAGCAGGGGCACGCCGGTGCCGCCTATGTGATGAGCGGTCCCGAGTCCAATACCCAGCGCGAGCAGGTGTCGCTGATCGGCAAGGCGATCGGCCGTGAGATCGAGTTCGAGGAGATCGAGCCGGAGACGTACCGCCGGACGCTCAGCCGCTGGGGCGGCGGGCGCGAGGAGGTCATCAACCAGCTCCTCACCTACCTGGTGACCTGGAACGAGCGTCCGGTGCCCGTGGTGGACGCGCTGCAACAGCTCACCGGCAGGCCGGGCCGCCCCTACGCGCAGTGGGCCGTCGACCATGCCGACGACTTCCGCTGACCGGACCGGTCAGGTGCTGCCGGGGCGGCCCCGCGGGGCCGCCCCGGCGGGCATCGGGCACTCCCCGTGACCACGCGCCGAGAGAGGAGCACGATGGCGTCCGCACCCACGATCCTTGCGTCCGCCCCCCGGCACAGCGCCCTGCTCGGCGTCGGAGGCTACCGTCCGCGGCGGGTGGTGACGAATGCCGAGATGTGCCGGTCGATCGACTCCACGGAGGAGTGGATCGAGACCCGCAGCGGCATCGTCCAGCGGCATTTCGCCGACGAGGACGAGACGCTGACGGTGATGGCCGCAGCGGCCGCGGAACAGGCCATGGCGCGGTCCGGCACCGCTCCGGCCGATATCGACCTGGTGCTGGTCGCCAGCATGTCCGACCTGGTCCAGACGCCGCCGCTCGCGATCCGCGTGGCCCACGAGCTCGGGGCCGGCCGGGCCGCGGGCCTCGACCTCTCGGGGGCCTGCGCGGGCTTCTGCCACGCCCTCGCGCTCGCCTCCGACACCGTGCGGGTCCGCGATGCCGAGCGTGTCCTGGTGATCGGTGCCGAGCGGATGACCGACATCGTGGAACCCACGGACCGCACGATCGCGTTCCTGTTCGCGGACGGGGCGGGAGCCGTGGTGGTCGGGCCGGCGCGGGAACCGGGCATCGGCCCCGTGGTGCGCCGCGCGTACGGCGCGTACGGCAACGCCCTCCGGATGACCGGGCCCTGGGCCCGGCAGGGTCCGCGCCCCTGGATGCGCATGGACGGCCGGCGGGTCTTCCGCTGGGCCATGGAGGAGGTGGCCCCGGCCGCGGGCCGGGCCCTGACGGCGGCGGGCCTGGGGCCGGCCGACCTGGCCGCGTTCGTGCCGCACCAGGCCAACCTGCGGATGACCGAGCTGATGGCCGAGCGGCTCGGCCTGGGCGAAGACACCGTGCTGGCCACCGATGTGGTCAGATCCGGCAACACCTCGGCCGCCTCGATACCGCTCGCCCTGGACGCCCTGCTGGCCGAGGGCCGGGTGACCGCGGGCAGTACGGCCCTGCTGGCCGGTTTCGGGGCCGGCCTGAACTTCGCCGCCCAGACGGTCCTGCTGCCCTGACGGGGCCGTGGCCCGTGGCGCGTCCCGGCGCGCCACGGGCAGCGGTGGGGGGGGCGGGCCCCCCCCCCCCCCCCCCCCCGCCGCGCCCCCCCCCCCAAACGACAGC
>NZ_JBEYFB010000041.1:0-65485 GCF_040634135.1 Streptomyces sp. NPDC007164
CCGACCCGAAGCCGTACGTCTGGACGAAGACCTCCGACGAGATCCTCGAACGCCTCGCCTCATATCTGAACAGAATCCCTGACTCAGAACACTAGTGCCGCACTTCCTGGTCGCCGAGGGGGTGGTCGACGACATCAGCCACGAGGGCCTGCGCATCCTGCTCCGCGAGGAAGGCGTCTCCTTTCACAGCCTGAAGACCTTCAAGACCTCCCGTGATCCGGACTACGCGGCCAAGAAAGCTTGGGTCGAGCACCTGTACGCGATCGCTGACGGCGAGGTCATACCCGAGAACGGCGAGCCCGAAGTCATCTTCTGCATGGACGAGTTCGGGCCGCTCAACCTGATGCCCCACCCGGGCCGGCAGTGGGCCGAGCGCGGCGGCAGGCACAAGGATCCAGATCGCGAACCGCGCCGACGGCGGCGAGCGACCTACAACCGTTACGGCGGGGTGCGGCACCTGTTCGCGGCTCTGGATCTGTCCAAGGACAAGCTCTATGGCCACATCAAACCGGTCAAGCGGCGGACGCAGTTCCTGGAGTTCTGCCGCTACCTGCGCAGCCTCTACCCGGCCGACGTCAGGATCGCGATCGTGGCCGACAACTTCTCCCGCACCTGACCACGAGAAGGTGTCAACGGGTCGGCATCTGGGCTGCCGCGAACAACGTCGAGATCGCCTACACACCGACCAACAGCTCCTGACTCAACCGCATCGAGGCCCAGTTCACGGCCCTGCGCTACTTCACCCTGGACGGAACGGACCACGCCGACCACAAGGAACAGGGCAGCATGATCCGCCGCTACATCATCTGGCGAAACCGCCATGCCGACGACCAGCACCTACAAGCCGTCGTCGACAGGGCAAATGTTGCCTGATACGGCACTAGCTTCCCCGCTGGCAGTCCTTGCTCCGAAAGGAGCGTCGTCCAGTGCGTGCAATCGCAAGGCACCGGAAGTTGTTGTAGCGGAGCTACCAGCGTCTTTGGCCAACGCGGCGAGCGTGCATGCTGGGCGGCGCGACGGGGCAAAGCTTGCCGGGAGCGGGATTAGAAGTCGGAGCTATCGCACTTGTCTCTTGTGCTTGTATCAGTGCCCTCTTGGCGGCAGACCAGAATGGTGATCCACTCGTTCCCAGGCTGATAGTCGCTGGGGTCGGCATAGTCGGGTGATCCAGGACTGCCATTGTTGCCGTTGGAGTCCTCCGCATACGCCAACTGCTGACCGGTGAAGCTTATGTACGCAGACGCAATGATCCGCCGTCCGTCGGTCGCGGTGTCATAAGCCACCAGCTTGCCGGTGTTCCAGTCGAACTCGGCGTACCCGTACGAGGTTGGGTTGGTGCGGGCCACGAAAATTGCGGCCTCAGCTGACCCCTGCATTGCTGTGCTGAATGCGAGCATCAGACCGGCCGCGCCCAGCGTGCTGCGTCTCAACCTTCTACTCATTGTCTCCCCCAGTGCCCCTAGACGCCGGGACTCTCCCGTTTGAACTAGGTAGCATCACAACTGTCCGGGCCTTGCGAAGCTGCATGAAGGCGATTTAGAGCCAAGGAGCGCAATCTCTCGCCCGGCAGCGTCACCGCCCGCAACGGGCGCATCAGCGGGCTTGCCGTCACCATCCGCCGCATCCGCGACCGCTGGTCGCTCAGTTTCTGAGGAGACCTACCGCCGTGCAGCTGCCCGAGCCGTACCGGTAGCAGGCCCAGGCCGGGCAGCCCACCCCCGGCAGGCCGGTCGAATCCGCCAATGACCAAGCCTAGAAGCTCATCAGTGCCGTCAACGAAGCACTGGCTGCCCAACAGGCCACTTTCTTTCTACCGCGACGACTCCCGGCTACCTGTCGTTGGCTCCGCGGCCCCCGTTCCCCAGCCCGGCCGGCCCCGATGAGTCAGCGAGCCACCGACGCCAGTGCCCTCATGCTGTCCGGGGGAGTCGCGACCGCACTCGTCGGTGGGACCGCATCGCTCGTCATGGTGGCGTCCGGAAGCGCTGACCTGGTCGTGTGCGCCATCGTCGTCGGTGCCCCGACCGCCCTCGTCCTCGCGCTGGGCCGCCTCGTCGGCCGAGCCAAGGCCGCCGCCGAGGCTGGCCCGGCCACGCATCACCACCACTACAACGGCGACGTCGTCCAGGATCAGCGCAGCATCACTACCACCACCCGCGGGGTCATCGCCAACACCCGCAATCAGACCCGCTGATAGGCCGACCGCGGGGCCTGCGACGGATGACGTCTAGCGCACGGCACGGCCCCGGACCTCATGGTCCGGGGCCCTGTCGTATCCCGCACCGTTGCCTGCTGACCGGGTGGCTGGGACTGTGGTCGAATGGTGGACACTCACTCGCGCGGGTACGAGGCAGCCGCCCGCTGGATGTTCTGGTCAGGCATCGCCCTGTTTCTGCTCGGGGTGGCGACTCTTGGGGTTGCGAGGACAGATGGTGCTCGAACGTGGAAATGTGCCCCGGACTGCCGACTTGTGGAGAGCGCGGCATGGGAGACCGTCAGAACGGTGGGTGCGGGGGGCGCGGCGCTGGGAGCGCTGCTCTGGGCTGCGGCCATCCTGATGGTTCTCCGCCGACGGCGGAGTCCGCCGACGGCGATAGGGCCCACCGACAGTTCAGCGTCATAGACCTTCACTGCACGACAGGGCCCCAGACCTCATCAGCCGGAGCTTTCGCTGTGGCCCTCGCCAGCCACCGCTCCGTCCCCGTGCTGCGCGTCGGCGGCAGGAGCGGCCGCAGGCCGAAAGCCGCGCACATGCGGGACAGTTCGGCGGCGCACTCCTCCTGCGAGTCCGCCTGCACCATGAAGACCGTCGACATGGGGTCAGTTTGGTGGATAGAGAGGCGCTATCGCAGGCGCATGATTCATAGCTTGATGTGATGATGTGGGCGAACATAGCGTCTGCCTCGCTGGACACGCATGTCGCTGAGGGCCGCCCGACGAGGCGGCCCTCAGTTCTTCCCGGCGGAGGTGAACATGGCCGCCCGTGGACTCGTTAGCGAGAAGGACGCCGCCTACTACGCAGGCCGGCCCGGGGCCACCATCCGCCGCTGGGCCCACGAGGGACGGATCCGGCGATACGGGTCCGGCCGCGGCAACGTCCGGTACAACGTCTTCGAGCTGAACAAAGCCGTCCGTGACGAGTGGACGCGCGCGCTCATCACCCCGGAGAAGCGCCCCCACTGCCGAAGGGGGGGACATGCTCGTGTCGGTGCCGATTGTTGAGTCGGTGCAAGGCGAGGTCGGCGGCAACCCGCATGAAGCGCACGTTCACCAATGGGACACAGGCGACATGGACCAGATGCTCGGCTCGCTGGGCGGCAACGTCGAAGCCATGCGCGGCGGGACGCTCGGCGTGTGGTGGTGGAGCCGGCATAGGTGAGACCGAACCGCACCTGAGACAGCCAGGTGCTCCCCATCGTCCACGAACACTGACGGAGGAGCCCGCGCCGGATGAGCCGACTCTCGGCGAGGTGATGCGCCGACTCGAAGATGTCCGCACCGACCTCAAGGACGACTTCCGGGAGCTGGGACTCAGACTCGACAGCAAGGTCTCCCTGGAGCGCTGCCAGCTCGAACAGGCGGCGCGCGACGACGCGTTGAAGGTCCTCGTGGAGCGGGTGCGTGGCATCGAGGAGGCGCGCGAACAGGCCGCCCAGAAGCGCCGGGATGAGGAGCAGCGCGCGGCAGACCGACGGGCCGCGGACCGGCGTCTCATCTTCACCGCGCTGATCGCGCCGGTCCTGCTGCTGATCCTGACCGTGTACCTGAATGCGCAGGGGGCGGGGGCATGAGGCGACACAAGAGCGCGGGCGCCGAACGGCGGCGCCCTGACCTCGTGTTCACGCTGCCCGCCGCGGTGGCCCTGGTCGGGTTCGCGTTCCTCATCGTGACGATGCAGGGGCTTTCTCACGACCTCCGCACCGCGAACGAGGCGCGCGATGCCCTCGCTCAGCAGGTGGAGCGGCTGGGGGAGTCCCCGGTGGCCGGTCCGCCCGGTGGTCGCGGTCAGCCCGGACATTCGTCGTCGGCCCACCCGGGCCGCAAGGCGACCAGGGCCGGCCCGGATCTATCGGCCCGACTGGCCCTGTTGGCCCGAGCGGCAGCCCCGGCGCCGACGGCGAAGACGGCGCATCCGTTGTCGGTTCGCCTGGCCCCACGGGTGCTGCGGGTGCGGACGGCCAGTCCGTCGTGGGCCTGGCCGGCCCGAAGGGCGACACCGGCCCGCCAGGCCCGCCAGGCCAGCCAGGGACGGACGGGCGCGACGGCAAGTCCGGGCAGACCTGCCCGGACGGCTACAGTCTCCAGGTGCCGCCGGATGATCCGGATGCCCTGGTGTGCCGCCGAACTGGCGCCACCACTCCGACGCCGGACCAGTCCCGCAGCCTCCTCGGCCTCGGCGTTCTGGCGGCAACCTCGATGTACAGGAGACTTGATGCCTGACTTTCCGCCGCAGCAGGTACAGCGGCGCGTGGACGACAGCGCCGCAGACCTGGGGACGCTCGTCGACCTCGGGCTCGCCGAGGAGCAGCCGGTGCCGCAGTACGCCGGGCTGTTCATCGAGCCTGACATTCCGCCACCCGTCGACGAGTCCGAGTGACATCGCCCCTCCCGCCTTCGGGCGGAAGGGGCCCTTCTGATATTTACGGGCAGGACTCGTCGAACTTGACCGCAGTGAACTCGACAGGCTGGCCGTTGAGCGCGGCTCCAGCCTTCGGGTCCTGGGTGCAGATCTTCCAGTTGCTTTCCATCAGGACCATGCGGTCTTCGCTGGCGTCAGCGACCGTGATCGATGCGCCCGAGTCGAGGGCTCCTCGCGCTGCCCTGACGGACTTTCCAACAAAGTTGGGCATGGTGTTCCCGGCCGGAGCAGGCTCCTTCTCGTCCTTGGACGGGCAGGATTCCTCAAGCTTCACCGCTCCGAAGTCGAGTTTGGTGTCGACCGGGATGTTCTTCCCTGGCGTCTGGTTCTGGGAGCAGACCTTCCAGTTCCGGTCGAAGGCCTGCATGCGGTCGCGACCGGCACTGTCGTGGGAGGACAGGAGATAGAAGCCGTCGGCCTGCGCTTTGTCCTGAGCGGACTGCAGACCCATGCCGACGAAGTTCGCGACCGTTGCGCGCTCGACAGGCTTGTCGTCCTTCTCCGGCGGTGGCGTGGCTGAGGCGGTGACGGGCGACGCCGAAGTAGCGGGCTGCTGGCTTGTGGTGGCCGGGTCGCAGCCGACCAGGGCCAGAGCAGTCAGACAGCCGAGCGCGGCAACGAGTGTGCGGGTGTTCAAGTTGTCCCCCCAAGGGTGCTTCATGGAGAGATGACCGTATCGGGCCGCATGGGCGGAGGGAGCCGCGTGCTCGATTAGTGACGCAGTCGTGATTGGAAGGTGAAGAAGTGGCGGCGGGGCGTCAGGCATCGCTCAGGAGTGAGAGTCAGCCCTGCCCCCCCATAACCCACACTTGCCGAAGGTTGGCGTCCTCCTGACACAGGCGAACTCCATGGTTGATAATGACAGTTATCCAATATCTGTCACCGCAGAGGAGAGCGTCGTGACCTACTCCAGCTACATGCCGCCCGCGGGCGGAGATAAGCACGAGCACTTCCCCCTGGAGGACGACTGCGTCGGCCCGGACGGGGAGGCATACCCCGAGCACGACTATCCGCCAGTCGGCGAGGGCAATGAGTGCCGTCGGTGCGGTGCCGAAACGGACGATGACTGAGCTCGGCGAGGTGGGCGCCCTCGTCCCGCGCCCGTCGGCGGAGCTGTCGACCGACCAGCACGACCCCCGCGACGACTGGCCCGACGAAGCCCGCCAACTCGCCGACCACCTGACCGTCATCTACGGCGACCGCGACCCGCTGCCCACCGTCGCCGGGGGATGGATCGCCCGCCAGAAGTCCCGCCACACCCGACGGGCCTACGCCCGCACCTTCAAAGCGTGGGAGGAGTACGCCCGCTCAACCGGCATCCACCCGCTCCAGGCGAAGCTGCCGCTCGCCGACGCCTACGCCAAGTACCTCGCCAAGACGCCGACGCGGAAGGGGCGGCCCCCAGCGGAAACCACCCAGGCCCAAGCTCTCGCCGCCGCCGGATCCTTCTACACCTACGCCGCACGCCTCCAGGCCGTCGACAGTGACCCGTTCGCCGCCGTCAACCGGCCTTACATCGACCCCGACTACTCGCCGACCGAGGGCATGAGCGAGGAGGAGACCACCCGGCTCATCCAGACGGCCGCCGACTGGGCACCCCGCTCCTACGCCCTCGTCATGCTCCTCTACCTCACAGGTGCCCGCATCGACGAACTTCTGTCGCTGAACGCCGACCAGCTCGGCTACGACCGAGGGCACCGCACCCTGCCCCTCACACAGAAGGGCGGCAAGAAGCGGCCCGCGCCCGTCCCGCCGCTCGCCCTCGACGCGCTCCTCGCCTACCTCGGCGGCCGTTCCGACGGCCCGCTGTTCGCCACCGAGTCCGGCCGCCGCTGGAGCCAGCCCGAAGTCTGGAAGCACCTCCGTGTCCTCGCTCGCCACGCAGACATCCCGCAAGCCGCGACGATCAAGCCCCACGCTCTGCGGCACCAGTTCATTACCGACAACCTCGCCAACGGCGTCCCGCTCCAAGACGTCCAAGACGCCGTGTCGCACTCCGACCCGCGCACCACCCAGCGCTACAACCGGCGCCGGCGCCAGCTCGACAACCACCCCGCATACGCCCTCGCCGCCAAGCTCGCCGAGAGGCTCCAGTCCGAGGTATCCGACTGACAGCCCCCGCGCCGCTGCCATCACGCCGCTTCGTACCGGTGGGCATGACCGCCGCGCCACTCAACCCAGTTCGGGTTGTCGAGGGCATTCTCGGCGTCGTAGATCCCGGCCCGCCGGAGGAATTCGATGAGGTCGCGGTCGTCGCGGGCGAGGCCGGCGATCTCACCATTGATGGTGACCGCCCGGCCGCCTGCCGAGGAACGGTAGTGGACGACTATCGGGGCGCTCATGCCTCCAGGGTGCGACGTGCTGCTGCTCACAGCACCCCGAACCGGCCTTCGTCACGCCGCTTCGTAGTGGTGTGCCCGGCCGCCGCGCCACTCGACCATCTGAGGGTCGTCGATCACCGTGTCCGCATCCGGGAGCCCGGCGCGGCGAAGGAACTCGATCAGGTCGTGATCGTCGTGGGCGAGGCCGAGGATGTGGCCATACGCGGTGACGCGCCGGCCGCCTGACGGAGACGGACGGTGCACGACAACGGGTGCAGTCATCATGCCTCCAGGGTGCAACTTTGCCGAGGTCACAGCACTTCGAGCTCAGTGTCTGGTCGGCAGTGCGCGCACGCCCGGATCCCCTCGGCGAGCGCGGCGAGGGCCTGCTCGCGACTGATGGCCCGGTGACGTTTCCCGATGGCGTAGCAGTGCCCGGCGTGCACCTCGATGGGCTGGGCGCCGAGGCCGATGCTGAGCTCCACCACCCAGGCCGGTGTCGGCGGCCGGCGCTCCTCGCCTTGCTGCTGCTCAGCCTCTCGCCATTCTTCGTCGGCGATCCAGCGATCGGTCTGGGCGAGCTACTGCTCCTGCACTCTCTTGAGGAACCGCAGCATGACCAGGCGCGACGGAATATCGGACATGAGTTCGATTCTAGTTGCTGTGGAGCCTGCTGTGTGCTCTGCCTACCCCTGCCATGCTGGGCTCTGGCCCCGCCGCATCCCCCGCCGGCGGGGCCACCAAGATCGCTTAGAGCAACGTCACTCAGGACACAGCGTCCCCCGCAGCGCGGCATTCAACTGCTTGCCCTGCGCGTCCGTGAGCGGGTGCGTGTCGTTGCCGAAACGCTGCGCGGCAAGCCAATCCACCTTGGCGAAACCGTCCCCTGCGAGCGAGGCGCACTGGTTCCGGCCGGCATCGATGGCCTTCTGCTCGTCCACGATGATCTGCGGATCCACTGCCGCAATCGCGTCTAGGTACGCGTCGCGGTCGTTACCCGTCGGCGCGTCTGGGATGCCTGCGGCCTTCTCTGCGGCGCTGCTCTTGCCGGCATCAGCTGTGGCGCTGCTACTCGGTTCCGCCTTGTTCACATCCGCGTGCCCGGTCGAGCAGGCGGCGAGGGACAGCAGTACGGCGGCAGCGAGCAGGGCAGCAGCGGGTTTCACGATGGCACTCCGAAAGTAGGCGTGCAGGGTCTGACGTGTGGGGCACGCGAATGGTTGCGCAGGTGCCGCACGGCGCCCCGGCCGGTTGTCATACCGGCCCAGTACCGTGGGCTCATCCCATTCGCGCCTATGGCTGGGCGCAGCTACGAGACCGCCCCTCACCCGGAACAGCGCCCGGGGGAGAGGCGGACGAGCGTCAGCCCTCGTCGGGTGAGGGCTCCGGATGCAGCACGGCCTTCTTCACGGCCATCTCCAGCGCGGACCGGGACACCCCGGCCGCCTCGGCGTGCGCGGTCACCGCAGCCTGGAACGTCGCCGCCGCCTCACGCCAGGCCGCCCACCCCTCCGCCGTGTACGGCTCGGCGAGGGCCTTGCGCTGCTCCTCCACGGCCGGATCGTAAACGGCAGCACTGACAATCGAACGGAGCCGCGCAGGTCAGGCCGCTGTGACGACATTTGCCCGGACTGCGGCTTCCCATTCCACCAGCAGCCGCTGATACTCCGCCTCACCCTCCGAGGGCAGCGAGCCGGCCGCCCACGGCGCGCGGATGCCCGCGCTCACCGCGGCGGGGGAGCGCACAGGGGTGGCAGGCGAAGGGGTGATCGACATAGGAACAGGCTATGAGGTGGGACTGACAATGGCCCCGACCGCGTTCAGGGCCAGGTGCCACGGGAAGCCCTCGGGGCGCCGCTCGCTCGGCTGGTTCGGTACGAAGCCGCCTGGCCCGTACAGCACTGTCACCCCGGCGCCGCGGAGCGTCTCCACCGATCGCTCGAACGCCGGATGCTGGACGTAGGCGGCGTTCACACAGGGCATCGTTACGGTCGGGATCCGCTTCCCGATCCCCTCGGCAACCACGCCGACGACGAATGACGACGTCAGACCAAGGGCCCATGCGTTGACCGTGTTGAACGTGGCCGGCGCGAAGAGAATGGCATCTGCCGACGGCCACACATCCGGTTCCCCAGGCAGTTTGTACTCGGAGCGCACCGGATGTCCGGTCAGCCGCTCCAGCTCTGGGAGTTGCTCGCCCAGCCACCGGGCCGCCGTCGGCGTCAGCCCGAGACACACATCCCACCCGCGAGCCTGGGCGTCTTCAATGACCTCGGCAACCTCGAAGACGGGCGGGGCGGCGGATCCGAACAGGTACAGAGTCGTCATGCCGCCATCCGACCACACATGCAACCGCCCCCGAACCGGGTGGAATCGGGGGCGATGCGGGATCCAGCGCGGACGCGCGGGTACCGTTCCGGATGACGAGTCAGGAACGGAGACCAGTATGCCCAGACTGGACGACGACCACACAGGCGCTCGGATCAAAGAGCAACGGAAACTCGCCAGGCTGACACAGCGACAGTTGGCTGCCCGAATGCCGTACTCGTACAGCCTCCTCAACCAAGTCGAGTGCGGCGCCAAGCCCGCCAACCTCGACTTCGTCGCGGCTGTGGCCCAGGCCTTGCGGGTCGACGTCACCGTGCTGACGGGACAGCCCTACGTGACCGAACTGCAGCAGGACCGCCTCGCCGAACTCGTGCGTCCCATCCGGGAAGCACTCGACCTGTACGACCTGGGGGTCGACGACGCCATCCCGGACCGGCCGGCAGAGCAACTGATCGCGAGCGCTGAAGAGCTTTGCGCCCATGTCAGAGCCACGCATCTGCGGAACGCGGCCAGCCTGCTGCCCGCCACCATCACGGAACTCACCACCGCGGCCTGGCGGGCACAGTCGACGGAGCTGTGGCAGGCCCTTGCCTCGACGTACCGCACCGCACACGACATCTCGGTGAAGCTCGGCTACTACGACCTCAGCTCAGTGGCCCTGGACCGTATGGACTGGGCAGCCCATCGCGCGTCCGACCCCTGTCTGGCTGCCATCCGGCAGTACATGCGCGCCCTGGTCTACTTCCGGGAGGGTGAGTACACAATCGGGCAGCGCCTCGTCGCCGCCGGCCACAGCATCGTCGGTGCAGCCGAGCAGACCCGGGAGGCAGTGGCCGTCACCGGGCAACTCCACCTCGGAGCGTCCGTCATCGCCGCCCGCGCCGACCAGCAGACCATGGTCGACACCCATATCGCCGAAGCCCGCAACTGTGCAGAGCGGACTGGGGGTGCTTCCGAAGTTCACTGGCTCAGCTTCGGCCCGACGAACGTCGCGCTCCACAAGATGTCGGCTGCGGTCGAGATGCGCCAGTACGACGAAGCCCTCACCCAGGCCCGACAGATCACCCTGCCGATGGCCCTGGCCACGTCCCGGCGGGCGCATTTCCTCATCGACAAGGCACGCTCAGAAATGGAGACCGGCCGGACCGAGGCAGCACTGAGTAGCATCGTCGACGCCCGGCACACCGCTCCGGAACAGACCCGGTATCACCCTGGCGCCCGCGAGACCATCAAGGGCCTGGTGCACATCTCGCGCCGCACCCCGGACACCCTCGGGCACATGGCTGCCTGGATCGGCCTGTAGCGCTCACAGCCTGACCTGTCAACGCT
The DNA here is from genome assembly GCF_040634135.1 of Streptomyces sp. NPDC007164. Lineage (NCBI taxonomy): Bacteria > Bacillati > Actinomycetota > Actinomycetes > Kitasatosporales > Streptomycetaceae > Streptomyces > Streptomyces sp. NPDC007164. Next base: position 10,618 of record NZ_JBEYFB010000041.1, read on the forward strand.
CACGAATCTGTGAGCGTTGAGCCCTTCCCTGCCCGTCACGCTGGTCTTAGCTGATCAACGACGAGCCGGGGACGCCATGACCGTGAGGGACTTACCGCCAGTCAGCGATCTGACCGAGCAGCAGCAGCGCGGATGGTCCTGTGTCTGGTGCAGGACTGCCCTCACCATCGGCGAGGATCAGGACCTAGGCGAGAAGCGGGCCCGACCCGAAGGGGGAGCCGCCTACAGCTGGTTCCCGCGGGCCTGCTCGGACGCCGCGGCCTGCGCCGGCCGCGAACGGGGGCGGGCGTAATGACGGCTGCAGCTGATCGGCGGGCGTCCTGGCCACTGCCGGATCCTGGAAGGCTGACGTGGGCGCAGTCTCAGGGGCGCGCCTGCATCCGGTGCAATCAGCCCTTGAGTAACGGAGCGATCAGCGTAGGTGTCATCCGTGACCAGCAGGGCTCGTATGTCCTGGACACCGAGGTATGGGCCGGGGTCTGCTGCCAGTAAAGCGGGCTGTTACTCGTCGAGGAGAGCGGCGACCGTGGTGTCGAGAACTGCGGCGATGCGCCAGAGGTGGCTGATTCGCGCGTCGTTCTGGCCGCCCTCGATTCGCTGGACGGTGTCGCGGGAGACCTCAGCCAAGTGAGCTAGGTGCTCCTGGGTGAGGTTCTGATGCATGCGCCGGTCGCGGATGCGTTCGCCGAGGGTTCGGCGGTGATCGACGACCAGGGCGGCAGGTCGGCAGGTACTCGACAAACGCTCTGACCTGCAAGATCATAAGTCAGCAGCTATTTTCCGGCATTTTTCGATCATGATTTGGTCGAGGGATTGGCCGGAGGGGCGGCGTGACAGCCCTGTGACTTCATGGCATATGCCGCAGGGCTGGATGTACTGTCGTCATTCGAGCATTTGTTCACTCGAACGGGTGGTCATCGTGGAGTCGCCTCCATCGTTGGTCGCATTGCCGGTCCCGGATCGCAGTTCACGCCCCCCAGGGTGCAGCGATCCGGGGCCGGTTTTGTGTCATGGTGAGCTGATGGTCGCACTGCGCCGCGTTGACCCGATGGGGGCCGGTGGGAGTCAAGTGGGAGATGATCATGGTGAACGTGAGCCAACTGAAGCTAACTGGAGCTAACTGTCCGTTTCTGCTCGGGCTGGCTGCTGCCCAGGCGGGGCCCGTGTTCGGCGGTTGCACCCTCAAGGGGGTCTGATCGTGAACATCCCCTTCTTGGGCAACTGGCGTAGGCGTCACGACGGAGCGCGGGGGACGGGGCTCGCCGCCGCGGTCGCCGCCGACCCCGACGGCGTGGCCGAGCTCCTCGCGGAGTGCGAGCTGCTGCGTGTCCGAGCGGGGCGGCGCGGGCTCGAACTCGACGACAGCCCGGCCTCGTTGGCGGCTCTCGACCAGTTGCCGCCGCGCTGGCGGGACGATCCTGAGGAGCTGCCCTGGCTGGGCAACGACGCGGGGCTGTACCTGGGAACGGTCCTGGTGCGGAACGTCCCCGGCGCGGTCTGGAGCATCTGGCCGAGCGGGCAGCCCGTGGTGCGGCTCGCCTCCGGGCGGGAGATCGACGTCGTCGAGGCCGGGCTGGACTGGGCGATGGCCGGCAGCCCGGAGCTCTCCCAGGTCTATTCGGAGTCGGCCGAGGGGTAGAACTCCCATGGCAATCACATAAGAAGCCTTATGCCCCATTTGTGCGTGTCGGCGGCGAAGTCCCTTTCCAGGCTGGATAGTTTGCGCTGACCTCGACACAGCGAAAAGTGGGTAGGGCAGCGTATGGCCGTCGATCCGTTGATCGAGCTGCGGGACGTCAACAAGTACTACGGACAGTTGCACGTACTGCAGGACATCAATCTCACCGTCGGCCGCGGGGAGGTGGTGGTGGTCATCGGCCCCTCCGGCTCCGGCAAATCGACGCTCTGCCGGACCATCAACCGGCTGGAGACGATCGAGTCCGGCCACATCGCGATCGACGGCAGACCCCTCCCGGAGGAGGGGAAGGGACTGGCCCGGCTCAGGGCCGAAGTGGGCATGGTCTTCCAGTCGTTCAACCTGTTCGCGCACCGGACCGTGCTGGCCAATGTCTCGCTCGCCCAGCTCAAGGTCCGCAAACGCAAGAAGGACGAGGCGGACCGGCGCTCCCGTGAACTGCTGGAGCGCGTCGGACTGGCCTCGCAGGCCGACAAATTCCCCGCCCAGCTCTCCGGCGGCCAGCAGCAGCGGGTGGCCATCGCCCGCGCCCTCGCCATGGACCCCAAGGCACTCCTCTTCGACGAGCCCACCTCGGCGCTCGACCCGGAGATGATCAACGAGGTGCTGGAGGTCATGCAGCAGCTCGCCCGGGACGGCATGACGATGGTCGTCGTCACGCACGAGATGGGCTTCGCCCGCTCCGCCGCCAACCGCGTGGTCTTCATGGCCGACGGGCGCATCGTCGAGGACCGCTCTCCCGACGCGTTCTTCAACGCTCCGGAGAGCGACCGCGCCAAGGACTTCCTGTCCAAGATCCTCAAGCACTGACGGGGGGCTCCGTGTTGCGTACGAGAAAAGTTGTGGCCGCCTGCGCCGGCCTCCTGCTGGCCGTGCTCGCCGCCGCGTGCGGCAAGGAGGGCAGCCCGCCGGTGAAGGGCCCGAAGCCCGAGCAGCTGCCGGTGTACAAGGTCGACACCGGCTTCCAGCTGCCCGCCTCGCCGACCTGGAAGAAGGCCAGGAAGCGCGGCTACCTCCGGGTCGGGGCCAAGGAGGACCAGCCCTACCTGGGCGAGAAGGACCCGGCCACCGGCATCTACTCCGGCTTCGACATCGAGATCGCCAAGATGATGTCGGCCTCGCTCGGCTTCGACCCGAAGACGATCCGCTTCAAGACCATCGCCTCCGCCAACCGCGAGACGGCGCTGCAGAACGGGCAGATCGACTACTACGTCGGTACCTACACCATCAACGCCATGCGCAAGAAGCTCGTCGGCTTCGCCGGTCCCTATTTCATGGCCGGGCAGGGCCTCCTCGTCCGCACCGACGAGAACGACATCCACGGACCGCAGGACCTGGCCGGCAGGACGGTCTGCTCCGCCGCGGGGTCCACCCCGTACCAGCGCATCGCCGCCGACTACCCGAAGGCGATCCTGGTCGCCTACGACACGTACTCGATCTGCGTCGACAACCTGCTGACCTACCAGGTCGACGCCGTCACCACCGACGACGCGATCCTGCTGGGCTTCGCGGCCAAGGCGCCCAAGGAGATGAAGGTCGTGGGCAAGCCGTTCTCCGAGGAGCCGTACGGCATCGGCGTACCGCGCAGCGACAACGCGCTGCGGTTCGCGCTCAACGACGCCCTGGAGGCCAACGAGAAGAACGGCAACTGGAAGAAGGCGTTCGAGGCCACGCTCGGCCTGTCCGGAGTGCCCGCGCCGACACCGCCGCCCATCGACCGCTACCCGGCCACCTGAGAGGGCGGGCATCGACCATGGACGTACTCACCGAGAATTTCTCGCTCTACGGCAAGGGCTTCCTGGGCACGGTCGAACTGACCGTCTACTCCTCGGTCCTGGCCCTGGTCCTGGGCTTCTTCATGGCCTCCTGCCGGGTGTCTCCCGTCGGCTCGCTGCGGGTGCTCGGCACGGTCTGGGTGACGGTGCTGCGCAACACCCCGCTGACCCTGCTCTTCTTCGCGGTCCTGCTCGGACTGCCGCGCTTCGGACTGGTCCTGCCCTTCAAGGTCTTCGCGGTCCTCGCGCTCGGCTGCTACACCTCCGCGTTCATCTGCGAGGTGCTGCGCTCGGGCATCAACACCGTGCCGACGGGACAGGGCGAGGCGGCCCGCAGCCTCGGCATGACGTTCGGCCAGACGCTGAACACCGTGGTGCTGCCGCAGGCGTTCCGCTCGGTGATCCCGCCGGTCGGCTCCACGCTCATCGCCCTCGCCAAGAACTCGGCGATCGCCGGGGCGTTCAGCGTCACCGAACTGCTCGGCACCTACAAGACCCTCAACGAGCTGGGCTACAGCATCATCTGGACCTTCATCTGGATCGCCGTCGGCTACCTGATCATCACCCTGTCCATCAGTGCGCTCTTCAACGTGATGGAGAAGCGCTGGGGAGTCGCCCGATGACCACCCGCACCGCACCGTCCGCCACCGCGCTCTACGACATCCCGGGCCCGGCGACCCGCAAACGCCATCTGCTCTACGGGATCGTCTCCACGGCCCTGATCCTCGCCTTGCTCGGCTGGGTCGTCTATCTGCTCTTCGACACCGAACAGTTCACCAGCGCCAAGTGGACACCCTTCGAGTACAAGGGCATTCAGGAACTGCTGCTGCGCGGGCTGGGCAACACCCTCAAGGCGTTCACGTACGCCGCGGTGCTCTCGCTCCTGCTCGGCGCGGTCCTCGCCGTCGGCCGGCTCTCCGACCACCGGGCCGTGCGCTGGATCGCGACGCTGCTGGTGGAGTTCTTCCGGGCCATGCCCGTACTGGTGATGATCTTCTTCATCTTCGTGGCGCTGAAGGTGCAGCCGTTGCCCGCACTGGTCACCGGCCTGACCCTGTACAACGGCTCGGTGCTCGCCGAGGTGTTCCGCACCGGGATCGTCTCGGTGGAGCGCGGCCAGTCGGAGGCCGCGTACGCCCTGGGGCTGCGCAAGACGCAGGTCACCACGTTCGTACTGGCCCCGCAGGCGGTGCGCGCCATGCTGCCCACGATCATCAGCCAGTTGGTCGTGGCGCTGAAGGACACCTCGCTCGGCTATCTGATCACCTACGAGGAATTCCTCCACGCGGGCAAGCTCATCGCATCCAACCTCGACTACGATCTTCCCTTCATCCCCGTGGTGATGGTGATCTCGCCGATCTACATCGGGATGTGCATGCTGCTCTCCTGGTTCGCGACCTGGGTGGCCAAGCGGGAACGGCGCAATCCGAAGATGAAGGCCGTGGAGATCGCACCGGCCGAACCAGGAACGCTGCTGCCGGGAGTGCAGTAGCCGGGTCCGCCACCAGGCGGTCCCTGTGGAGTGATGCCCACCCGGCAGCAGCCGGTGATCACTTCTCGCGCAACGGCACGGACACGTACGACGGGTCCGCCGGGGACGAGGAGAAGGTCAGCTGTGATCCGGTCGGGTTGTGCTCGATGCAGAGCGGATCGACGGTGTCGATCACCAGGGTGAGGCGGTGACCGGCCGGAACGTCGTAGGCGGTGGAGAACAGCTCCAGGTCTGCGGGGAACGGCCGGCCCGGCGTCCGCCCGTGGAAGGTATAGGGGGCGTTGCTGACCAGCTTTCCGAGGCCGAGCGGCCCTTCGTCGTAGAGATACGCGACGAAGGTGCCGCTTTCCTTGTTCGGGGTCACCGTCGTGTGGACCTTCACCGTGCCGCGCACATGCTGAGGTGCCGCGTACTTCCCGGACTGCCAGACGCCCGCGAAGGCGCGGGGGAGCAGCGGGACGGAGGCGATCGGCGGCAGCTTCACGAACTGGTCGAGCGCGTTGGACAGCATGACGATGCCGCCGTTGGCGCCGGAGTCGATGTTCGCGAGGATCCGCCTGGTGCCGTCGAGCCCGATCCGCTCCTCGGCGGCGCCATCCGACTTCCAGTCCGGGTAGCCCTCGTAGCCGCCGTCCGTACGGGACTTGAGCTGGACCGGCGGCTCCTGGCCGATGCCGTTGCGCTCGCCCTTGAGATAGCGGTCGAACCAGCGGTGGGCGTCGGTCCAGGTGTCGTTGGGCAGGCCGAGCAGTCCGGTGGCCTCCGCCGTGGCGTGGTCGCCCGGACGGAACTCCAGACGCTTGGGGCCGCTGAGCTTCTCGTAGAACGAGGCGTACTGGTTGGGCGGGAAGATCGTGTCGCCCCAGGCGTTGCCCATCATGACGGCCGCGCCGTTGGCGTTGATCTCGTCGAGGTACGCGGCGGGGGAGCGCTTCTTCCCCCAGGCGATCATGTCCTCTTCCTTGGCGAGGTCGGAGCCCAGGAAGGCGGTGAGCGTCCGGGTCAGCTCGTCGCTCGGGCGGCCGGTGAGCAGACCGGAGCCGCCGAGGAGGGCGGCGGCCTGGAGGTGCTGGGTGCGGCCGCTGTAGATCGAGTCGATGAGATCGGCCCAGCCGCTGAGCGCGACCACGGCCTTGATCCGCTTGTCGTGCCCGGCCGCGAGGAGGCTGATGCCCGCGCCGTAGGAGACGCCGCCCATGCCGATGCGGTCCGGGTCGGACGGGGTGTTGGCGAGGGCCCAGTCGATGACCGAGGAGACGTCCGCGAGGTCCGGCGGACCCGCGACCTCGATCCTCCCGCCGGAGAGCCAGAAGCCCCGCGAGGTGTAAGACCGACCGGCAATTGGGGGGTGGGAGAAGGAGCGGGGCTGGGTGCGTGCGGCTGCAAGGCGGAGGATTGAGGCAGATGGGGTCTCCCCTGCTCAAGCGCAGTCGAGAGCTCGGGGAAGGAGCCATGGTGATTGACGACAACGCCGCAGACGCGCGTGCCCAGCCCCGCGACGCCGCCCCCCAATTGCCGGTCGGTCTAACTCACCACCACGTAGCCGGAGTCGGCGAGCTGCTGCGCCTGCGCGAAGTACTCGACCTGCGGCAGGCCCCAGCTGGTGGGCAGCACGATCAGCGGGTGCTTCGCGCCCGGCTCGGCTCCGGCCGGCGTGAACACATTGCCCTTGAGGGTGATCCCGCCGGAGCCGGGGATGTCGTGGAACTCCAGGCCCGGCGCGGACGCCGCGACCGGTGCGGCGGGAGTCCGGGCGGCGGCCGCCGGAGCCGCGGCGAGGGCGGCTCCGCCGAAGGGGACGGCGGCGGTTCCGATGGACGCGGTGGTGCGCAGAGCCGGGTACGGACGTCCCACGGGTCACTCCTCACGGGTGCGGGGCAAAGCGACCCGACGGTAACCTCGGCCCCTTACCCGTGGTAACTCATCGGTAAGTTACGTGATGGTAACTATTGCCGGCCAGGGGTGCGGGTGACCCGGCGGCCCGCTCCCCCGTACCCCGCCCCTCCTCCTACAGCGCGCTCTTCGCCTGCCAGTCGGCCCACGCCACGTTCCACGCCCCATACCCGTTGCCCTCCGCCACCGTGCCCTTGGCGTCCGCGCCGGTGATCTCGAACGGGTCGCCGACCCGCACCTGCGCGTACAGCGCGCCGGCGTCGGCATCGCTCATCCCGACACAGCCCGAACTGTGGTTGGCCACCCCGAAGTAGCCCGCGTTCCACGGCGCCGCGTGGGCGTACATCCCGGACCAGGTCAGCCGCATCGACGAGTCGACCATCTTGTCGTAGGCGTCGCCGAGGCCGACCGTCTCGGAGCGCATGTTGATCGTGCCCTCCTTGGACATCAGTACGGCGGTCCCGCGCCAGGACGCCTTCTCGCCGCCCGGGGTGCCGGCCGACATGGGCACGTCCATGACGGTCTTCCCGTCCCGCTTCAGCGCCAGCCGGTGACGGTCGAGGTCGACCTTGACCACCTGGTCGGCGCCGATCGTGAAGGTGGTCCGGTAGTCGCGTACGAACCAGCCGCCGGAGCTGCCCGAGTCGATGCCGTTGAGATCGGCGTCGAGCGTGACCTTCGTACCGGACTTCCAGTACTCCTTGGGCCGCCAGTCGACACGGTCCTTGCCGGAGTAGTCCTGCAGCCAGCCCCAGGAGCCCTCGGTGTTGTTCGAGGTGGAGACCTTCAGGGTCTTCTCGACCGCCGCCCTGTCCTTCACCGGGTTGTCGAAGACGACCGACAGCGGCTGGGCGACGCCGACCGTGGTGTTCTTGCCGGGGGCCAGTGTCAGCTTGTTGACCTTGTCGGCGGCGGCGGTGGTGAATCCCGCCCTGGCGCTGCCGCCCTCGGTGCTCTTCGCCTCGACGCCGTACGTGGTGCCGGGCGCGGCCACCCGGTCCGACGTCCAGGTCCTGCCGTCGGCGGATATCCGGCCGGTGAGCGCCTCGCCCCCGTCCGCGCTCACCGCGACCGTCTTCAGCTTCCCGGTGTCGAGCGTCACCTTCACCGGCGTCCCCGGGGCGGCCTGGCCGCCCCGCAGGTTCACCGAGATTTTGGTTTTCGCCGCTGCGGCCGCGCCGCCCTTGTCCGACTCCGAGTCCGAGGCGGCGGCACCGGAACAGGCGGTGAGCATGACACCGAGCGCCGCGCTACCGGCGACCAGGGTGAGCCGGGCCGGGCGGCCGGGCGGAGCGGTGCGGCGTACGGGCCGGCGTGCAGCGATCAACGGAAATACCTCCAAGGCATTGCTTCTCGCCGAGGGAGAGGCGCACAGCGGGCGACCGGTTCCGCAAAACGGCCGAAAACCGGGAAATGCCCTGTGTGACATGTAACGCAGCACAACGGTCGTCATCCGGTCACATGTGCCACCCGGCTCCGGCCCGGACCGCCGGCGGGCACCCGGGCCGGACGCGGCGCGGGGTAACCTCCACCCCTGACCCCGACGACCCCCCTTCGAGTCCCTCCGCCGGAAGCCCGGCACCGGCGGCCGGGTCGTCGAGACGCGCGGAGAGTGGGAGACATCGGTGGGCGGAGCCGCGAACAACACGCTGTACCAGGGGTACCGGAGGCGCCAGGCACAACCGGCCCGCCGGTGACCGCCACCGAAGCGACCACCACCGAGGTCGCGGACCACAAGCCCCGTTCGGTACTGCGCAACGGCGCCGTCATGGCAGCCGGCTCCATCGTCTCCCGCGCGACCGGCTTCATACGCTCGGCGGTCATCGTCGCCGCGCTCGGCACCGGGCTCCAGGCCGACGGGTACAACGTCGCCAACACCGTGCCCAACATCCTCTACACCCTGCTCATCGGCGGCGCCCTCAACGCCGTCTTCGTCCCCGAACTGGTGCGCGCGGCGAAGAACCACGCCGACGGCGGAGCCGCGTACACCGACCGGCTGCTCACCCTCTGCGCCCTCGGCCTCCTCGCCCTCACCGGCATCACCGTCCTCGCCGCCCCCTGGATCGTCTCGGTCTACGCCCCCGGCTACCACGGCCCACAGGCGGAACTGACCGTCGCCCTGGCCCGCTACTGCCTGCCGCAGATCCTCTTCTACGGACTGTTCACCCTGCTCGGCCAAGTACTGAATGCCCGGGGCCGGTTCGGCGCGATGATGTGGACCCCGGTCCTCAACAACATTGTGATCATCGCCGTGTTCGGGCTCCACCTCAGCATCGCGGCGGGCTCCGACGGCACGCTGACCCAGGCGCAGGCCCGATTGCTCGGCTGGGGCACGACCGCCGGGATCGTCGTCCAGACGCTCGCCCTGGTGCCCGCGCTGCGCGCCGCGAAGTTCCGCTGGCGGCCCCGGTTCGACTGGCGGGGCAGCGGCCTCACCCGCCCGCTGCGCGCGGCCGGCTGGCTGGTCGCCCTCGTGCTGACCAACCAGATCGCCTACTGGGTGGTGACCCGGCTCTCCACCACCGTCGGCCAGCGCGCCGCGGACCTGGACGTGGCGGGCGGCCCCGGCTACACCGCGTACAGCTACGCCTTCCAGCTGTGGGTGGTCCCGCACGGCATCGTGACCGTCTCGCTGGTCACCGCGCTGATGCCCCGGATGAGCCGGGCGGCGGCCGACAACGACCTGTCGGGCCTGCGGAACGACGTCTCGTACGCCCTGCGCACCTCGGCCGCGGTCGTGGTGCCCGCGACGGCCCTGCTGTTCGCGCTGGCACCGTGGGTGATGGGAGCGGTGTACGGGTACGGGCGCACGAACGACGCGGGCATCGCCGTGATGGCGGGCATGATGATGGCGTTCGCGCCCGGACTCGTCGCCTACTCGGGGCAGTACGTGCTCTCCCGGGCGTTCTACGCGATGAGTGACACCCGCACACCGTTCCTCCTCAACCTGGTGATCGCGGCGCTCAACGCCGGACTCTCGGCCGCCGCCTATCTGCTGCTGCCGGTCCGCTGGGCCGTGACGGGAATGGCCGGCGCCTACTCCGTCGCCCTGTTCGCGGGCTTCGCCACCACCGCGTACGTGCTGCACCGCAGGGTCTGCGGCAGCGGCGCGACCGCGACCTCACCGCTGCGCTCGCCCACGCTGTGGGCACAGCTCCGGCTGGTGACCGCGACCGTGCCCGCCGGCACATTGGCGTACTTCGCCGCCAGGGCCTGCGCGGGCCACGGGGACTTCGCGGCGGTGGGCGCGGGCACCCTGGTCCTGCTGCTCACGGTGGCACTGCTGGCGCGGCCGCTCCGACTGCGGGAGATCAGCGCCGTGCTCACGGCGGGCCGAAGGCGGCTGCGGCGGGCCTGAACCCGGGCCGGGGACCCAGCCCGTTGCCCCGCGCGGGTTGCACGGAAGCGGCACGGGGGCCGCGCGGCCCGGGGAAGGCCCAACTCGTCGAGCGGCGCGTCGAAGAGGTCCTCCACGAAGGTCTCCCGCGAGCGGAGCACCTCCTCGATCCGGGGCAGCCGCGCCGCGGCCCGGACACCCGCCGCCGCTGCGGCCCGGACACCCGCCCGCCGTCGCGGCCCGGACACCCGCCGCCTCGCGGTCGGCCGGTGCCGTCGTCAAGGCAGGATCTCGACGTATCCGCCCGTTCCGTGCACACGGATCCGCTGTCCGTCACGGATCAGCCGGGTGGCTTGCTCCACGCCCACGACGGCCGGCAGACCGTACTCCCGGGCGATCACCGCGCCATGGGTCATCAGGCCGCCCACCTCCGTCACCAGGCCCGCGATTCCGACGAACAGCGGTGACCAGCTGGGGTCCGTGAAGGTGGTGACCAGGATGTCGCCCGCTTCGAGGTCGGCGTCCGCCATGTCGAGAACGACGCGGGCCCGTCCCTCGATGGTCCCGGCCGAAACCGGAAGGCCGATCAGGGCGCCGGCCGGCACGCCGTCGCGCCGGTACGTCCCGGTGACGGCCTCACCGTCCGATGTGAGCACCCGGGGCGGGGTGAGCGCGTGGTACGAGCGGAACGCGTCCTTGCGCCGCTGGACGAGCCGGTCGTCCACCCGGTCCGAGCGCACGACGTCGTGGAGTTCCTGGAACGTGAGGTAGAAGATGTCCTCCTCCTCGGGGAGCACGCCGGCCCGCACGAGTCGCCCGGCCTCCTCCAGCAGGGCCCGCTTGTAGATGAAGTAGCGGCTGACGATGCCGTACTTCGGGTACTCCCGGTATCCGATGAAGGTTCTGACCCGGTCGATCATCCGCTTCGTCTCGTCGGCCTTCCGGTCCCCGTCCGGCAGGGCCCGCAGGCGTGACAGCACCTCGTGTTCCTTCTTCCGCGCCGTGTGCAGCCCCTGTTCGAAGCGCCGCTCGGCGGCGCCGGGTCCGAAGTTCCTGACGTTGTCGAGGATCGCGGGCACGAGCGTGGTGGGGCGCTCGCGCCAGCGAGGCCTCGTGATGTCGATCTCGCCGGCGCAGCGCATGCCGTACCGGTGGAGGTAGGCCTCGATGGCGTCACGCGCCTCGGCCCCGCCCGGGAGCTTCGCCAGCTCGTCCAGGAATCCCTCGTCCGGGGCGTCCTGCAGGAACGCCACCACCTCCGGCCGCGGGCGGATCACGTCCGCGACGTCGAGCAGCGCCAGTCCCATCTGCGACGTGACGTTGCCGGGGGCGGACAGTGTCAGCGTGTCAGCCGCGTTCTTCTCACCCAGCCACTCCCACAGCTTGTCGTTGAGCCACCACGTGGCCTCCATCCCCGCCATCACCGCCCGAAGGCTCAGCGGATCGCCGAGGGACCGCTTGTGCTCCTCGAAGGCCTCCAGCAGGAACTCGAACAGCGCCGGTCCGGACTTCGTCCGGATGTCGCGCTCCAGCGCGGCGACGGATGCCCGGCTGCGCTCGATCAGCTCGGTGACGACGGCCGGATCGGTCCCGAGCGGGGCGGACGGGCTGCCGCCCGACGGCCGGCCGGGCCCCGCGTCCGGCAGAGACGGGACGAAATCACCGCGGGCGAGGACGGTCTCCAGCGCGTCCCTGATCAGCGGATCGCCCCTCCCCACGACGTCCAGGAGTCCGGCGCGGCTCGCGGGCGAGGCCAGGCGCCGGGTGGCGTCGACGAACAGCCGCCCGCCCGCCTCGTGCATCGGCGCCATGGCCGTCAGTTGCCACACGGAGATCCCCAGGGGCCTCATGGGGTCGGTCATCATCTGCTGATGCCCCACGGAGAGGTAGACGTGATTCTCCCGGTCACCGCTCTCGGGGACGGGAAACAGTGTGGTGATCGGCCGGCTCTGCACGATCTGGAAGCCATCGTCGGCCAGGCACCACTCGATGTCCTGCGGGCGGCCGAAGTGCGCCTCGATCCGCCGCCCCAGCTCCACGAGCCGCACGGCCTGCGCATCCGTCAGCGCCGGCTGCTCCTGCCGCCGCGGGTCGATCGCCACTTCCCGCGTACCGCCGCCCGGCAGGGCGTGAACGGCACGCTGTTTGGCGGCGATCGCCCTGGCGACGACTTCACCGTCCCGCACCCTGAAGACGTCCGGATTCACCAGGCCGGAGACGAGGGCTTCGCCGAGGCCGAAGCCGGCGTCCACGGTGGCGACCTTCCGGTTGCCCGTGACCGGGTCGGCCGTGAACAGGATGCCGGACGCATACGGGAGGACCATCCGCTGCACGACCACGGCCATGCGGACCGTACGGTGGTCGATGCCGTTGTGCCGCCGGTAGGTCACGGCCCGCTCGGTGAACAGCGAGGCCCAGCACCGGCTGACGTGCCGGAGGACCGCCGCCGGTCCCACGACGTTCAGATACGTGTCCTGCTGACCGGCGAAGGAGGCCGTCGGCAGGTCCTCCGCCGTGGCACTGGACCGGACGGCGCAGGCGACCTGCTCGCCGAGCCCGGCGAGCGCGCGGGTGATCGCCGCCGCGAGATCACCCGGGACGACGATCCCTTCGATGATCCGGCGGATCTCCGCACTGAGCGTGCGGACCGCCTCCCGGTCGTCCGGGCCCAGCCGCGACAGCCGATCGAGCCGCTCGTCGATCGACGGCGCCTGCGTCATGATCCGCCGGAAGGCGTCCGTCGTCACGCAGAAGCCGCCCGGCACACGGATGCCCTCGATCCGCGACAGCCCGCCCAGCTGCGCGCCCTTGCCGCCGACGACCGCGATCCGCGTCCCGTCGGTCTCTTGAAGATCCAACACGTACTGCTCGCTCATCGTTCTGCCTCCGAGGCAGTCGTGTCCCACCGAATTTCCGCAGGTTGCGGCACCGGCCGACGATTCTGCGCCGTGACCCGGGCCTTGCGGCAAGCCCCCCGGCGCGCTATACGTTGAAAGTGGCAGGGAGAGAGTTTCTCCCTGCCTTTGTCTTTGCCGCGGGTGCCATGGGTGCCGCGGCTTCTCCTCGATCAGCCGCGGGCGCCGAGGTTTCCCCTCGATCAGCCGCGGGTGCCGAGGTTTCCCCTCGATCGCGCGCCGCCCGACCGCCGCCGTCGAACGTCTGCCGATGCCGCCCCGGGCGAGCCCCGGTCGTGACCGGTCACATTACGTCGGGTCGACCGATGCCCACCCGATGCCCGCTGCCTAGTGTCGTGTTGTCCCTGGCAGCCACGGATCGAAAGCGGCCCCGCATGCGTCGGCTCACCTACTTCATCGGCTGCAGTGTCGACGGATTCATCGCCGGTCCGGACGGACAGCACGACTCCACCGGATTCGACGGTGACCTGAAGGCCGCGATTCTCGCCGAGCACCCCGAGACCGTCCCGGACCACGTCCGCCGATTCCTCGGTGTCGCCGGCACGCCCAACAAGAAGTTCGACACAGTCGTCATGGGGCGCGGAGCCTACGAGGCGGCACGAGCGAGCGGCACGACCAGCCCGTATCCCCACCTGCGGCAGTACGTGTTCTCCTCGGCCCTGTTGTCCGCCGACCCCGAGATCGCTGTCGTGGCCGGCGACCCCGTGGGGTTCGTCCGCGCGCTGAAGCGAGCACCGGGCATGGGCATCTGGCTCTGCGGCGGCGCCGTGCTGGCCGGTCAACTGCTGGGGGAGATCGACGAGTTGGTCGTGCACCGCTACCCGGTGGTGTTCGGCGACGGCATCCCCCTGTTCCACACCTCGTTCGCCCCTTCCCACTTCACCCTGACCGCATCCCGCGTCTTCACCACCGGGACGACGGTCACCACGTACGCCAAGCAGTAGGAGAAAACGTGTTGTTTCGCCCCACGACCGAGGCCGATCTGGCGCGCGTCGTAGCAGTGATCGTGGACGAGCCGGTGGGCTGGATCGACGCCGACCGCTACCAGGACGAGTTGCGACAGGGGATGTACCGGCCCGAGTGGACCTGGATCGCCGAGGACGACGGGCGGGTGGTGGCGCGAGCCCTTTGGTGGGGGCAGGCGGACAGCGCTCACCCCGTCGCCCTGGACTGCCTGTACGTCGATCCCGCACTCGCCGGCCGGGCGGAGGTCGCGGCAGGGCTGCTGGCCGCCGGTCTGCGGGCGTTCGCCGCTCAGGGGGCGCCCAAGCCCCCGCTGTACAACCTGACGCTGCCCGTGGGCTGGCGTGACGACCCTGCCGCTGCGGCGGCCGTCGAATGGCGGGGCCGGGCCGCGGTACGGGCCGGGCTCACGCGGGAAGTGGAGCGGCTGCGCCTGGAGTGGACGCCGGATTGCGGTCTCCCTCGGGCAGGGGGAAAGCTGACCTTCGCTCCGGGGCCGGACGAGGAGTTCCTCCGGCTGTTCCGGCGGATAGCCGTCGGCAGCCTGGACGACGAGACCCGCCGAAGCCTGGAGGCCAAGGGTGCCGAAGCCACCGCTCGGGCCGAGATGGACTTCTACCTCGGCTGTCCCGGCCGGCGTGACTGGTGGCGGCTGGCGTACGCCCCCGACGGGGAGGTCGTCGGGCTCGCCCTCCCGTCCGCGACGCCGTACGCCCGTAACGTCGGCTACCTGGGTGTCGTACCCGAATTCCGCGGTCATGGGTACGTGGACGAACTGCTCGCCGAGATCACCCGCATCCACGTGGACGCGGGCACCGAGCTGATCACCGCCACCACGGACACCGGCAACGCGCCGATGGCCGCGGCCTTCGGCCGCGCCGGCTACCGGATCTCGCAGATCCGCCTGATCTATTCAGCTCCCGCGGTATGAGGATCACCGGCTTCAACCGATGAAGGGCGTTGCGTTGTCACCGGATCCGAACACCGGGCACCCGCTGCCTGCGCAGGAGCGTGTGGGGTTCCCGGACCGACGGTGACATCGGAGATCGGGACGGGCGCCAACAGACGTGACAGAAAAGGCAGTTGATCGACAATCGCACGGGCGAGGAGCTGCCGGACGTGAGCCGCGCGTGCGGCGTCAAGTCGACCACCGTGCGACACAGGAAGAGAGGGAGAGCCTGAATGGCTGTGTTCATCGAGGAGTTCGCCGTGGCCGAGGCCGGCAGTGGACCGTACTCGCTCACCGGCGGCCCGGACGGGGCGCTGTGGTTCACCATGGTCCGGGGCGGAGCCATCGGGCGGCTGGTACCCGGAGGTGAGCTGTCGACCCACCGGCTCGACCCGGAGTGCGGGCCGACGGTCATCGCAGCCGGGCCGGACGACGCCCTGTGGTTCACCGAGTACCGGGCGCACCGCATCGGCCGGATCGCTCTCGACGGCGCGGTCACGGAGTTCGCGTTGCCCACGGCGGAGTGCGGGCCGTTCGGGATCGCCGCCGGGCCGGACGGGGCACTGTGGTTCACCGAGACCGCCGCCGACCGGATCGGCCGGATCACCACCGACGGCCGTGTCAGCGAGTTTCCGCTGCCGGTCGCCGGGGCCTTCCCGTCCGCGATCACCGCGGGCCCGGACGGCGGGATGTGGTTCACCATGAACCAGGCCGACGGGATCGGGCGGATCGGCATGGACGGAACCGTCACCCTGCACACCCTGCCGACCGACTCCGCCGCCCCGGTGGGCATCGCGGCGGGCAACGACGGGGCGCTCTGGTTCGTCGAGATCGGCGCCGGGCAGATCGGGCGCATCACCCCCGACGGCCGGATCACCGAGTTCCCACTGCCCGACCGTACGTCCCGGCCGCATGCCATCGCCCCCGACAGCACCGGGACGCTGTGGTTCACCGAGTGGGCCGCCAACCGCGTCGGCTCCATCACCCCCGACGGGGCGGTCACCGTGCACGACCTGCCGACCGCCGGCTCGGAACCTCACGGCATCTGCGCCGGACCGGACGGCGCCGTATGGGCGGCACTGGAGATCGGCGCGCTCACTCGCATCACCCGAGGTCCGGACGCCTGACCCGGTCCGGGCGGGCACACCCTGCCCGGAAGAACCGGGCGACAGCACCTGCGGACGAAACACAGAACGAGGAGAGAACCCCATGAAATACGCACTCGTGATCTTCGAGACGGACGAGTCGCGCGACAGGATCCAGGCCGACCGGGACACCCACCGAGCGGCCTACGAAAGCTGGATCGGCCGGATCGCGGCGGCGGGAAAACTGATCGGTGGCGATGCCCTGGACACCGAGCAGGTGGCCGCGGTGACCGTGCGCAAGGCCGCCGACGGGGCGCCCACCGTGACCGGAGGGCCGGCGCACCCCGGCGAGGAGACCCTCGGTGGTTGGTTCGTGATCGACGTCGCCGACCGTGAGGAGGCCGTGGAACTGGCCAAGGCCCTCCGCACCTCCGAGACGGTCGAAATCCGGCCGCTGCTCGAATCGGCCTGAGACCTCGTCCCATCCGGCTCGACGAGCGGTCGCTCGTGGTGGGGACCGTTGAACGGCTGGTACCGGACGGGCTGTGGGACCTGTGCCGGCGGGTCGTGCCGGAAGCGCCGACGCGGCCCCAGGGCGGCGGGCGGCGCCGGCACGGCGACCGCGAGGTGCCGGCGGCCGTCGTGTTCGTGGCGACATCGCGACGAACCCGGCACCGGCTGCCCGTTCCGTGGCCAGGGCCTGCCCGCCCCTGCGCCGCCGGACGGGCGCTATCCGTGCTGTTGCGACGGCGAGTAGTTGGTGCGGACCAGAATCTTCTCGGGGTCCGTCTCCACGTACACCCTCGCCGTCCAGTTGTCGCGCAGCCACGCTGCCGACAGGGCCCATGGCCGCTCCGCCACGAACGCCTCGTCCGGCAGGGACACCACCCACAGCCCGGCCTTGTAGCCGGTGGTCACGATGAGACCCATCCGGCCGTCCGGACCCGGTGGCAGCTCCGCGAGCATGAACTCGACGGTCTCCTCGTACGGCCACCGGGCCGGGAGCCGGCAGACAGCCCCGCGAGAAATCTCCTCCGGGTGTTCACTCAGCAGGATCCACTTCGTGACCGGGATGCTGTCGGGCCTTTTCTGGCCAGGTCTTTTCAGTAACTTGTCCACGTACAGTGACGATCATGATGCCCGGTCGCGGTCGCGGCCGGGGCCGGGGGCTGGGGGAACGCGTGGTGCAGGGACGTGCGGAAGAGCAGTGCCGGATCCGTCGGATGCTCGACGACGCCCATCGCGGGGAGAGCAACTGCCTGCTCCTGCACGGAGAGGCCGGCATCGGCAAGACCACCCTCCTGGAGTACGCGGTCGCCCATGCCGAAGGCGTGAGTGTGCTGCGGGTCGAGGGCATCGAGTCGGAGATGGAGCTGGCCTTCGGCGGGCTCCATCAGCTTCTTCTGCCGGTGCTGGAACGGCTCGACCTGCTGCCGCCACCGCAGGCCGGAGCCCTGCGGGCGGTCTTCGGCCTGAGCGACGAGACCGTGCGGGACCGTCTCACCATCGGGCTCGCGACGCTGTCGCTGCTCTCCGAAGCGGGCGCCGGAAAGCCCCTGTTGTGCGTGGTCGACGACTTGCAGTGGCTCGACCGGCCGTCCGTGGACGCGCTGGTCTTCGCCGCCCGGCGGCTGCGGGCCGAAGGCGTCGTCATGCTCTTCGCCACTCGCGAGACCTCCTCCGTGAGCGGAGCGAAGGCCCTGCCCCACGTGCCCGTCACCGGCGTCGACCGGCAGTCGGCGTCGTCGATGCTGCCCGGCCTCGCACCCCCGGTATCCGAGTGGATCATCGATCAGGCCCAGGGCAACCCACTGCTGGCGCTGGGCCGGCACGACGACTCACACGCCCACGCCGCCGAAGCACTCCGGCTCGCGGAGGCCTACGACCTGGACCACCGGGCCGCCCACCTGCGTGCCCTGCTCGCGGTGCTCGCGGCCGCCCGCGGGGAGGAGGAACACGCCCGCGAACTGGCCGGCCTGGCAATGGAATACACCCGCCCCCGCGACGTCGGACGGGGCACGGCGGACGCCCTGTGGGC
The DNA here is from genome assembly GCF_040634135.1 of Streptomyces sp. NPDC007164. NCBI lineage: Bacteria > Bacillati > Actinomycetota > Actinomycetes > Kitasatosporales > Streptomycetaceae > Streptomyces > Streptomyces sp. NPDC007164. The sequence goes on from NZ_JBEYFB010000041.1 coordinate 28,761, forward strand.
GCTGGGGCTGCTCGACCTCGGCCTCGGACGGGCTCAGGACGCGCTGGCACACCTGGAGGCGGCCCGGCACGCGGTGGGGCACCCCCTCCTGACCCGGCACCTGATGCCCGATCTGATCGAGGCCGCCGTTCGCGCGGGCCATCCGGAGCGGGCGAGGGAACCCGCGAAACAGCTCATGAGCTGGGCGGACGACCTCCAGCAACCCCACTTCATGGCGCAGGCCCACCGCTGCGCCGCCCTGACCGGTCCGGACGCCTCGGCCGAGAAGTACTACGCATCGGCACTCGATCTGCACGACGGGGGCTGTGACTTCGAGCGGGCCCGCACCGAACTGCTCTACGGCGAGTGGCTGCGCCGGGGCCGCCGCAAGCTCGACGCCCGCGACCATCTGCGGACCGCGAGGGAGCTCTTCGACAAGCTGGGCGCACAGCCGTGGGCCCGCCGGGCGGCCACGGAGCTACAGGCCGCCGGTGAGACCTCCCACCCGGCCGATGCCGTCGACTCACCCATCGGCCGCCTGAGTTCGCAGGAGCGCGAGGTCGTCCGACTCGCGGCCACCGGTGCCACCAACCGTGAGATCGCCACCCGACTGTTCCTGAGCCCGCGCACCGTGGGACACCACCTCTACCGCGCGTTTCCCAAGCTGGGCATCAGCTCACGAACAGAGCTCGCCGACCTGCTCGCCTCCTGACGGCAAGTCCCTGAGCACGGGCGATGCGGCCCGGCGGGGGCTGACGCCGGCGGCTGTCACATCCGGCACGGCATCGCGTACGGCGTCAGTCACGGGTGGGTATGTCGGCGGGCATGCCGGTGGGTATGTCGGTGGGCATTCGGCCTCGGCCTCACGGCGGACCTGACGGGGTGGGCGGCGCGGCGTTACTCTGCGCTGACGATCCAGCACTGGAGGTGCGCATGAGACGTTCCGTTGCGCGGAATGTGTCGTTGTCGGCTGTTCTCGCCGCTGTCGTCACCATCGGGGCGGCGGCCCCGTCCTCGTCCGCGCCACCGTCGGCGCAACCGCCCAAGTCGCCCGTCGCGGTGGGCTACGGAGGGGCGGTCGCCAGTGTCGACGCGGACGCCTCGGCCGCCGGTATCGAGGTGCTCCGCAAGGGCGGCAACGCGGTGGACGCCGCGGTGGCGACCGCGGCGGCGCTCGGTGTGACCGAGCCCTACTCGGCGGGCCTGGGCGGGGGCGGCTACTTCGTCTACTACGACGCCAAGAGACACACCGTGGAGACGATCGACGGCCGGGAGACCGCGCCGCGCAGCGCGGACTCCTCGCTGTTCCTGGAGAACGGCAGACCGCTAGCCTTCGACGAGGCCGTCACCAGCGGACTGGCCGTGGGCACCCCGGGCACCCCGGCCACCTGGGACACCGCGCTCGACACCTGGGGCAGCAAGTCGCTGCGGCAGGTACTGAAGCCGGCCGAGCGGCTCGCCAAGGACGGGTTCGTCGTCGACAGTACGTTCCGTTCGCAGACCGAGGGCAACCAGGCCAGGTTCGCCGACTTCCCGGCGACCCGGAAGCTGTTCCTGCCGGGCGGCCGACTCCCGGTGGTCGGCTCGGTGTTCAAGAACCCCGACCTGGCGCGCACCTACGAACAGGTGGGCCGCAGGGGCGTCGACGAGCTGTACCGGGGCGAGCTGGCCGCCGACGTCGTACGGACGGTCCGCAACCCGCCCGTCGACCCGAAGTCCACCCGGGTGGTGCGGCCCGGTGACCTCACCGCGAAGGACCTGCGGTCCTACCGGGCGCTGCGGCAGGCACCGACGAGGACCGGCTACCGAGGCCTCGACGTGTACGGCATGGCCCCCTCCTCGTCCGGCGGCACCAGCATCGGCGAGGCGCTCAACATCCTTGAGTCCACGGACCTTTCGAAGGCGGACGAGGCTCGGTACCTGCACCGCTACATCGAGGCGAGCCGGATCGCCTTCGCGGACCGCGGGCGCTGGGTGGGCGACCCGGCGTTCGAGGACGTGCCGACGCGGGAACTGCTCGACCAGCGGTTCGCCGACGCGCGGGAGTGCCTGATCAAGGACGACGCGGTGCTGACCAGCCCGCTCGCGCCGGGCGACCCGAGGCACCCGGCCGACTGCCGCGCCGGTGGAACGGCTGCCCCGACGACGTACGAGGGGGAGAACACCACCCATCTGACCGCGGCCGACAAGTGGGGCAATGTCGTCGCGTACACCCTGACGATCGAGCAGACCGGTGGCAGTGGGATCACCGTGCCGGGGCGTGGCTTCCTGCTCAACAACGAGCTGACGGACTTCTCGTTCGCGCCGGCCAACCCCGCCGTCCACGACCCGAATCTGCCCGGTCCGGGCAAGCGCCCGCGCTCGTCCATCTCGCCGACGATCGTGCTGAAGCACGGCGAGCCGGTGCTGGCGCTGGGGTCGCCCGGTGGTGCCACGATCATCACGACCGTCCTCCAGTCGCTCATCGGCACCGTCGACCGGGGGCTCCCGCTGGTCGATGCCATCGCGGCACCACGCGCCAGCCAGCGCAACTCCCCGACGACGGAGATCGAACCGGGGTTGTGGAACAGTCCGGTCCGGGCGGAACTGGAGTCGCTGGGACACGTCTTCAAGCTCAACCCGGAGATCGGGGCGGCGACGGGTGTGCAGCGGCTGCCGGACGGACGGTGGCTGGCAGCCGCGGAGAAGGTGCGCCGGGGCGGCGGCTCGGCAATGGTCGTGCGGCCGGGCGGACGCCCGTGACGGTGGGCGCGGCCGACACTCATATGTGGTGACGAAGCGTCAATAGTGTTCTGTGCGGGGCTGGTTCCTGGTGAGGATTCACCAGGAACCAGCCCCGCGGTCTTGACGGAGGCATCCGCCCGGGGCCATGTTGTGCGCGTCGGTAAGGAAAGTTTCCTAATGGAAGGGCCCCACTGTGCGTACCCGAACGCTCGCCCTCGCCGCCGCCTCCGGCGCCGCCCTGCTCGCGACCGTCACCCTGAGCCCGGCCGCCCACGCCGGTCCGGCTCAGGGCGCGGACCTCAAGGAGGGGTCCGTCAGCGCGGCCGATCTGCTGGCCAAGGTCACTTCGTGTTCGCAGATATCCAACGGCAAGTACCGTACGGACGAGGAGACTTCAGCGACCATTCCGGTCTGCGGCAAGAACGGAGCCGTGTTCTGGAAGGCCGACATGGACGTCGACTGCGACGGCGAGATCACCGCCGCCTGCAACGAGGACACCGACCCCTGGTTCCAGAACGGGACGGCCTTCGAGACCTCCGCCGGAAAGCCGCTGAACGCCGAGAAGCTGCCGTACGTCGTCGTGCCGAGCACCAGCAGCATCTGGAACTACAGCGATGCGGGGATCAAGGGCGGTGGTGTCGTCGCCGCCATCTACAACAACAAGGTCGAGTACGCGGTCGTCGGTGACACCGGCCCCAACAAGATCATCGGCGAGGCCTCGTACGCCACGGCCAAGGCCCTGGGCATCGACCCGGACCCGGAGACCGGCGGCGCGGAATCCGGCGTCACCTACATCCTGTTCAAGAACTCCAAGGTGTCACCGATCGAGAGCCACAGCGCCGCCGCCACCGCGGGCGACGCCCTCGCCAAGCAGTTCGTCCAGAACAACTAACAGCCGGTTCCGGGCGGTCGGCGGTTTCGCCGGTCCGCCGCGGGCGGGCGGTCACAACGCGGTCAGGATGCGCGGGCCGTCGTCGGTGATCGCCACGGTGTGCTCGGCGTGCGCGGCCCGGCTGCCGTCGGACGTACGCAGCGTCCAGCCGTCCTGGTCCGGGTAGAAGTCGTCCTTGCCGCTGCCGATCAGCATCGGCTCGATCGCCAGCACCATCCCGTGCCGCAACAGCATGCCGCGACCCGGTCGTCCCTCGTTGGGGACGGCCGGGTCCTCGTGCATCGACCGGCCGATGCCATGCCCCCCGAACCCCTCCGGGATGCCGTATCCCGCGCCGCGGCAGACCGTGCCGATCGCATGCGCTATGTCGCCGATCCGATTGCCGACGACCGCCGCCGCGATGCCCGCCTCCAGCGCCGCGAAGGCCGTCTCGACGAGCCGGGTGTCGTCGGGCCGGGCGCGCCCGACCGTGAAACTGATCGCCGAGTCACCGGCCCAGCCGCCCAGTGTGGCGCCCGCGTCGATGCTGACCAGATCGCCGTCGCGCAGCCGCTGGTCGGTCGGGATGCCGTGCACGATCGCGTCGTTGACCGACGCGCAGATCACGGCGGGGAAGGGGGTGGGCGCGAAATGCGGCCGGTAGTTCAGGAACGGCGACCCGGCGCCCGCGTCGCGCAGTACGCCGCGGGCCACCTCGTCCAGCTCGCGCAGGGGGACGCCGACCGCGGCCGCTTCCCGTGCGGCGGTCAGGAGCTGCGCCACGACTCGGCCGGTCTCGCGCATGGCTTCGATGGATGTGTCTGTCTTGAGCTTCACCATGCCAATTACTATACCGGTCTCGGCGGTATTAGAATGACGGCATGGTACGAACGCCCCTGACCCCGGAAGAGCGCCGTCGCGGCGAGCGCCTCGGTGCGCTGCTGCGTGAGGCGCGCGGCGGACGCAGCATGGTCGAGATCGCGGCGAGCGCCGGAATCTCCGCCGAGACGCTGCGCAAGATCGAGACCGGACGCGCCCCCACCCCCGCCTTCTTCACGGTCGCCGCGCTGGCCGGGGCGCTGGGACTCTCGATGGACGAGATCCTCGCCCGCTCCGCCCCGGAACCGGACGCGGTGCCGCTGGCGGGGTAGCGGCGGGCCCGGTGGCGCGCGTGGCCGGCCTCGATCGCAGCGTGGCCGAAAAGCCTGCGTAGCCGTGCCGTAACACAGCTGAGGTCGAATGCCTGCGGACTGGAGGCTCCGGTCGACGTCGGCGAGGGCAGAGATGACAGAACGTCAAGATGCTTGGGAAGTGCGGGAGTTCACGCAGTACCTACGGGATCTCGTGACACAGCTGGACCCCGGGCACGGCTGGTACGGGCTCTTCCTGCGACGTGATCCTGCGGGGATGCGCGCCTGCCTCGACGGCGCCGAGATTCCGCCCTGGGACGTGATGGAGTCGCTGCTCGGCGATCTGGCGGCGCTGCGCGGCACGGCGTTCGCGCAGCGCGAGTCGGTACGGGCCGCCGGGCTGTACTCCTCCTCGGTGGCCGCCCACGACCGCCGCCCGGGCGGGCGGCAGGTGCTCGTCGAGCGACTGGAACTGATGCGCGGGGAGCAGGCGCGCGCGGCCCGACGGCTCCGGGCCGCCGGTGCGGGCGGCCCGGAGCCCTCGGACGCGGAGGCGGCCGCCTGGGCCGGGGACGACCATGTACGGGCCACGGCGCGCTGCTCGGAGCTGCGCGAACGGCTGGCCGCGGCGGCGGTGCCGGGCGGCTGGTTCCGTACGGAGTTGCCGGGGGAGCGGGAGGCGCTTGCCGGTCCGGAGCGGGTGGCGAATGCCGGTCGGGGGTACGTGGCGAATGAGGGCCGGGAGCGCGTAGCGAAAGCCGGTCCGGAGCGGGCCCCCCAGGCCCCGCCCTCCGCCCCCGGGCCGCCCGCCCCCGGGCGCCGGAGGCCGCGCGGTGCCAGGTTCGCGGGCCTCGACATGGACGACGCCGACGCCGACGCCCCCGTCCTGCCCGCCCCCGTCCTGCCCGTTCCGCCCACCACCGCCGCCGCTCCGCGCGGCGCCCGCTTCGCCGCCGCCCCGCCCGGCGGCAACGCCTCCGCCGGGTCCGCCGCCCGTGCGGCCGCCCCGGCCCCGGAGGCCCACCGGGCCGCCGTACGGGCCGTCGAGCGGCTGGTCCGGCTGCGGGCCGGCGGCAGCAGCGGTGAGGCGCACGTCGTGCTCTGCGAGGCGGCCCGCCTGCCCGCGGCGTGGCTGCCGGCGCTCGCCGTCGAGCTGCACCGGGCCGGCCTCGACGCGGACTGGGCGACCCTGTTGTGGGAGGTGTCCTCGCTGCCGCCCGCCCAACTTGCCTCCGCTGCGGGCGCGTTGCATGCCGCGGGGCGCTCCGACGACTGCGGGCAGCTGCTGCGTCAGGGCGTGGCCAGGCCCGCCGGGGAGATCGCCGCCGCGGTGGTGGCCCTGGAACGGGCCGGCCAAGGGCTTCAGGCGCGGGCACTGCTGGGCGCCTTCGTCCGGGTACGGACCCCGCAGGACGCGGCGAAGGTCGCGGCGGGCGATCCGCACCGTCTCGTACCGCCGCTGCTGGCCGCGGCCCGCGCCGTCTCACCGGCCAGGGAGCGGGATGTCGCCCACGCCCTGCGGGTGGCGGGCATCGCGGGGGCACCCTGAGCAGGCGCCCCGGGCCGGCTACTGAGCGGGCGGCGGGTAGAACCGCCGGGCCCAGCGGCGGAACGGGCCGATCGGGCCGTCGCCGGGAGCGAGCCGCGGTGGCTGTTGGTACTGCTTGTGATTCCAGATCGGGAAGTCGGCGGCGGTGAACTCGCAGCTGGACCGGAAGACGGCGCGGTCCAGCACCCTGGCCGCGGTACGGCTCACCGCACGGGCGAGCGGGGCCGGCAGCCGGGACGGCTCGGCGAAGGCGATGCGATTGCGCTGCCGGAACTGCATCCGGTTGGGCGCGATCGCCGTCGGCATCACCATCGTGCACATCCGCAGGCCCAGCCGGGCCGTGTGCACATCGGCGTGCAGACAGCCGAGCCCGTACCCGTCCACCTCCACGTCGACGACGAAGTCGCCCAGGAGCGGCGCCGACTCGTGGGCCCGCATGGAGACATGGAACGAGGCGTCGTCGTAGACCACCGGCCCGCCGATCTCGGCCCTGGCCCAGCCGTGCAGGGTCGCGAAATGCCCGAGGTCCACCGAGTTCTCGATGACTTCCTGGACATTGCCGGCCAGCTCCCAGGCGGCGCTGCGGGCGGGCCGGTGACCGATCTCGTGCCAGGCCGGGATCGTCCAGTCAGGGGCCCGCCCGTCGTGGTGCCGCCACACGAACACCGCGCCGTTGACCTCCAGGACCGGCAGCTGCGACAACGGCGACCTCGGCGGCTTCGTGTCGTATCCGGTACGCACACACGCGCCGTCCGGGCCGAAGGCGAAGAAGTGGAACGGGCAGACGAGATCGTCCCCCTCGACCTTGGCCAGTCCGAGATGTGCCCCCAGATGCGGGCAGTAGGGACGGATGGCGCGGACCGCCCCCGTCCCGAGCCGGTACAGCACCACGTCCTCGCCCGCCAGAGGGCGGGTGAGCACGGCGCCCGGCCGCAGCTCCTCGGAGAACGCCAGCGCGGACCAGCCGCTCGGAAAGGGCAGAGCGGGCGCGCCCGCGACGTCGGCCGGTGTCGGCCCCTCGCTGATGGCGCGCCCGAACTCGCGTGACAGTCCCACCACGTCCCCTTCCGGAATCGGTCCACTGGACATTGCCCCAGGCCGCTCCGGGATGCGCCTCAATAACCGCACATCACTCGAACGGGAAGGAACCGGAAGGGAGTTGACGGGAGGTCAGCGGGCCCGTCGCTCGTACCCCACGAGCCTGACGCAGACGGCGAGCCCCGCGATCGCCTGCTCCAGCTCCGCGAGCCCCGGGTAGCTGGGCGCGATCCGGATGACCGCGTCGCGCGGGTCGTCGCCGTACGGGTGGGTGGCGCCGGCCGGGGTCAGCACGATGCCCGCCTCGGCGGCCCGGCGCACGACCTCCTCGGCGCAGCCGTCCGGCACCTCCAGGGTGACGAAGTACCCGCCCTTGGGCGAGGTCCAGGTCGCCAGACCGGTGCCGCCGAGCTCGGCGGCCAGGATCCGGGCCACCGCCTCGAACTTGGGCTGGAGCAGGGAGCGCTGGCGCTCCATGTGGGCCCGCACCCCGTCGGCGTCCCGCAGGAACATGACGTGCCGCAGCTGGTTCACCTTGTCCGGGCCGATCGAACGCTTGGCGTTGTTGCCGAGCAGCCACTGGAGGTTCGCGGGCGAGGAACCGAAGAACGCGACACCCGCACCCGCCGCGGTGATCTTCGACGTGGAGCCGAACACGAACGCCCGGTCCGGGTTGCCGGCCTCCGCGCAGGCGCCGAGCAGATCGGCGATCCCGACGGGCTCGTCGGTGAGGTGGTGGGCGGCGTAGGCGTTGTCCCAGAAGATCCGGAAGTCGGGGGCGGCGGTGCTCATGGCGGCGAGCCGGGCCACGGTCGCGTCGCTGTAGCAGACGCCGTCCGGGTTGCTGTACTTCGGGACGCACCAGATGCCCTTGATCGCCGGGTCCTCGGCGACGAGCCGCTCCACGGTCTCCATGTCCGGGCCGTCGGCGGTCATCGGCACCGGGATCATGTCGATCCCGAACCGCTCGCAGAGCGCGAAGTGCCGGTCGTAACCGGGCACCGGACAGAGGAAGGCGATCCGCTCCTGGTCCACCCAGCGCGACTCGGCGCCCGGCACCACGCTCAGCAGGGCGTGCACCAGGCAGTCGTGCATCAGTTCAAGGCTGGAGTTACCGGCCGCGAGCAGCTGGTCGGCCGGCACCTGGAGCACTCCGGCGAAGATCTCCCGGAGTTCGGGCAGCCCCTGGAGCCCGCCGTAGTTGCGTACGTCCACGCCGCCGGCGGAGGTGTGCCGCCCGCCCGGCAGGCTCAGCAGGTCCTCGGAGAGATCCAGCTGCTCGGGGGCCGGCTTGCCCCGGGTGAGGTCGAGCGAGAGCCCGAGTCCCGCCAGGTCCTGATAGTCCTGACGGGCCCGGTCGAGGAGCCCGGACAGGGCGTCGGGGCTCAGCTCGGTGGTCATGGTGTTTCCTCTCGCAGGTGCCGCTCTGATTCGGGGGCTTCTGCCGAGAATACAAACCCGCGCGAAAGGCCGATGGGCCGGGAGTCGGCAGCCGGGCGGGCCGACCGGTTGCCGGGGCCTCGTGTCCCGACCCCCGGTTGACGGATCACGCCTCTCCCGATCCTCACGGGGGATTGCAGGCGGAGGACTCGCGGGCGGGGCGCTCGTCGGCTGCGGGCCGGAGCGGAATCCGATGGCCACCGGGTCGTCCCGCGCGTGTCGGGCGTCCCAGGACGACTCCGGCCAGGACGAGTGCCGGCCCGCACAACCCCGGACCTCCAAGCAGTCGATCAACGCGACCGCCGAAGGTTCAGGCCCCACGGAAGCCCGGGCCGAAGCCCTCGTCGGGGACGGACCGGCCGGCGCCGGTCTGCGTTCCGATGTTTCTCGTCCCCCGAGCCGTGGTGGGACGCCGAGGGTGCCGTGGAACTGCACGGCGAGGGCACCGTAGAACTGCACGCCGAGGGCGCCGTAGAACTGCACGGCGAGCGCTCACCCCCGCCCGCGTCTCGCCCGCAGGCTGACCAGGGTCCGGCCGCCGGGCCGGGTGTGTGGACCGCACGGGTGTGAAACATGATCGACTCAGCCGGTTCACGGCGATGGTCTTGCCCCGCTGTGTGACGGGGCTTACGTTCTCCTCTACGCACGTGTCTACGGGCGTAGAAACGCGTTGAGGCTCTCTGACGCCGCGTCGAAGGAGCAGCTCATGTCCCAAGTCGTACGCGCCGCACTAGTCCAGGCGACCTGGACCGGCGACACCGAATCCATGATCGCCAAGCATGAGGAGCATGCCCGCGAGGCCGCCCGTCAGGGCGCGAAGATCATCGGCTTCCAGGAGGTGTTCAACGCCCCCTACTTCTGTCAGGTTCAGGAACCCGAGCACTACCGCTGGGCCGAGCCCGTCCCGGACGGGCCGACCGTCCGCCGGATGCAGGAACTCGCCCGTGAGACCGGCATGGTGATCGTTGTGCCGGTCTTCGAGGTCGAGCAGTCCGGCTTCTACTACAACACCGCCGCCGTGATCGACGCCGACGGTTCCTACCTGGGCAAGTACCGCAAGCACCACATCCCGCAGGTCAAGGGGTTCTGGGAGAAGTACTACTTCAAGCCGGGGAATGTCGGCTGGCCGGTCTTCGACACCGCCGTCGGCAAGGTCGGCGTATACATCTGCTACGACCGGCACTTCCCCGAGGGCTGGCGTCAACTCGGCCTCAACGGAGCCCAGTTGGTCTACAATCCGTCCGCCACCTCGCGCGGCCTCTCCAGCTACCTCTGGCAGCTGGAACAGCCCGCCTCCGCCGTCGCGAACGAGTACTTCGTCGCCGCGATCAACCGCGTCGGCCAGGAGGAGTACGGCGACAACGACTTCTACGGAACCAGTTACTTCGTCGACCCGCGCGGCCAGTTCGTCGGTGAGGTCGCCGACGACAAGGAGGAGGAACTCGTCGTCCGCGACCTCGACTTCGGCCTCATCGACGAGGTCAGGCAGCAGTGGGCGTTCTACCGGGACCGCCGCCCCGACGCGTACGAAGGACTGGTGGAGCCGTGAGCAGCCTGCACCACCGGCATCTCGCCGTCAGCCCCGACTGGCTGGCGCTCTATTACAAGCGCCCTCTGGAGATCACGCACGGCGAGGGACGCCACGTCTGGGACGTCGACGGCAGGCGCTACCTCGACTTCTTCGGCGGCATCCTCACCACCATGACCGCCCACGCCCTGCCCGAGGTGACCAAGGCGGTCGGCGAGCAGGCCGGCCGGATCATCCACTCGTCCACGCTCTACCTCAACCGGCCGATGGTGGAGCTTGCCGAACGCGTCGCCTCGCTCTCCGGCATCCCGGACGCCAGGGTCTTCTTCACCACCTCCGGCACCGAGGCCAACGACACGGCGCTGCTGCTCGCCACCACGTACCGCGGGTCCAACCAGGTCCTCGCGATGCGCAACAGCTACCACGGCAGGTCGTTCTCCGCCGTCGGCATCACCGGCAACAACGCCTGGTCGCCGACCAGCCTGTCGCCGTTGCAGACGCTGTACGTGCACGGCGGCGTCCGCACCCGGGGACCGTACGAGCACCTCGGCGACACGGAGTTCATCAAGGCCTGCGTCGCCGATCTGGAGGACCTGCTCGGGCACACCCGGGCACCGGCCGCCCTGATCGCCGAACCCATCCAGGGCGTCGGGGGATTCACCTCGCCGCCCGACGGGCTGTACGCGGCGTTCCGCCGGGTCCTGGACCGGCACGGCGTCCTGTGGATCTCCGACGAGGTGCAGACCGGCTGGGGCAGGACCGGCGAGCACTTCTGGGGCTGGCAGGCGCACGGCGAGAACGGCCCGCCGGACATCCTCACCTTCGCCAAGGGCATCGGCAACGGGATGTCGATCGGCGGTGTCGTGGCCCGGGCCGAGGTCATGAACTGCCTGGACGCCAACTCCATTTCGACGTTCGGCGGTTCCCCGGTCACCATGGCCGCCGGTCTCGCCAACCTCTCCTACCTCCTCGAACACGATCTGCAGGGCAACGCACGGCGCGTCGGCGGTCTGCTGATCGAGCGGCTGCGGGCGATCGGCGCGGGTTCGCCGTGCGTACGGGAGGTGCGCGGCCGGGGCCTGATGATCGGCATCGAGCTGGTGCGGCCCGGCACCGACGAGGCGAACCCGGAGGCGGCCGCGGCCGTGCTCGAAGCGGCCCGCGAGGGCGGTCTGCTCATCGGCAAGGGCGGCGGCCACAACACCAGCGTGCTGCGGATCGCACCACCGCTCTCGCTGACCATCCCGGAGGCGGAGGAAGGGGCGGAGATCCTGGCCGAGGCTCTGCGGTCGGTGGACTGAGCCCGCCGGGCGGCGGACGGGCCCCGGCCGCGAGGCGGCTGCGGAGCCCGTCCGGTCGGTCAGCCCCGGTGTCCGGTGGGACGGGTGAGGTCCAGCGAGTGGACCGGGTCGAGCTCGCCGTAGTACGCGAGGTGCTTGTAGCGCACATCGGTGACGGTCAGGGTGGCCCCGGCGACGCCCCGGGGCACCGTGGTGCGCAGGCGCACCGAGCCGTCCTTCTTCGTGGTGCCGGTCAGCCTGTGCACCTTGCCGCCGGCCGTCAGCTCGGCCGTGACCCTCGCGCCCTTCACCGGCTTGCCCTGCGCGGTCCTCACCACACCGGCCGCGGTGACCTTCCAGGCCGACTCGGAGCCGGGCCTGCCGAGGAGCACGGTGCCGGCCTTCAGCGAGGCGACCGCGAGCTCCGACGGCGGGGCGGGCTGCCCGAAGGCGACCTGGTCGACGGTCCAGAACGCGCTGTTCGTGCCGGTGTAGCGGAAGCTCAGCAGGGCCGCCTTCGCACCCCGGGGAACGGCCAGCTCAAGACGCTCGACAGTGTTGCTGTCGGCCCGGTAGGACTTGACGAGCTGCGGGGCGCCGCCGTCGTACGAGACGTAGACGTCGCCGGTCTGCGGACCGTCTACCCGATAGTTCGTCGCGTACGACACGGTCGCCTTCGCCGCGCCGTTCAGCTTGTACGCGGGGCTGACCAGGGTGGAGTCGAACTGTCCGGCGTCGTGCGCCTTGTCGTCCCACTCGTCGGAGTCGGCGACCGCGAACACATTGCGGGCGCGGACGTTCGTCTCGCGGCCCTGGCCGCGTTCGGCGTTGGTCCAGAACTCGTCCGTGGCGAAGGACCAGCCGCGCCACTCGGTGACGCCACCGGCCGGCATCTTCGAGTTGTCGATCGACCAGCCCTCGGGCGCGGTGCCCGTCCACCCCTTGGCGTCGGCCGGGAGCTTCGTCTCGTCGACGGGCGTGCGCAGCGAGGGGCGCAGCGCGTCGAAGGCGTCCGGCTTCAGCTCGGCGAGCGAGGTGCCGTCGAGGTTCCAGGCGGGGTCGGTGGCGACGCCCTCGTGGCGCAGCACCGTGGGTGCGATGTCGGTGATCTTGACGTCGTCGCGCACCGAGCCGGGCCGGATGCCCTTGCCCTGGGCGATCACGAACGTGCCGCGCTCCAGCGGGGTGTTGCCGCCGTGTCCGCCGGTGGGCGTGTGGCCGTGGTCGGCGGTGACGACGACGAGCCAGTCCTCCTTCGCGTACGTCGGCCGTGAGGTCACGGCGTCGAGCAGGCGGCCGATCCGGGCGTCGGCGGTGTTGAGGGCCTTGAGGTAGGCGTCGCTGGCGGATCCGCTGCTGTGGCCGGCGCCGTCGACCTCGTCGAGGTGGACGAAGGTGGAGTCGGGGTTGCCGTGCGCGAGGTGGTCGGCGGCCTTGGCCGTGGTGCCCTCGTCGTCGCCGCCCGCGATCCGCAGATCGGTCTTCGCGCCGAAGACGATCTGGGGGATCGGACTCCAGGTGCCGACGACCAGCGTGGAGACGGCCGGGTCGGCGGTCTCCAGCCGGGTCGCGTAGTCGGGGTACTCGCCGTAGTTCGGGGCCGTGAAGTTGTTGTCCTTCACGTTGTGCTTGTCGGGCCAGACGCCGGTGGCGATGGACGACCAGCCGGCGCCGGAGACGGTCGGGGCCATCGGGTCGGCGTACAGGTTGCTCCGGGCGGTCAGGCCCTTGGCCATCAGCTGCTTGAGGTTCGGGACGTCGGCGCGCGAGAAGGCGTCGAAGGTGGCGCCGTCGACGCCTATGACCAGGCTTTTCGCCTGCTTGGTGCCGGACGGCAGACCGGCGTACGGGGCAGCGGCCGGGGCCTTGGACCCCTGGGCGTGTGCGGTGGCGGTGACGAGCGGCAGTGCGACGGCGGCGACGGTGGCGGCGGCCAGCACCGTACACGCGGAGCGCGACAGGGACACGTGATCCTCCGGGATCGGTCGTTGGACACCGGGCAACGGGGGTGTCCGGTGATGTGTCCGAGGCTCGCCGTCGGTGGTGATCGGACCACGCCACGTATGGGACGGGCGCATGAACCGTACTCAACATTTGGACCAGACCCGTAATCATTCTGTTATTTGACGGAGTGTCGGGTGTGCCGGTCCGGCAGGAGGAGGCCTGCCACGGGTGAATGCCCGTGGCAGGTGCGCTGTGGGCCGGTGGAGTGCCGGGCGGGTGAAACAGAAACGTCTTCAGCGGTTAGCGGCAGCGGTATTGCCACAGTGGGTAACCCACTTCTACGTTCTTCATCACGCACCTTGTCTACGTGCGTAGACCCATTCCGCCACGAGTGAGGAGGGGTGCATGAGCCGCACCGTCATCCACGGTGGTCTCGTCATCACCGCGTCCGACGAACTGCATGCCGACGTACTTATCGAGGGCGGCCGCATCGTGGCCCTCGCGGCGCACGACAGCGACGCGGCCGAGAGCTGGAGCGCCGACCGGAGGATCGACGCCACCGGCAAATACGTCATCCCGGGCGGTGTCGACGCGCACACGCACATGGAGATGCCGTTCGGCGGCACCTACGCCGCCGACACCTTCGAGACCGGCACCCGGGCGGCCGCCTGGGGCGGCACCACCACGATCGTCGACTTCGCCATCCAGTCCGTGGGCCGCGCGGTCCGCGAGGGTCTCGACGCCTGGTACGCGAAGGCCGACGGCAACTGCGCCATCGACTACGCCTTCCACATGATCCTCTCCGACGTGAACGAGTCCTCGCTCAAGGAGATGGACCTGCTGGTGTCGGAGGGGGTCACCTCCTTCAAGCTGTTCATGGCCTATACCGGCGTCTTCTACAGCGACGACGGCCAGATCCTGCGCGCCATGCAACGGGCCTCCCACAACGGCGGCCTGATCATGATGCACGCGGAGAACGGCATCGCCATCGACGTACTCGTCGAACAGGCCCTCGCCGAGGGCCGCACCGACCCGCGTTACCACGGCGACGTGCGCAAGGTGGCACTGGAGGCCGAGGCCACCCACCGCGCCGTACAGCTCGCCCGCGTCGCCGGATCCCCGCTGTACATCGTGCACGTATCCGCCGACGAGGCGGTCGCCGAGGTCGCCGCCGCCCGCCACAAGGGCCTGCCGGTCTTCGGCGAGACCTGCCCGCAGTACCTCTTCCTCTCCACCGACAACCTCGCCGAGCCGGACTTCGAGGGCGCCAAGTACGTCTGCTCCACCCCGCTGCGGCCCAGGGAACACCAGGAAGCGCTCTGGCGGGGGCTCAGGAACAACGAACTCCAGGTCGTCTCCACCGACCACTGCCCCTTCTGCTTCTCGGGCCAGAAGGAGATGGGCCGCGGCGACTTCTCCAAGATCCCCAACGGAATGCCCGGCGTGGAGAACCGGATGGACCTCCTCCACCAGGCGGTCGTGGACGGTCACATCTCGCGCCGCCGCTGGATCGAGATCGCCTGCGCCTCCCCGGCCCGGATGTTCGGCCTCTACCCGAAGAAGGGCACCATCGCCCCGGGCGCCGACGCCGACGTCGTCATCTACGACCCGGCGGCCGAACAGACCATCTCCGCCGAGACCCATCACATGAACGTCGACTACTCGGCGTACGAGGGGAAGCGGATCACCGGACAGGTCGAGACGGTCCTCTCGCGCGGCGAGGTCGTCATCGACGCAAGGAAGTACACCGGCCGGGCCGGACACGGCATGTACACCCCGCGAGCCACCTGTCAGTACCTGGACTAGGAGCACCCGTCATGGACTTCGGACTCGTCCTCCAGACCGATCCGCCCGCCTCGGCCGTCGTCGGCCTGATGCGCCGCGCCGAACGCAACGGCTTCCGCTACGGCTGGACCTTCGACTCGACGGTGCTCTGGCAGGAACCGTTCGTCATCTACAGCCAGATCCTCGAACACACCGAACACCTCGTCGTCGGCCCCATGGTGACCAACCCGTCCACCCGAACCTGGGAGGTGACCGCCTCCACCTTCGCCACCCTCAACGACATGTTCGGCAACCGCACCGTCTGCGGCATCGGACGGGGCGACTCGGCGATGCGCGTCGCCGGCCGCAAGCCCAACACGCTGGCCCGGCTCGGCGAGGCCATCGACGTCATCCGCGACCTCGCCGAGGGCCGGGAGGCCACCGTCGACGGGCAGCCGGTCCAGATCCCCTGGGTGAAGGACGGCAGACTGCCCGTCTGGATGGGCGCGTACGGCCCGAAGGCGCTCGCGCTGGCCGGACAGAAGGCCGACGGCTTCATCCTCCAGCTCGCGGACCCGTTCCTCACCGAGTGGATGATCAAGGCGGTACGGGACGCGGCGGCCGAGGCGGGCCGCGACCCCGACTCCGTGACTATCTGCGTCGCCGCCCCCGCCTACGTCGGCGACGACCTCGACCACGCCCGCGAGCAGTGCCGCTGGTTCGGCGGCATGGTCGGCAACCACGTCGCCGACCTCGTCTCCCGGTACGGCGCGCACTCCGGGCTCGTCCCCGAGGCCCTGACCGAGTACATCGCCGGGCGGTCCGGCTACGACTACAGCCACCACGGCCGGGCCGGAAACCCCGACACCACCTTCGTGCCGGACGGGATCGTCGACCGGTTCTGCCTGCTGGGCCCCGCCGAGGCGCACATCGAGAAGCTGCGGACCCTGCGGGACCTGGGCGTCGACCAGTTCGCGCTCTACAACATGCACGACGCGCGCGAGGCGACGATCGACGCCTACGGTGCGCGGATCATCCCCGCTCTGTCCGACTGACCCGCCCCTGTCCCGCGCACCTCCCCACGGCTGTCCGCACCCCCGTCCCCGCACCGCGCTCTCCTGCGCCTCCCCGCTGTTTCCCGCGCACCGCACCGCATAGCACCGCACCGCACCGCATAGCACCGCACCGCACCGCGCACCGCAGCGCCCCGCACGGCACCGTTCCCGAGCGAAGGGTCCAGCCGCCATGACATCGACCGTCCCACCCGTCCCACCTGTCCCACCGCAGGACCCGATACCCGACGCATCGGGCCGCATCGAGCTCGCCCCCGGCGCCGTTCCCACCGACAACCGGTTCGTCAACGAGGACCTGTTGCCCGTTCCCCTGGAACGGCGCCGCTGGACGACGTACAACTTCACCGCGCTCTGGGTGGGTATGGCCCACAACATCCCGTCCTGGCTGCTCGCCTCCGGCCTGGTGGCCCTCGGCATGGACTGGAAACAGGCCGTGTTCACCATCGCGCTGGCCAACCTGATCGTGCTCGGACCCATGCTGCTCACCGGGCACGCCGGACCCAAGTACGGCATCCCCTTCCCAGTGCTGGCCCGTGCCTCGTTCGGGCTGCGCGGCGCCAACCTGCCCGCCCTGATCCGGGCCGCGGTGGCCTGTGCCTGGTTCGGCATCCAGACCTGGATCGGCGGCGTCGGCATCTTCACCCTGCTGGGGAAGATCTTCGGCGGCTGGGCGAAGGCGTCCGAGATCGGCGGCCAGCCGTGGACGCTCTGGCTCTGCTTCATCCTCTTCTGGGCGCTCGAACTGGCCATCATCTACCGGGGGATGGACGCCCTGCGCCGGTTCGAGAACTGGGCGGCTCCGTTCGTCATCGTCGGCGCCGTCGTGCTGCTGGTCTGGGTCGCCGTCAAGGCGGGCGGCTTCGGCCCGCTGCTCGACCAGCCCTCGAAGCTCGGCTGGGGCAAGGAGTTCTGGCCGGTCTTCTTCCCCTCGCTGATGGGCATGATCGCCTTCTGGGCCACCCTCTCGCTGAACATCCCCGACTTCACCCGCTTCGGGGCCGGCCAACGCGCCCAGATCCGGGGCCAGTCGCTCGGCCTGCCGACCACGATGACGCTCTTCGCTCTGCTCTCGGTCCTGGTCACCTCCGGATCGCAGGCGGTGTACGGGGAAGCCATCTGGGATCCGGTGCAGCTCGTGGCCCGGACCGACAATGTCTTCGGGCTGCTCTACGCCCTGGTGACGGTGCTGGTCGCGACGGTCTCCGTGAACATCGCGGCCAACGTCGTGTCACCCGCGTACGACCTGGCGAACCTCGCGCCCCGGTTCATCAACTTCCGTACGGGCGCCCTGATCACGGGCGTCGTCGGCG
Organism: Streptomyces sp. NPDC007164; assembly: GCF_040634135.1. Classification (NCBI taxonomy): domain Bacteria; kingdom Bacillati; phylum Actinomycetota; class Actinomycetes; order Kitasatosporales; family Streptomycetaceae; genus Streptomyces; species Streptomyces sp. NPDC007164. The sequence goes on from NZ_JBEYFB010000041.1 coordinate 46,391, forward strand.
TCCTCATCATGCCGTGGAAGCTCACCGAGACCCCCGAGCTGTACATCTTCACCTGGCTCGGGCTGGTCGGTGGACTGCTCGGCACGGTCGCGGGCATCCTGATCGCCGACTACTGGATCGTCCGCCGCACCGTGCTCGACCTCGCGGACCTCTACCGCCCCGGCGGCCGTTACTGGTACACGAACGGCTGGAACTGGCGGGCGGTCGCGGCGTTCGTCGTCGGCGGCGTCCTCGCGATCGGGGGCTCCCACTCCGCCCCCGGGGCGGGCCCGTTCCCGGCCGGTGGGCTGATCCCGTTCCTCAAACCGCTCGCGGACTACGGCTGGGCGGTCGGGCTCGCCTCGTCGCTGGTGCTGTACGTGCTGCTCAGCGGCCGGTCCGGCGTCACACCGGCGCGGACGTACGGCCCAGCAGAGCGCTGATGTCGTACGTCTGGTCCGGCGGCGGCGTGGTCGTGGGCACCGGCTTGTCGAAGGCCGAGAAGCCCACGACCGCGTCCGTGCCGTTGCCCTGAACAGTGATCTTCAGGGGGTACGGCTTGCCGGTGGCCGCGACATACATCGTCAGCGTCCGGCCGTCCCGCATCCTGGTCAGCGGCACCACCGGAGCCCCGTCGAGCATGGTCTTGTGGCCCTTGTTCAGCGTCCCCCGGTCGTTGTCCGCGTTGTCGCCGACCAGCTTCCGGAACGTGTCCAGATCGCAGCCCTTCGCCAGATCGCGCAGCCGCGGGTCGTCGGCCGAACCCTTCATGTACCGCCCGTTCAGGATCGCTGCGAAGGCCGAACCACCGGTCGGGACCTGGTTCTTCCAGAAGTTCGCATCCGGCTTGACCCAGACGTCGTCGCCGCGCTTCACGACCCGGACCGACCCCTGGCTGTGGCCGAGACCCACTGATCCGTTGCAGTTGCCGTCCCGGTCCAGGCTGAGCTCCAGAGACGACGGCGGGCTGTTGTCCCCCAGCTCGCCGCGGACGCTCAGGTGGAGGGAGCGGGTGCTCAGGAGGGCGTCACGGGAGCGGTCCGCGATCTGCTGGGCGGAGAGCTTGTCGATGCCGTTGTCCGCCCGTGCCGCACCGCCGCCCAGGACGCTGCCGCCGGTGATTCCCAGCACGACGACCGCCGCCCAGGCGGCCCGGCGTGTGCCGCTGTGTCGACCGGTCACGTCGCCTCCCTGGTAGTACCCGTAGGGCCTGTTCAGGTGTCATCCGACTCCTTCCGAGCGTACGCCGGGGCGGATGTGGTCGCGCGGCGGCGCAGCCCACCATGGTGCATACACAGTGTGATGTTTTGCCTCGTTTTGGGTCGCGGGGTGTTGGGGACGGTTGTCGGCGCACCGAGTCCGCCGTCAACGAGGAGGAACAGGGAGACATGAAGCTGTCGATGGGGAGTGTGTCCAGGGCCGTGCTCAGGGGCGTCGTCGTGGCGGGGGCGGCCACCGCGCTCGCGGTTCCCGCGACCGTCGCCACCGCGGTGCCGGCCGTGGCGAGCGCGGTGCCGGCCGTGGCGACGCCGCCCGGCCTGTCCTGCGAGACCGGGAAGCATGAGATCGACGACTACACGGGCTTCGCGCTGTGCCGCAACGACGGCAGCACGACGCAGACCTTCTGGGTGCACCTGGTGTGCGGCTGGTCCCCGGACGTGGACGGCGAGCACGTCACCCTCAACCCGGGGCAGTCCGGCCAGTCCACCGCGCACTGCGCCGGCCTCGGCACCGGGATCGGCGAGATCACCGTCCAGCCGTAGGCCGCTTGTGCCGTACGGGCCGGCCGGTCGGACCGTATCCGCCCGTCGGCCGGGCCGGCCGCCCAGTACGGGCGGCCGGCCCGGCCGGTTACGGAGCGCTCCGGTCCAGCAGCGGGGGCAGGGCGGCAGCCAGCCGCTCCCGGAGCCGGTCCGGGCCGCCGTCCACCCACGGGTGCGCGGCACGGAACGCGGACCAGTCCACCAGCCAGTCCAGTACCGCCCCGGGCGTGAAGTCCGGTGCGTGCGGGCCCAGCACGGTGCGCAGCAAGCGCGGCGACAGACGGGTCGCGTGGTGTTCGGCGAGCAGCACCGCGTCGTACAGGTCCTTGGCCCCCGACCGGCCCTCCGCCTCCTGGTCCTCGGCGAGCCACAGCAGCTTCCAGGCGAGCGAGAGCCCCGGGCCCGCCGTGCGGACCGGCGTCGGGGGCCCGCCGTCACCGCGCGGGCAGGCCGTCCACTCCGGGGCCTGCGGGAGCCGCTCGTCCCCGGCGAAGTCCATCCGCACCTCGCCCGGCGGCAGCCCGTCGGCCTCCCAGGGGACGACGACACGCACCCCGGGTGTCTCGTACTCCCGGTACATCCACGTCCCGTCCGACTTCACCCGGAGCGGATCGATGCGAAGGCCCTCGGGCAGCGGCGGACCGGCCGCCAGGGCGGCCACGACCTCCTCGGCGGGGGAGGACGGCGGATCCATTTCCTCGGCCTCCATCCAGTGCGTCCCCTCCGGCGCGAGCACCGGCCGGGCGCCGCCCGTGTCATGGCACTCGCCGTCCGTCAGCAGCTCGGGAGCGGCAGCGCCGTGCGCGGCCTCCGGCCACTGCTGGACGACCGCTGTCCCGTTGACATACGGATAGGGATCGAGGCCGTCGACGAAGCTGTCCGTCGGCGGCTCCACCACGATCCAGTCCAGATCGCCCGGCTCCCGCGCGGCGGCGCCCACCCAGGCCTGGAGCGGGACACTGCCGCGCAGGATCAGACCGTCGCCCCAGGGCGACCCGGCGATCACGTGCAGCAGATGATCCTGGACGGCGCGCCGGGCGGCCCGCCAGCGCGGCGCGAGCGAGGGGTCGTCGTACGCCGGTTCGCCGGGGACGGGCCGGTCGTGCGCGCTCACCGGGAGACCGCGGCCGGGTCGTCCAGCCAGCCGGCGTCCACCGCCGGATGGTCGTCGTGCACCACGAACTCCTCCTCGACCTCCAGCGCTTCGAGCCCGGCAGCGGCCAGCCCGCCCAGCAGCGCGTCGAGCTCGGCCCGCGCCGCCGGACGGCCCACCGCGTAGCAGCGCTGCGTGACGAACCGCTCGTGGCTCCCGGGGCCGGTGGTACGGCGGGCATTGCGCGACAGACGCGCGCCGTGCCCCTCGGCCACCGCCCGTGCGACGGCGAGCTGCGGCTCACCGGTCAGCAGCAGCTTGACGTGATGCTCGAAGTGGCAGTCGGGAGGTAGCGCGGCGGCCTCGCAGGCCGTCGCCGGTATGTCCTCGTTCCACGGAGCGGCCTCGATCTTCACGCGTACGACGGGAAAGCCCGCCGCGCGCAGCTCGGCCGACCGGAGCCCGGCGGCGGCCCGCTGCCCGGAGAGCGAACCCCGGCCCCGTTCGGTCAGCATGGGCTGGTCGGGCGTGGCACCGCGGTCCAGGACGATACGGGTGAGCTTCAGGCCCTTGCGCTCCGCCCAGCGGCCCAGCCGGCCGGCCTCCCGGGCATCCCCCGTACCGCCCCCGGCGCGAGGTTCGAGGCGCACCGTCAGATGCGTCTCGAACTCGCCCTCGAACTCCGCTTCCACGCGCCCTCCACCAGTACTTCTCGCGGTCCGCTTCCGTCGCAGAAAGTAGCAAGCGGCACTGACACTCCCCGGACGCGACCGAAGACCTTCCCGAACACGCCCGGGACGCACCTCGGCCACTTTCCACCGAACGGTTGAGCGGACCGCTCATTCGTCGTTACCCTCCGGTAAGTTCGTTCGGGCGCAACAGGCGCGCCGCGCACAGCCTCCGCGCGGTGTCGTCCGACACGAGGAAGGCGGTCCGCCCATGTCCTCAACGGAAGCGGTGGAAACCACCGGACCGGCCGGTCCCGCGGGACTCGCCGACAGCGCACGGGAGCTGGCCGAGGGCCGCACCACCTCGGTCGAGCAGGTGACCGCCGCACTGCGCCGCATCGAAGCGAGCCGGAGCACCCTCAACGCCTTCCGGCACCTGCGTGCCGAGGCCGCGCTCGCCGAGGCCGCCGAGGCCGACCGCCGGCTCGCGGCGGGGGAGCGGCTGCCCCTGCTCGGCGTACCGGTCGCCGTCAAGGACGACACGGACGTCGCCGGGATGCCCACCTACTTCGGCTGCGACGGCGATCTGCCCGCCGCGACCGCGGACAGCGAGGCGGTACGCCGGCTGCGGGCGGCGGGGGCCGTGATCGTCGGGAAGACCAACTCCTGCGAGCTGGGCCAGTGGCCGTTCACCGAGGGCCCCGCCTTCGGCGCCACCCGCAACCCGTGGCACACCGGCCACACCCCCGGCGGCTCGTCCGGCGGCTCCGCGGCGGCCGTCGCGGCCGGTCTGGTGCCCGCCGCGCTCGGCTCCGACGGGGCGGGGTCCGTACGCATCCCGGCGGCCTGGACCCACCTCGTCGGCATCAAGCCCCAGCGCGGCCGGATCTCCGGCCACCCGCACACCGATGCCTTCCAGGGCCTGACCGTCAACGGGCCGCTCGCCAGGACCGTCGCCGACGCCGCACTGCTGCTCGACGCGGTCGCCGGTTCCCACCCCGAGGACCAGCACCGGCCGCCGCCCGTCGCCGCCGCGGCCGCCGCCCGCCGCGACCCGGGCCGGCTGCGCATCGCCCTCGCCTGGCGCCCCCCGCTCACCCTCACCGGCTCCGCACCCCACCCCGATGTGCGACGGGCCGTCCTCGCACTGGCCGAGGCCCTCGCCCGGCTGGGCCACGACGTCCAGGAAGCCAGGCCCCACTACGGACTGATCGGCCTCGGTTTCGTCCCCCGCGCCACCGCCGGGATCGCCGAACTCGCCGCCCGCCACCCCGACCCCGCGCTCCTCGACCCGCGCACCCGCAGCGCACTGCGCACCGGCACCCGGCTCGGCGGCCGGGTGGTACGGGCGGCCAGGGAACGCGAGGTGCGCCAGCACCGCAGGATCGGCGGGTTCTTCCGCCCGTCGCGGGGCGGCGCCGGGTACGACGTGCTGCTCACCCCGACGACCGCGCTGCCGCCGCCCCCGATCGGCCGCTTCGACGGGCTGAGCGCCTGGCGCACCGATCTCGCGATGACCGAGGCCTGCCCGTACGCCTGGCCCTGGAACGTACTGGGCTGGCCGGGCATCAACGTACCGGCCGGGTTCACCGGCGACGGGCTGCCCGTCGGGGCGCAGCTGCTCGGCCCGTCCCGCAGCGAGGAACGCCTGATCTCCCTCGCCGCCCAGCTGGAGGCCGACCGGCGCTGGTACGAGCACCGGCCCCCGGTCCCGTCCGCCCACACCGGTCCGGGGCCGGTGCGCTGATCCTCTCGTCCGGTCCGTCCGGGGTCCCCCTCGTCCGGTCCGCCCGGGCCGAGTCCGGCACCGCTGTCGCTCGCACCCGAGCGCGGTAGGCGGGATCATGGGCAGGGAGCGGATAGGTGGTGTCCGGTATGGCGTGTGCAGGTCCGCAGTCGGCGCCCGGAGCCGAACCTTCGAGGCCCCGCACTCCCCGGCACTCCTACGACACGGCGAACGACGCGACCGTGGTGGTCGCCGGCAACGGAACGGTCGTCGGCTGGACGCACAGCGCACAGGAGCTGCTGGGGTACCGGGCCACGGAGGTGGTCGGGCGGCCGGCCGGCTCCCTGCTCGACATGCCCGAGGACCCGGTACGGGTGGCCGCGATCGCCGAGCGCTGCCGGGCGGGCGTGGGGTGGCGGGGCGTCGCGGACGTCCGGCGGAGCGACGGCAGCCGGATCGGGGTGGACCTGAGGGTCTCGGCCTCCTTTCACCTGGACGGCCGCGAGTGCTTCCTGGTCTCCGGTCGTGAACGGCGGCCGGAGTGGACGGTCGGACAGTCCGTGCTGGACGCCTTCCTGACCGGGTCGCCGATCGGCATGGCGGTGATGAGCCCGGACCTGCGCTACGTCTGGGTGAACGACACCCTGGAACGTTTCGGCGGCGTCCCGCGCGAGCACCGGGTGGGCCAGCGGCTGAGCGAGGTGCTGCCGGGGCTGGAGACCGAGGCCATCGAGACGCTGATGCGCGGTGTGCTGGACACCGGGATTCCCGTCATCGACTACGAGTACCTGGGCTGGACCTGGGCCGACCCGCGCCGCAGGCGCGCCTACTCCACCTCGTACCTGCCGCTGACCGACAACGACGGCGGCGTCACGGGCCTGTGCTACATGGTCCTCGACGTCACCGACCGGTGGAACGCCCAGCAGCGCCTGGCCCTGGTCAACGACGCCGGAGCCACCATCGGCTCCACCCTGGACGTGATCCGTACGGCCCAGGAACTGGCCGACTTCGCGGTGCCGCGGTTCGCCGACTTCGTGATCGTCGACCTGCTGGAACCGGTCGCCAGCCCCGGTGCGCCGGGCCCGTGGCCGCTGGGCACGGGGCTGTCCGGCGCGGAGCTGACCAGGTCCGGCGCCGTCGCCGCCACCCGGCCGCAGATGCGCCGGGCCGGGATGAGCTCGGTGCGCGAGGGCTGCCCGGAGGCGGTCCGCCGGATCGGGGACCCGGTGGACTTCGTACCCCCGCCCCACGACATGCGGTTCCTCATCGACGGCGAACCCCTGCTCATCCCGGTCCTGGACCCCGACAACAACGTATGGGCCGTCGAACAGCCCGCCAGGGCGGCGAGCATCCGCGAGTACGGACTCCACTCCCTGATCGCCGTACCCATGCGGGCCCGCGACACGGTGCTCGGTCTGACCACCTTCATCCGGTCGCAGAACCCCGCCCCGTTCGAACCGGACGATGTGCTTCCGGCCCGCGAGATGGTGGCGCGGGCCGCCGTGTGCGTGGACAACGCCCGCCGCTACACCCACGAGCACACCACCGCGCTGACCCTCCAGCGCAGCCTGCTCCCGCACACACTGCCCGGCGGAATGGCACTGGACGTGGCCTCCTCCTACCTCCCGGCGGACGCCAAGGACGGTGTCGGCGGCGACTGGTTCGACGTGATCCCGCTGTCCGGCGCCCGGGTCGCGCTCGTCGTCGGCGACGTGGTCGGCCACGGCATCGCCGCCGCGGCCACCATGGGCCGGCTCCGCACCGCGGTGCACACCCTCGCCGACATGGACCTGCCGCCCGACGAACTCCTCGCCCACCTCGACGACCTCGTGCTCCGCCTCAGCGACGAGGAACCCGAGGGCGGGGAGCAGAGCACCCCCGTACTCGGCGCCACCTGCCTGTACGCCGTCTACGACCCGGTCACCCAGCGCTGCACCATGGCCCGCGCCGGCCACCCGCCGCCCGTCGTCGTCGCCCCGGACGGCCGGGTCACCTTCCTCGAACTGCCCGCGGGACCGCCGCTGGGCCTGGGCGGGCTGCCGTTCGAGACGGCGGAGACCGAACTGCCCGAGGGGAGCCTGATCGGCCTCTACACCAACGGCCTGATCGAGGGCCGCGACCAGGACCCCGATCTCGGCATGTCCCGCCTCGGGGGCGCCCTGGCACAGCGCGGCCTCCCGCTCGACGCCCTGTGCGCGACGGTCGTGGACCAACTGGTCCCGGTGCCCCAGCCCGACGACGTGGCCCTGCTGCTCGCCCGTACCCACGAGCTGAGCCCCGACCACGTCGCCTCGTGGGAAGTGGCCGCCGACCCGGCCGCCGTCGCCGGAGTCCGGGCCCGGACCGCCCGCCAGCTGAGCGCCTGGGGCCTGGAAGAACTGGAGATGACGACCGAGCTGATCGTCAGCGAGCTGGTCACCAACGCGGTGCGCTACGCCAGCGGGCCGATCCGGATCCGGCTGCTGCGCCAGTCCGTCCTGATCTGCGAGGTCTCCGACACCAGCAGCACCTCGCCACGGCTCAGACACGCCCGCACCACGGACGAGGGCGGCCGAGGGCTCTTCCTCGTCGCCCAGCTCACCCGCCGCTGGGGCACCCGCTACACCACCGAGGGCAAGATCATCTGGACCGAACAGGAACTGCCCCGGCACGAACCGCCCGCGACGGAAGGCCGACACCTGCCCGCGACGGAAAGCTGACGCCTGCCCGCGACGGAAGGCCGACACCTGCCCGCGACGGAAAGCCGACACCTGCCCGCGACCGGCCTCACGGCACCCGAGCGGTCCATTCCGCAGTGCCGAACTTCGTCCGCACCAGCTCCTCGGCCCGGGTCATCTCCTCCGCCGTGACCTCGCCGGTGGTCAGCCCGTAGCGGTTGCGGAAGGAGGCGATCATGTTCTCGATCACCTGCTCCCGGGCGAGGCCGGTCTGGCGACGGAGCGGGTCGACACGCTTCTTGGCGCTCTTGGTGCCCTTGTCGGAGAGCTTCTCCTTGCTGATCCGCAGCACCTCCAGCATCTTGTCCGCGTCGATGTCGTACGACATCGTCACGTGGTGCAGGACGGCTCCGGGGCCGCCGTCGGCGCCGACGATCCGCTTCTGAGCGGCGCCGGCGATCTTCCCGGCTTCGGTGGCGATGTCGTTGAGGGGCTGGTACCAGGCCCTGATGCCCATGTCGCCGAGGGCGCCCAGCACCCAGTCGTCGAGGTAGGCGTAGCTGTCGGCGAAGGAGAGGCCGGAGACCAGCGACTCCGGCACCGACAGGGAGTACGTGATGGTGCTCAGGGGCTCCACGAACATGGCCCCGCCACCGGATATGCGGCGTACCACGGTCACTCCGTGCTTTGCCGCCCCTTCGGGGTCCACCTCGTTGCGCAGCGACTGGAAGCTGCCGATGATCACAGCGGGCGAGGCCCATTCCCACACCCGCAACGTGGGCGCCCGCCGCCCGGCGGCCACCTCGGCGGTGAGGACCTCGTCCAATGCCATGTGCAGCGCCGGGGCCTGGGGCTCCGTGTGCACCAGCTGCCAGTCGTAGTCGCTCCACTCGGTCGCATGCGCCAGCGCTCGCCGGACAGCGATGCCGACGCCCTCCGCGGTCAGCCCGAGCATGACGGTCGACTCCGGCAGTCCCGCCGTGATCCGCGCCGCCAGACCCGCGGTGTCCGTCGAGGACGGGGCACCCTCCAGGGCCTCGTTGATCGAGAGGATCGCCTCGTCGGGCTCCAGAAAGAAGTCTCCGGCGACGCGCACGTTGCGTAGCGCGCCCTGCTCGACATCCAGATCCACGACGACAAGCTTGCCGCCGGGCACCTTGTACTCGCCATGCACGGCTTCGTTCCCTTCCAGTGCGCGGAGTGGATCCTGAGCCCGTTGCTCCGAAGTGGGACGGGCGCGCACATACCTCGCATCGAACCTTAATGCTCGTCCGTGACGAGCGGCCACGCAGCCTCGATGCCGTGACGGCCCGGCATCGGAATTGCGACCGCCGGGCCTGTCGGGAGTGGTACGCGGTGGGCGGCGGCCCGCCGGAGCATCGGCCTGTACATCGCCGCACGCTCTGCCGTCACCGCACATCACCCGGGCACCGAGGTGCGACCGGGCCGGTGAAGGCGCACACTTCTTCGCCGTGAAGATCATTGAGGACGAGCTGGGGGCGCTCGGCCCGCGGTGCCCTGTACGCGCGCGCTACGCGCCGGGCTTGCGGACGAACTCCAGCTTGCGCCCCGCATGCCCCATGGACAGGATGCCGGAGTCGGCGAGGGTGTACCCGCGGGCGCCGGTGGGAGCCCTGCCGCAGGGATTCACCGAACCGCGCTGGTAGATCGGCCTGGAAATGAGACCGGTGTCGTTCACGAACACCAGGACTTCATTCCAGGTGCAGCGCTTCTCGGGGGCGTTGTCCCACCCGTTGACGACGTAATACCCGGTCTTCGCCTGCTTGATGGTGACCTGGGCCGTCGGGTTTTTCTTCTCGCCCTTGGGTACCCACTGCCCCAAGTACTTCTGGGGCACGGGTGCCTCGCCCGCCCTGGCCCTGAAGAGGATGGCCTTGTACGGGCCGTCGTCGGTAACGGCGTGCAGGGCGCGGGCGATACCGAAGTCGATGACGCGGGGGCCGTCGACGGTGACGAGGGCATTGGACGGCTTCAGGTCCCGGTGCACGAGACCGGCGGCGTGGATGGCCCCCAGGGCGAGCGCGAGCCGGTTCGCGAGGACGCACAGCGAGCGCTCGGGCAGCGGGCCGTAGTCGTCGGTCACGACGGTCTGGAGGTCGGGGCCCGGGACGTACCCGGTGGCGACCCAGGGTGTCGCGGCACTCATGTCGAAGTCCAGGGCCGGCGCGGTCCAGTCACCGCCCACGCGCCGCGCGGCGTCGACCTCCCGTGCACCGCTGCCGGAAATCGTCCTGCCCGGCGAACTCCGCCCGGACGACTTTCACGGCGACGGTTCTCCCCCTGCGGATCGCGCGAGGTACACCCGGCCCATGCCCCCTTCCCCGAGCACGCCGAGAAGCCGATAGGGCCCTACCGCACGTGGATCGTCCGGGCTCAGAGGGTTCATACAAGGACGATACGGCAGGGGAGAAGAGGCGCGGCGGGCACGACTCGCCTGCTGGGCTTGGCATTTGACCGGTTCCCGACTTGAATCCCGCGCTGTCGGCCGGATTCGTGACGGACACCCCCGAGCGGGCCCGGCTTCGGCTTCGGGACGGCAGAGCGACGGTGTCCAGGCAGCGGGCCAGGACACCCCATGTGACAAGTACGGCCTTGGCGGCCGTCACTCGTCGGACGGCACGGCACGGCGCGCAGGACTTCGGGGCGTCCGGGGACCGGTGTCCAGATGGGCCGCGATGCGTGTGATCGTCCGGGCGTTGTCCTCGAACAGGTGCGCCTGCATGCCCGCCGCCCGGGCGGCCTCGACATTCACCACGAGGTCATCGACGAACAGGCAGCCCTCCGGCCGCACTTCCAGGGCGGCGCACGCGGCCTGGAAAGCGCGTGGGTCCGGCTTCTCGATGCCGATCTCGTGCGAGTAGACGATCCGCTCGACCAGCTCGTCGAAGCGGTACCGCGATGTCTCCCGCTCCCGGGCACCGACGAAGCTGTTGCTCAGGATGCCCAGCCGGCACTTTCCACGCAGCCCTCGCACATGGGTGATGAGCTCCTCGTTGGGCGTTCCCAGGTACTCCGTCCACAGGTCGGCCATGAAGGCTTCGAGCCGGGGAGCGTCGAGCCCCAGGCGCACGGTCAACTGCTCGTGAAGCTCTCGTTCACCGATGCTTCCGACGCTCCCGGCCCGCCACACGTCACGCATCCGCTCATGCACCGTGCCGGGCGGCAATTCCAGCCGCTTCTCCCACCGCTGCACCCACCCCGTTTCCGGTGTGATCTCCAGTACGCCACCGATGTCGAAAATGACGCAGGTCTCCGCCATGCGCTGTCTCCCTCTTCGTCCTGTCACACCGACGAGCAGGCACCGCTCGCCCACGTGATCCACGAAGCCACTCTCGCCCTTCCCCCAGGGGCAAGGTCAAAGCGCACGGGCGAGGAGTGGCAGCGACGCCGGACCGCGGACAAGTCGCGTGCGACGCCATGCCAGTTGGTCGGGCGGTGCGGCGAGCCGGATCGCGGGAAACCGGGTCAGGACTGCCCGCAGGGCGATCTCGGCCTCGGCCCTGGCCAGGGGAGCGCCGACACAGCGGTGGATGCCGTGGCCGAAACCGAGATGGGTGGTGGTGTTCCGGTCCAGGTCGAGCCGGTCGGGTGACGGGAATTGTTCCGGGTCACGGTTGGCGGCCCCGAGACCGATCAACACCGGGACGCCCGCGGGGATGTCGGTGCTGCCGAGTGTGACGGCCTCTGTGGTGAACCGGAAGGTGGCCGTACTCACGGGGGAATCGAAGCGGAGCAGCTCGTCCAGCGCGGCCGGGATCTCGTCCGGGTTCTCCCGAAGACGGTTCAGCTCGTCAGGGTGCTGGAGCAGCGCCAGGACGGCATTGGAGAGGAAGTTGGTGGTGGTCTCGTGTCCGGCGACGAGCAACAGAACCGCCAGAGAGACCAGTTCCTCCTCGCCCAGGCAGTCGTCGTCGCCGTCGCGAACCGCGATGAGCCGGTCGAGGAGCGAGCCGCCGGGGTGCAGGCGCTTGGCGGCGATGAGGCCCGTCATGTAGTCGGCCATGGCATGCGAGGCCGCATCGATGATGTCGGGCCTCCCTGCCGCGAACAGCTCTCCGGACCAGCGCCGGACGTCGGGCCGGTCGCCCTCCGGTACTCCCAGCAGCCCGCAGATCACGATGACGGGCAGTGGAACCGCCAGGCCGGCCACGAAGTCGAAGCGCTCACCGACGGGCCACTGATCCAACAGCTCGTCGGTGACGCGGGTGATGAACGGACGGAGCTCCGTGACGGCCCCTGTTGTGAACGCCTTGGTCACGAGCTTGCGCAGCCGGGTGTGCCGGGGAGGGTCGCTGGCCAGCATGGTGTGTGCCACCGCCGGGTGCGGACGACGTCGTGACTCCTTGTCCGCGAAGAAAGCGGCCGTGTCCTTCGAGAGCCGAGCGTCGCGGAGGGCCTGCCTGGCTTCCGCGTAGCCGGTGACGAGGTAGCCGGTGTGTCCGCCGGAGCCGGTGGGGACGGCCTGCACCGGGCACTTGGACCGCATGACCGCGTAAGCCTGGTACGGGTCCTGCAGGAAGCGGGGGTCCTGAGTCGGGTCGGTCATGCCTTCAGGCTCCAACCGGTTCCGGCTGTTCGTCATCGGCGACACGCCGAACGCGGTGTGCGCCGGCGTCGGTCACCAGCAGGAGCCACTCCGTGTCCACGTGAAGGTTCTTGCGGGGTGGCCTCCGGCGTGACCCGCCGCTGGAGCTAGGAGTCCGAGTCGTTCCGGGGTCTTCTTCCCCTCCTGCCGACAGCCTCTCAGTTCCCGTTGGTTCCCGCGTGGCCTCCTTGGGCGCCGGGCAGGGACACGCGGACGGTGAGTCCGCCGCCCGGGTTGGCGGTGAGCGTCAGGTCCGCGTGGTGGGCGCGGACGATGCTGGCGACGATCGCCAGGCCGAGGCCGTGGCCGCGGCGGGAGGAGTCCTGTTCGGCCAGGCGCCCGCTGCCGCGCAGGAACGGCTCGGTGAGGCGGTCGACCGTGTCGCCCAGCCGCGGTCCGGTGTTGGTGACGGTCAGGAGGGCGCGGCCGGGCCGGGCAGTGTCGGGGCCGGTGGAAAGGGAGAGCGTGCCGCCGGTGGGCAGGTTGTGCCGTACGGCGTTGTGGAGCAGGTTCAGGGTCAGTTGGCGCAGCAGTACGCCGTTGCCGGTGACCCGGGCCGGACGGATGTCGGCGGAGAGCGCGATGTTCCGTGTCCCGGCCTCCTCGCGGACGGCCTCGACGGCTGCTCGGGCGGTGTCGGCGAGGTCCAGGTGCTCCATGGTGGGCGGGGTGTGTTCGAGGGCGGAGAGCCGCAGCAGGGCGTCGGTGATGTCGATGCCGCGCTGGTTGGTCTCGCGGAGCCGGGAGACGAGTTGGTGGTAGTCCTGGCCGTCGGGGTCGGCGACGGCCACGTCGAGCATGGTGCGGCTGACGGCGAGCGGTGTGCGCAGTTCGTGCGAGGCGTTGGCGGCGAAGCGCTGCTGGGCGTCGAAGGACCGCTGGAGACGGGCGAGCATGTCGTCGAAGGTGTCGGAGAGCTCGGTGAACTCGTCGCGCGGACCGGTGAGCCCGATGCGGTGGTCCAGGGAGCCGTGGGCGGCCCGGCGGGCCGCCCGGGTGATGTCCTGGAGGGGGCGCAGGACGCGGCCCGCGATGAGCCAGCCGGCGCCGAGCCCGACCAGTGCCAGGATCAGCAGGGCGATGCCGGACGCCTTGGCCAGGGCCCGGAGGATGTCCGGGCGGGTGGCGATGGCCGCGGCCTGCGGGTTCACGTCCGCCAGCGGGTAGTAGGGCACGAAGCGCATGGCCAGGTAGACCACGACCAGGCTGAGCGCCCCGGCGACGACGACGAACAGGGCGTACGTGAGGGTGAGCTTCATCCGGGCGGTCAGCCGCCGCGGCCGACCGGACGGTGCCGGGCCCTCGGACCGGCCTCCCGGCCGGCCTTCGGGCCGATCCCAGGAACGGCCTTCGGACCATCCCCCGGACCGGCTCCCGGACCGGCCTTCCGAGGGGCCTTCGGCCGAAGCGGCGCCGGTGTGCCGCCGGGGTGCCGGCCGGCGGTTCACCGGTCACCCCCGGCCGACTCGCCGAGACGGTAGCCGACGCCGGGCACGGTATGGATGGCCGACGGTTCACCGAGCCGTTTACGGAGCGTGGACATGGTGATGCGGACCGCGTTGGTGAACGGGTCGGCGTTCTCGTCCCAGGCCCGCTCCAGCAGCGTCTCCGCGCTGACGACACCGCCGCGCGCGGTCATCAGGACCTCCAGCACGGCGAACTGCTTCCTGGTGAGCGCCACGTATCTCCCGTCGCGGAACACCTCCCGCCGGAACGGGTCCAGCCGGATTCCGTCGCACTCGATGACCGGAGGAGTGCTGTCCTTGGGGCGGCGGGCCAGCGAGCGCAGCCGTACGACCAGCTCCTTCAGGTCGAAGGGCTTCGTCAGATAGTCGTCGGCGCCGATCTCGAAGCCGGTGACCTTCTCGTCCAGGAGGCCCGCCGCGGTCAGCATGAGCACGCGGCAGCCGAGCCGCCGCTCGACGATCGCCCGGCACACGTCGTCACCGTGCGTGCCGGGAATGTCGCGGTCGAGCACGACGACGTCGTACTCGTTCACATCGAGGCGTTCCAGCGCGGTGTCGCCGTCCCCGGCGATGTCGGAGGCGATGGCTTCGAGCCTCAGACCCGCCTGCACCGCCTCGGCGAGATACAGCTCGTCCTCGACAATCAGCACCCGCATACGGCCTCTCCTGCTCTGTGCCTCACCCGGCAGGTCGCCGGTCTGTCCGGCCGTCCCTGTTCGAGCGGTCCGCGATGACCGTCCCTATTTTGAGCGGTCCGGGGATATCGAAAACGTATCGGGAAATCGAAACGGTCCGACAACACGGCTCACCGTTCACTCAAGGCATCGGTCCGCGGCACCCGCCGCGCCGTACGAGATGCCCGGAGGCCACCATGCACGACAACCCCGCCAAGAGCCGCTCCGCCACGGCAGCGCGCCGCCTGCCCGGCCGGACAGTGGCGGGAGTGGGCGCGGTCCTGGTGGTGGCACTGGCGGCGGCATGGGGCCTGACGACCCGGAGCGAACCGGCCGCGCACGCCGACGTCACGGCGGACCGGGCGCCGGGCAGCCGTGCAGCGACCGCGGAGGTCACCCCGGAGGGCGCCGACGGGGGCGGCACCCCGGACGGTCGTCAGTTCACCCCCTTCGACACCCGGTACCCGGCCATCGCCCGGCTGGACAAGCGATTGCTGAAGGCCGTGCAGCAGGCGGCCCGGGACGCCCGCGACGACGGCATCGAATTCCGGGTCACCTCGGGATGGCGCAGCAGGGAACACCAGCAGCGCCTGCTGGACGAGGGCATCGAGAAGTACGGGAGCGCCGAGAAGGCGAGGCAGTTCGTGAACACCCCGCAGAAGTCGGCGCATGTCTCCGGGAAGGCGGTCGACATCGGCCCCACCGATGCCGACGACTGGCTCATCCGCAACGGCTCCGACTACGGCCTGTGCCAGGTCTACAACAACGAGATGTGGCACTTCGAGCTCCTGACCAGCCCCGGTGGCACCTGCCCGGCGTCGCTGAGCAACGCGGCAGGCTGACCGGCGCCGTGCTCAGCCCCCTTGAGTCCGAGCCCTCTTCCGAAGGACATGCCATGGCCGATCTGCGCGAGGACCCCTACCCGGATGTGTACATCGGAGGCGGATTCTCCGACCCTGCCTCCTCGCACTCCGATCCTGTCCCCTCCGATCCCGTCCCCTCCGGCCTTGCCTCCTCGCCCACCGATCCCGTCTCCTCCGCCCCCTTTCCTGTCTGCCCCGTTCCGTCCGATTCCGTTCCTGTGGCGGGAGGACCGGCCCCGGACGGACAGCCGCCCGGTCGGCTGGGCCGTTTGTCCGGCCCGATCGGCCGGTTCAGCCGGTTCAGCCGGTTCAGCCGGTTCAGCCGGTTCAGCCGGTTCAGCCGGTTCAGCCGGTTTGGCAGGTTCAGCCGGTTCGGCTCGGGGTGGGGCCGGGACCGGGGCCGGTTTCTGAGCGCCGTCGCCGTGGTGACCGGTCTGGTGATGGTCTGTCACTCGCTCATGCCCAACTCGCCGGGCAATCTCGGCAGCCTGCTCGAAACCGTGCTGCCCTGGACCGGCCTGGCCGTACCCGTGCTGCTCCTGGCCGCACTGTTCCGCAGGTCGGTGCCGGCCGTCGTCGCCACCCTGCTGCTCGGCGCCGTGTGGGCCGCCATGTTCGCGTCCCTGTACTTCGGCGGGCGGAGCGACACCGGGCCGAACCTGACCGTGGTCACCCACAATGTCAGCGCCACCAACTCCGACCCCGCCGCCACCGCCCGTACGCTGCTGGCCGCCGACCCCGACCTCGTGGCCCTGGAAGAAGTGACCGACGAAGCCCTGCCCGCCTACCGGAAGGTGCTGGACCGGCGGCTCACCCACCGCGTGCACATCGGAACCGTCGCCCTGTGGAGCCGCTACCCCATCACCGAGTCCCGGCGCGTCACCATCGATCCCGGCTGGAGCCGCTCACTGCGCGCCCAGGTCCAGGGGCCGAACGGTCCCCTCGCCGTGTACGTGGTCCATCTGCCCTCGGTCCGGGTCGGCGCGTCCGGCTTCGCCGTCGCACGCCGCGACGAGACGCTCGCCGCTCTCGACCGGGCGGTCGACCAGGAGCGGCAGAAGAAGGTCCTCCTGCTGGGCGACCTCAACGGAGCCACCACCGACCGCGCCCTCGCGCCGCTCACGTCCCGGCTGACATCGGTCAAGGACGAGGCCGGAACCGGCTTCGGCTTCAGCTGGCCCGCGGCCTTCCCGATCGCCCGGATCGACCACATCCTCACCCGGGGCGTCACCCCCACCGACGCCTGGACCCTCCCCGCCACCGCCAGCGACCACCGGCCGGTCGCCGCCGGTCTCAAGGTGTAGAAGTCACAGGCGCGGCGTCCACCGGGCGCCACGGGAAAGCTCGCTCGGGCACACTCGGCCGCGGCCGTCCGGCCGGACGGCCTCCGGGGGCATCGCACCGCCGCCGGACGACCGCTTCCTCCTCCAGGGCAGCACGAACGGCACTCGGCGACTGTGGCGGCGCCGCCTGCCCCTACCTCCGAGGTAATCGACGCTCCGTCAGCGTCCGGGCAGGCTGGGGCACATGAACCCCACCGACATCGCGGACGCCACCCGCGCCACCGTCCAGAAGTTCCTCGAACTCCGCCTCGCAGGGGACACCGAAGCACTCACCGCGCTCTTCGCCGACGAGGTCGACTGGCTGCTCGCCGAGAACCCCGCGGTACCGTGGATCCGGCCCCGGTCCACCGCCGCCGAATGCGCCTCCCAGTTCGCGGAGCTGACCGATCACACCGTGCCCGAGGACGCCCGCGCGTCCATCGACACCTTCCTCGTCGACGGAACCGACGCCGTCCTGTTGGGGCATCTCGCGGGGACCGTCCGTGCGACCGGAAAGTCCTTCGAGGGCCCCTTCGCGCTGCGCCTCACCGCCGAGGGCGGCCGGATCACCCGGCTCCATCTCTACGAGAACAGCCTGTCGATCTCGCAGGCGTGCACGCCTTGACGGCGTGCACGCCGCCCCGGCCCGGCAGTCTCAGGCGCGGCCCCGAGGCTGCTGCCCCGTGTCCGGCGCCGGATCCCCGGCATCCTGCCGGCCCACGGTCTCGCCGCGGATGACACGGGGCGCCCCCGTTTCACCTCCGGCGCCCTCGGTCTCCTTCATGGCCTTCGCCTCGGCCTTGAGGATGCGGGCCGACTTGCCCGCGGAGCGGGCCAGATCGGGGAGGCGCTTGGCGCCCAGAAGCACTATCACCACGATCAGAATGATCGCGATCTCGCTGATTCCGAACATCAGTCGTCACCACCCTCGTCATCGCCGTCGTCATCGTTGTCGCCCTCGAAGAAGTCCCCCACCTCGTCCACGACTTCGGCGGCGACCATGCCTCCGACGACGCCGACCGCGAGCCCGGCCGCTCCCACCGCGACGGCCGTTCCCAGGCCCGGACCGGAACGGTGACCGCCGCCGTGGTCCTCGTGGTGGCCGTGGCCGGGCTCGTGGCCGTGGTGCCCGGCGTACGGGTCGCCGTGCCCGTACGCCGAGCCGGCCGCGTACGCGGACCGGTGCTCGATCAGCTGCTGGAACCGGCCTTCGACGAGCGCCCGCCAGTCCTGATGGTGGATTCCGTCGTGCGCGACGGTGAACCGGGTGAGAGCGTCGTGCCCGTCGGAGAACGCTCCGCCACGCTTGTCGGCCTCCAGGACCACCTCCATACCGCCCGCGGTGGCGAGGAAAGTTACCTCGATCTCTTCGACCGCGTGCGCGTACTGCGGCGGCGGGGTCAGCTCGATCTCCTGGTAGAAGGGGAGCTGCTGGCCGGTGCCGCCGATGCGGCCGTACTCCAGATCCGCGGACCGGAAGCCGAAGCCGAGCTGTCCGAACGCTTCGAGGATCGCCTCCTGCACCGGCAGCGGGCTCACCAGGAGCCGGTCGAGATCCCCCTTGTCCTTGGCACCGGCGACCGACAGCTCCGTGTGCACGCCGAGCACGATGCCCAGGCTCTGCCCGTACAGCTCGGTGACCGGCGTCTCCCACGGCAGTGTGACCGTGAACGGCACGCTGAGTTGCTCGCCCGCGGCCAGCCGGAAGCCGCCGCCGACGGTGAAGCGCTCGAAGGCCACGACGCGCTCCACCTCGCCGTCCTCGTGCTCGGCCTCCACCTGCGCGACCAGTTCCAGCGCGATGTGGTCGATGTCGAAGTCGGCGCTGCCGCCCTTGAGATGGACCTGGCCGGACAGAGGACCACCGGGAGCGGTCGCCCCGGTGGTGAGGACGGTGTCGACGGTTGGACCGCCCACGCCGAGCGAGCCGAGCAGTCGTTTGAACACCATGGCGGCGTCCACTCCCTTACGTGCGTACGAGGGGTACGGGGGAGCACGGGATCACCGAGAGAGGGTCCCGTGCTCTACAGACGTGTAGAGCATAGGGCCGGTCACGGGGCTT
The DNA here is from genome assembly GCF_040634135.1 of Streptomyces sp. NPDC007164. NCBI lineage: Bacteria > Bacillati > Actinomycetota > Actinomycetes > Kitasatosporales > Streptomycetaceae > Streptomyces > Streptomyces sp. NPDC007164. The sequence goes on from NZ_JBEYFB010000041.1 coordinate 65,270, forward strand.
CCGGAGCCGTGAGGGCCCGGCGGGCGGGAAAGTCTGAAAAGAACCGCTCAGGCAGGCCGGGCGGCCGCTTGACGAGCGCGTTTTGCCATGCTTTTACTCTCGGCGCGCTGTCGCTCGCGACGGTGATCGGAAACGGTCCGGGGCCGTGCGGTGCGTGTGCACCACTCGGCCCCGGACCGTGGGGAAGGAGAAGGGGGTTGCGGGTCAGCCCTTGCG
>NZ_JBEYFB010000042.1:0-61218 GCF_040634135.1 Streptomyces sp. NPDC007164
AACGAGTACAAGAAGGCCGACAGCGACCACCTCCTGGAGACCACCGGCCGCGAGCTGCGCAAGCTCATGAGCTGGGTCAACGACGAGGACGCGTAGCGGCACACCGCCCAGGACGTCCGGCCCCCGGTGCGCGAAGGCGCCCGCGGGGACCGGGCGCCGCGCCGGACACGGCGCGGTACCCGCGATGCGCCGGCCACAGCCGTCGGCGCAACCGGTCGCGTCGCCGCCGTGGTGTGCGGGTCAGCGGAGACCCGGGACGAGAATTCAGTCCACTTTTCTCGGATTGGACTTGGTTCGGCCGTGATTGGCGTCGATATCTTCGCGGTATGCGTATCCACGTCGTAGACGCCTTCACCGACCGCCCCTTTGCCGGAAACCCTGCGGGCGTGTGCCTGCTCGATGCCGGAGACTGGCCTGACGCCGCCTGGATGCAGCAGGTCGCCGCCGAGCTGAATCACTCGGAGACCGCCTTCGTGCGGCAGCTCCCCGCCGACGAGGACGCCGACTGGGAGATCCGCTGGTTCGCCCCACTCGTCGAGACCAATCTGTGCGGCCATGCCACACTGGCCGCTGCGCACACGCTGCGACGGGAGCGGGGGGTGGTCGGCGCGCTGCGGTTCCGCAGCCGGTTCAGCGGCATCCTCACCGCGCATGCGCACGAGGACGGCAGCATCACCCTGGACTTCCCGGCCGCGCCCGGCACTGAAGTCCCGGTGCCGGAGGGCTTGTCGGAGGCCCTGGGAGTGAAGCCGGAAGCCACCTTCCGTACCGGTGCGCTCGGGGACCTGCTGACCGTCCTGCCCGACGAGGCCACCGTCCGGGCCGTGACGCCCGACCTCGACGCGGTGGCCGACCTGACCCGTCGTGAAGGCCTGCGCGGCGTCATCATCACGGCCCCGGCGCCCGGACCCGGCCTGGAGTACGACTTCGTCTCCCGCTTCTTCTCACCTGCCGAAGGCATCCTTGAGGATCCGGTCACAGGCAGCGCCCACACCGCCCTGGCCCCCTACTGGTCGGCGCGGACGGGCCGCGACGGGCTCACCGGCCTGCAGGTATCCGCGCGCACCGGCCTTGTCAGGACCGCCGTGCACGGTGACCGCGTCCACCTCACCGGGTACGCGGTCACCGTCCTCGACGGAACGCTGCACGTCTGAGGAGCCGAGTCCGGCGGACCGGGTGAGGGCCACCCCCGCGCCCGCGGCCGGCATGGCACACCTCGACCTCCGCCGGCCCCGTCGTCCGCGGATCGTGGGGCGACCTCGCCGGATAGCCTGGGCCAATGCTCACCGAAGTCACAGCGACCCGCTACGTCACGCCCCTGCGGGAGGGTGGATCGCTCCCCGGGATCGTCGAGGCCGACGACCTCGGCACGTACGTCATGAAATTCACCGGCGCCGGACAGGGGCGCAAGACGCTGGTCGCGGAGGTCATCTGCGGGCAGCTCGGCCGTCGGCTCGGGCTGCGGGTCCCCGACCTCGTACAGATCCAGCTCGACCCGGTCATCGGGCTCGCCGAGCCCGACCAGGAGGTGCAGGAGCTCCTGAAGGCCAGCGGCGGGCTCAACCTCGGGATGGACTTCCTGCCCGGCTCGATCGGCTTCGACTCGCTCGCCTACCAGGTCGACCCGCGCGAGGCCGGACGGGTCGTCTGGTTCGACGCGCTGATCAACAACGTCGACCGGTCCTGGCGCAATCCGAACATGCTGGTCTGGCACGGCGACCTGTGGCTCATCGACCACGGCGCCACCATGATCTGGCATCACAACTGGCCCGGCGCCCAGGCGTCCGCCGCCAAGCCGTACAACGCCTCCGACCACGCGCTCGCCCCGTTCGCACCCGACATCGCCGCGGCCGCCGCCGAGCTGGCCCCGCTGGTCACCGAGGAACTGCTCACCGAGGTCGCCGCCGACGTCCCCGACGAATGGCTGGTGGACGAACCGGGCTTCGACACCACCGACGAACTGCGCCGGGCCTACGTGGAGGCGCTGCTGCCGCGCGCCGCGACCATCCACGAGCGGATCACGATGGAGGGCCCCACCGAGCCCAAGCCGTCCCAGGCCCCCGGCTGGCTCACCGAACACCTCACCCCCTGGCCGCACCCCACCAAGAAGAACGACAAGGACGGCCGGCGTTGAGCGAGCGCGATGTCTTCGAGTACGCGCTGCTGCGCGTGGTGCCGCGGGTGCAGCGCGGCGAGTTCTTCAACGCGGGCGTGGTCGTCTACTGCCGTGCGCGGGGCTTCGTGGCCGCCCGCACCCATCTCGACGAGACCAAGCTGATGGCCCTGGACCCCACCGCCGACGTGACCGGCGTACGGGCCGCCCTGCACGCCGCCGAGGGAGTGTGCCGCGGCGGCACGGACGCGGGCCAGGCGGCCGGTGACGACGCCGGCCGCCGCTTCCGGTGGCTGATCGCGCCGCGCTCCACCGTCGTCCAGCCGAGCCCCGTGCACAGCGGCCTCACGGCCGACCCGGCGGCCGAGGTCGAGCGGCTGCTCGAACTACTGGTGCGCTGATCCGCCGCCCGAGGCGCCGCCCGTGACCACGGTCCGGGCGGCGCCGCGGGGTGTGACATGCGTCCCGGCGGCCGTGGGCCGTTGACACCGGGTGCCAGGGCTTCTAGCGTCTCGTCTGCTGAAGGTACTAAGCGGTTGCTCAGCTATTGGGAAGGCTCCACGCGCACGAGATTCCGCGCCGGGGCCCCCGACGTCCGCTGAGCGGCGATCCAAGGGCGAGGAGAACCAAGCATGTCCACCACCGAGCAGCGCGTCGCCATCGTGACCGGAGCGGCGCGGGGCATTGGCGCCGCCACCGCGGTACGCCTGGCGGCCGAGGGCCGCGCCGTCGCCGTACTCGACCTCGACGAGGCGGCCTGCAAGGACACCGTCGAGAAGATCACCGCCGCCGGCGGCACCGCCCTCGCGGTCGGCTGCGACGTGTCGGACAGCGCCCAGGTGGAAGCCGCGGTCGCGCGCGTCGCCGCCGAGCTCGGCGCCCCGACGATCCTCGTCAACAACGCGGGCGTGCTCCGCGACAACCTGCTCTTCAAGATGACCGAGTCCGACTGGGACACCGTGATGAACGTGCACCTCAAGGGCGCGTTCCTGATGGCCAAGGCCGTTCAGAAGCACATGGTGGACGCCAAGTTCGGCCGGATCGTCTCGCTCTCCTCCTCCTCGGCGCTCGGCAACCGGGGCCAGGCCAACTACTCCGCCGTCAAGGCCGGTCTCCAGGGCTTCACCAAGACCCTCGCCAAGGAGCTCGGCAAGTTCGGCATCACGGCCAACGCCGTGGCTCCCGGCTTCATCGTCACCGAGATGACCGCGCAGACCGCGGCCCGGGTCGGCATGGGCTTCGAGGAGTTCCAGGCCGCCGCCGCCACCCAGATCCCGGTGCAGCGGGTCGGCCACCCCGAGGACATCGCCAACGCCATCGCCTTCTTCACGGGCGACGAGGCCGGCTTCGTCTCCGGTCAGGTCATGTACGTCGCCGGCGGACCGCTCAACTGACCCGAAGGGCTACGGACATCATGACTGTGCAGGACAGCGGGAAGGTCGCGCTCATCACGGGCGCGAGCCGGGGCATCGGCTACGGCATCGCCGAGGCACTGGTGGCCCGCGGCGACCGGGTCTGCATCACCGGACGCGGCGAGGACGCCCTCAAGGCGGCCGTCGAGCGGCTGGGCGCCGACCGGGCCATCGCGGTGCCCGGCAAGGCGCACGACGAGGCGCACCGGGTGGTCGCCGTCGAGCGCACCATGGAGGCGTTCGGCCGGGTCGACTTCCTGATCAACAACGCCGGGACGAACCCGGTCTTCGGCCCGATCGCGGAGCTCGACCTCGACGTGGCCCGCAAGGTCTTCGAGACGAACGTGCTCTCGGCGCTCGGCTTCGCGCAGCTGACCTGGAAGGCCTGGCAGAAGGAGAACGGCGGGGCGATCGTCAACATCGCCTCGGTCGCCGGGGTCTCCGCCTCGCCCTTCATCGGCGCGTACGGCATCAGCAAGGCGGCCATGGTCAATCTGACCCTTCAGCTGGCGCACGAGTTCGCGCCGGTCGTCCGGGTCAACACGATCGCACCCGCGGTCGTGAAGACCAAGTTCGCCCAGGCGCTGTACGAGGGCCGTGAGGAGGAGGCCGCGGCCGCCTACCCGCTGGGCCGGCTGGGAATGCCGGAGGACATCGGGGGGGCCGCCGCGTTCCTCACATCCAGCCAGTCCGACTGGATCACGGGACAGACCCTGGTGGTCGACGGCGGAATTTTCCTGAATGCGGGCGTGGGCTGAGAACAGCCTGAGCGGATTTGGCCCTGATTGACTCAAGTGCCCTGTCGGGCCTGTGGATTGACCCGACGGGGCACTGCGGTATGGTCTGCCGACCCATGGCTGATCGAGGAGCGTTCACGTGTTCTACCGGGCCAGTCTGCAGGCCGCTGCAGCCCTTGCTTCCCTTTCTCTGCTGGCAGGCTGCGGACTTCTTTCCGACAGCGGCTCGAAAGCCGAGCAGAAGATTGTTGTCGGTACGACCAGTGAGCCCTCCACCCTCGATCCGGCGGCGGCGTGGGACAACTCCTGGGAGCTGATGCGGAACGTCTTCCAGACCCTGGTGAGTTTCCCCACCGGCAGTACGAGCCCCGAGCCCGATGCCGCGGAATGGTGCAAATTCACCGACACCACCAGCACCTCCTACCGGTGCAAGCTCCGCGAGGGTCTGAAATTCTCCAATGGGGACAAGATCGACGCCGAGGCAGTGAAGTACTCCATCGACCGGATCTCGGAGCTCAACGTCAAGGGCGGCCCGGTCGGCATGCTCGGCTCGCTCGACCGGGTCGAGACCAAGGGGGACGACATGGTCGTCTTCCACCTCACCAAGCCGGACGCGACGTTCCCCTTCATCCTCGCCACGCCGGCCATGTCGCTGGTGGCCCCCAGTGACTATTCGAAGCACAAGATACGCGGCGACGGAAAGATCACCGGATCCGGTCCGTACCTCCTTGATTCGTACAAGCCGGGAAACCGGGCGGAACTGGTGAAGAACCCCGACTACAAGGGATTCGCCAACCGCAAGAACGACGCGGTGACGATCCGCTACTTCAAGGATTCCGTCACCGTGGTCGGGGCCCTGAAGAAGAACAGCATCGACGCGATCTACCGCGGCCTCACCGCCGAGGACGTCGTCGACCTGGAGAACAACCGGGACCAGGACAGCCACCTCCAGATCGTCGAGTCGGTCGGCGCGGACATCCGCTTCCTGGTCTTCAACCCCGAGGACCCGGCGGCCGGGAATGTGGCCGTACGACGGGCCATCGCCCAGCTCGTCGACCGTGACGCCCTGGTGGCGAAGGTCTACCAGGGCACGGCCGAGCCGCTGTACTCCATGGTCCCCAAGGGCATCGCGGGACACACCACCAGCTTCTTCGACAGCTACGGCGAGCCGGACAAGGCCAAGGCCAAGCGGATCCTGACCCGGGCCGGCATCACCAAGCCCGTCAGCATGACGTTCTGGTTCACGACCGACCGGTACGGCTCCTCCACGGCCCTGGAGTTCGACGAGCTGAAGCGGCAGCTGGAGAGCTCCGGACTGTTCCGCATCACGCTGAAGAGCAAGCCCTGGAAGGAGTTCCAGGAAGGCTTCAACAAGGGCCAGTACCCCGTCTTCGGCCGCGGCTGGTTCCCGGACTTCCCGGACCCGGACAACTTCATCGCCCCGTTCGTCGGCAAGAACAGCGTCACCGGCATGCCGTACATCAAGAACGAGATCACCCAGGAGCTGCTGCCGCAGACCCGCAAGGAGAGCGACCGGGGCGCGGTCAGCAAGCAGTTCGAGCGCGCCCAGAAGATCCTGGTCGACGACGTGCGGATGCTGCCGCTGTGGCAGGGCAAGCTGTACGTCGCCTCGGGCGAGGACATCGGCGGCGGCGAGCGCGCCCTGGACCCGCAGGTCGTCATGCAGATGTGGGAGTTCTACCGCAAGGCCAGCTGGTAGGCGGGAGGCGGACCGGCGGGGCGCGTTGTCAGTGGCCCCCGGTAGGTTCTCGGTTGAAAAGCTGATTGCTTACCGGAGGTTGTTGAAGTGACCGACACCGACCTGCTGCCCGAGTCCTGGCGCGGCGTCCTCGGCGAAGAGCTGCAGAAGCCGTACTTCAAGGAGCTCACCGAGTTCGTCGAGGAGGAGCGGGCCAAGGGGCCGGTCTACCCGCCGCGCGACCAGGTGTTCGCCGCGCTGGAGGCCACGCCCTACGACAAGGTGAAGGTCCTCGTCCTCGGCCAGGACCCGTACCACGGCGAGGGGCAGGGGCACGGGCTGTGCTTCTCCGTGCGGCCGGGTGTGAAGACGCCGCCGTCCCTGCGGAACATCTACAAGGAGATGAAGGAGGAGCTCGGCCTGCCGGTCCCGGACAACGGATACCTGATGCCGTGGGCCGAGCAGGGTGTGCTCCTGCTCAACGCCGTGCTGACGGTCCGCTCGGGCGAGGCCAACTCGCACAAGGGCAAGGGCTGGGAGAAGTTCACCGACGCCGTGATCCGCGCGGTCGCGTCGCGCCCCGACCCGGCGGTCTTCGTGCTCTGGGGCAACTACGCCCAGAAGAAGCTCCCGCTGATCGACGAGGAGCGCCATGTGGTGGTGAAGGGGGCGCACCCCTCGCCGCTCTCGGCCAAGAAGTTCTTCGGCTCCCGTCCGTTCACGCAGATCGACGAGGCCGTGGCGGCACAGGGCCACGACGCCATCGACTGGCGCATCCCCGACCTGGGCTGAGACGGCGGCTCCCGGCCCCGGCCGGCGACGGGCGTCCGGCGGGATCGCGGACAAGCCTCGGGGCGCCCGCCCGAGCCTCAGCGGGATCGGGGCCGGCTGCGGCTAGCGTCGACGGGGAACGGGGGGACGGGAGCGCAGGGAGGTCGCAGTGACGGAGCAGCGGGAGGCGTTCAAGGACGCCGTCATGACCAGGATCGGCCAGGCGATCATGCTGCTGCACGCGGGAGACCGCGAGGAGGCCCGCAATCGTTTCGGCGAGCTCTGGTCGGAGATCGGCGAGGACGGTGACGCCCTGCACCGGTGCACCCTCGCCCACTACATGGCCGATGCCCAGGACGACCCCGGTGATGAACTTGCCTGGGACCTCCGGGCGTTGACCGCGGCCGGCGGGCTGAGTGACGAGCGTGCGGCGCAGCACCCCGACGCGCCGGCGGTGCGGGCCTTCTACCCCTCGCTCCATCTCAATCTCGCGGCGGACTACGTGAAGCTCCGGCGCCCCGATGCCGCCCGGATCCATCTGGACCGGGCGCGCGCCGCTTCCGGGGTGCTCGCCGACGACGGGTCGGACGACGGGTACGGAAAAGGGGTGCGCGCGGCGATCGAGCGCCTGGAGCTGCGGCTGCGCGAGCTGTGAGGGTGGCCCGTCCACGGTGGACGGGCCACTGCTCGTTTCTCCCGTCCGGGCTCAGTGGCCGTAGGTGTCGTCGCAGATCCGGGACTGCGGGCTGCCCGCGGGCCAGCGCCCGTACCCTCTCCCCAGCGCGCAGACGTCACTCCCGGCGACCGGGGCGGGCAGGGCCGGGGCCGGTACGGTCGCGGCGGGCGGGGTGCCGTGCGGCCGGGGCCGAGGGGCGGCCGGGCGCCACTGCTGACGGGGTGCGCGGGGCACGGAGCGCCGGGTGTCCGGCGGTGCGGCCCGGGCGAGGCGGGAGGCGGAGGCGGACGGCGTGGGGGCCGGTACGGCCCCCAGGGAGTCGTGGACCGGAGGCAGCACGATCTGCGGCGTCAGGTCCTGGGCCGGCCCACTGACCCGGGGCCGGGGCGGAACGTCGGGTTGCGGCTGCACGGACACACAGCCCGACAGCGCCGTGACGGCGACGCCCATCAGGAGGTTCACGGTGATTCTGGTTCGTTGCACCTGATCAACTCTGCTGTGCGGAGCCGGCTCCGGGGTGCCGGGGGAGAGGGATTGGCCCGCAAGAGTGACACCGGCCGCCGAGCGCGACGGTCAGTGGAGCGCCCAGCGCGGTCCCAGCATCCCGGAGAGCAGTTCGGCGAAGCCGGTGCGCAGCTCCTCCTCACTCGGTACGGAACGGCTGAACGACCCCGCGGCGCACGAGAACATCAGCCCCTCGCACCAGGCCACCAGGGACAGTGTGTGCCGTTCGGGCTCGGCCGATCCGGCGGCCGTCATCAGCGCCATCAGCGGTTCGCGGAACTGCCGTCCCGTCGTGTCGAAGAACTCCCGCAGCTCCGGGCGTCGGGTGGCCTCCAGGGCCAATTCGTAACGGCAGACGAGCAGTTCGGGATGGCGGGTGAGATAGCGGTGCAGCGCCAGCGCGAGACCGGCGACCAGCCCCTCCGGTCCGGCCACCGGAGCCGGGAGTTCCGCGGGGGCGAGGACCCGCGCCTCGCGTTCCGCGAGCCGTCGTACCGCCGCCTCCAGCAGGGCCTGCCGGGTCCGCGCGTAGTTGGACGTCGAGCCCTGCGGGAGCCCGGCGCGCTCGTCCACCGCGCGGTGGGTCAGCCCGCGCATGCCGCGTTCGGCGAGGAGTGCGAGGGCGGCATCGGCGATGAGATCGGCCCGGGACGTGCCGGTCGTGCGTGTGGACATGGGGCCAACCTACCTTCGCAACTACATCCGTAGTACGGTGAAGCTGTCACTACGGGTGTAGTTCCGGTGCTGCGGATCCCGGATCTCCGGCTTGCCGGAGCCCGGGAGCACCGGGGTTCGCGGATTGCTGGAGGAGTCATGGACAAGCCCCACGCCGTCGTCATCGGCAGCGGGATCGGCGGCCTCACCGCGGCGGTGGCCCTGCACGGCTGCGGCTGGCGGGTCACGGTCCTGGAGCGCGCGGCCTCGCTGGAGCCCGTCGGGGCCGGCATCTCCCTCGCCCCCAACTCCCAGCGTGCCCTGGACGTGGTCGGCCTGGGCGACGAGATCAGGGCCCTCGCCGCCTGGCAGGGCGAGGGCGGCTTGCGTACTCCGGGCGGCCGCTGGCTCTCCCGTACGGACAGCGCCGTCGCGGCCGAACGGTTCGGCGGCTCGATCGTCCTGCTGCACCGGGCCACCCTCGTCGACCTCCTCCTGGCCCGGCTGCCCGACGGCACCGTCCGCACCAGTACCGCGGCGGAGCTGCTGGACCCGGGGACGGCAGCCGGCCCGCCCGCCGTGGTCGGCACGGCGGCCGGGAGCATCGAGGCCGACCTCGTCATCGGCGCCGACGGCATCAACTCGGCCGTGCGACGCGCACTCTTCCCGGACCACCCCGGACCCTCGTACGCCGGATTCACCACCTGGCGCATCGTCGTCCCCGCGCCCGAGCGGCCCTTCGCCCCGCACGAGACCTGGGGGCGCGGCGCCCTCTGGGGCACCCAGCCGCTCAAGGACGGCCGGATCTACGCCTACGGGGCCGCCGTCGCCCCGGCCGGGGCCCACGCCGCCGACGACGAGAAGGCGGAGCTGATGCGCCGGTTCGGCAGCTGGCACGACCCGATCCCGGCGATCATCGCCGGCGCCGACCCCGGCCAGGTGCTCCGCAACGACGTCCACCACCTGATCGATCCCCTGCCGTCCTTCCACCGGGGCCGCACCGTACTTGTGGGCGACTCCGCGCACGCGATGGCGCCGAACCTCGGCCAGGGAGGCAACCAGGCCATCGAGGACGCGATCGTGCTCGCCCACCGCCTGACGCCGGGCGGTGACCTCGGCGCCGGGACGGCGGCGTACACCGCCGACCGGCTGCCGCGCACCTCGGCCATCGTCCGCAAGTCCGCCCGGACCGCGCGTCTGATGCGGCTGACCAGCGCTCCCGCCGTCGCGACCCGTGACGCGCTGCTCTCCACCGTCTCGCGCTTCGGTCCCGCCCTCGTCCTGCGCACCTTCGACGGGACGGCAGACTGGCGGCCGCCGCAGCACACGTATGCTGCCCCTCGCGAGGCGGACACCGAGCCGGTGGACGCCGAACAGTGAGAGGGAGACCCCTGTGAAGGTCGGCTGCATCGGGCTCGGCGACATCGCGCAGAAGGCATATCTGCCGGTTCTGACCACCCTGCCCGGGGTCGAACTGCATCTGCAGACCCGTACGCCCGCCACTTTGACCAAGGTCGCCGAGGCCCACCGCATCCCGGCCGGGCAGTGCCACACCGACCTCGCATCGCTGATCGCCCAAGGGCTGGACGCCGCGTTCGTCCATGCCCCGACGGACGCGCACCCGGAGATCGTTGCCCGGCTGCTGGAAGCCGGCGTCGCCACCTACGTCGACAAGCCGCTGGCCTATGAACTCGCCGATTCCCAGCGGCTGGTGAGCCTGGCCGAGGAGCGCGGAACGAGCCTCGCCGTCGGCTTCAACCGCAGGGTCGCGCCCGGCTACGCGCAGTGCGCCGAGCACCCGCGCGAGCTGATCCTCATGCAGAAGAACCGGGTGGGCATGCCGGAGGACCCGCGCACCATGGTGCTCGACGACTTCATCCATGTCGTCGACACCCTCCGCTTCCTGGCGCCGGGCCCGGTCGAGCACACCGTCGTGCAGGCCAGGATCCGCGAGGGCCTGATGCACCATGTCGTGCTGCAGCTGTCCGGTGACGGATTCACCGCCATCGGCACGATGAACCGGCTCAGCGGCTCGACGGAGGAGCGGCTGGAGATCTCCGGCCAGGACACCAAGCGCGAGGTCGTCAACCTCGCCGAGGTGATCGACCACAAGGGGCAGCCGAGCGTGCGGCGGCGCGGCGACTGGGTGCCGGTGGCCCGCCAGCGCGGCATCGAGCAGAGCGTGCTCTCGTTCCTGGACGCGGTCCGCGCCGGAAAGGTACTGAGCGCCGAGGACGCCCTGCGGACACACGAACTGTGCGAGCGCGTTCTGCTCGACCTGGACTGCGCCTGAGAGCTGCCCGGCGGCTTCCGGATGCGTCGGGACCCGCTCCGATGCAGGCTGGGGTGATGGACCACCGGCCCGTGGAGGTGACCTCGTGAGACCTCACGACGAACCGAAGGGCTGGGGGGCGCTTCAGCCGCCGCCGGGCTACTACGCGGCCGACGGGCGGCCGCCGGACACGACGCAGCGCGGTCTGATCCTCGACTGGGCGGTCAACCAGCGGATCGCCGGGGGCTGGCGGGTGGAATCGCGCTGCGGAACACAGGCCGTCATGGTCCGGGGAAACCCGCTGAACCATGTGCTGCACGCCATCCTGATGGTCTTCACCTGCTTCCTCTGGGGCGCCGTGTGGCTGGTGCTGGCGGTGACCAACAAGGTCGAGCGGGTCTCGCTCACTGTGGACGCCCGGGGCGACATCGTCTCGGTGAACGGCCCCGGATAGCCCCGGACGAGCCCGACGCGGCTGCTCGCGTCCGGCTCATGGTCCCGAGCGGGCGACCGGCTCCGCGGCCGCGGTGGCCGGCTCGCCGATCGCCCCGGCCGGCCCGACCCGGTCACGCCCCATGAGGGACCGGGCCGCTCCGAACGCGCAGTACAGGGCCGGCACCGCCGCCGCCACCTGCACCGGCCAGTCGCCCAGCCGCACATAGAGCGTGGTGCCCGTCGCCAGCGGTACGTCGAACACGGCGGCTCCGCTCGCGTCCGTACCGAGCGGAGCCCCGACCCGCGCGCCCTGCGGCCCGTACACCGTGCTGACGCCGGTGAGCGTGGCATGCACCATCGGGCGGCCGTTCTCGGCGGCCCGCAGTGCCCCGAGCGAGGCATGCTGCGCGGGCGCCCAGCCGTGCTGGAACGAGGAGGTCGACGACTGGGCGATCAGCAGTTGCGCGCCGTCCCGGGTGAGCCGGCGGCTCATGTCGGGGAACGCGGACTCGAAGCAGATCAGCGGCCCGACGCGCAGTCCGTTCCCGCCATCGGCCCCGGGCAGCGACATCGTCACCTGCCGGGTGCCCCGCAACCGGTCCTCGCCGGCCGCCCGGCCCATGGAGACGACCCAGCCGAGCGCCGAGCGTGCCGGGACGTACTCGCCGAACGGCACCAGCCGCATCTTGTCGTAGCGGTCGCCGGTCAGCCCGTCCGGACCCACCAGGACCGCCGACTTGAAGATCCCCGTCCGGCCCGATCGGTCGGTCTGCCGGGCATCCGCATTGACCAGCACATCCGCGCCCACCCGGCGCGAGAGCGCGGCGATCCTGGCGGTGACGTCCGGGCGCGCGGCGAGATCCACCCCCACACTGCTCTCGCCCCACACCACCAGATCGAGATCGCGCCCGGCCAGCGAGCCGGTCAGCCGCTCACTCACGGCGAGCCGGCGCTCGGCGCTGTCCATCCCGCTGAACACACCCGGCTGTACGACGGCGATCCTGGCCACTCCCGACTCCTCGGGCTGCGGCGCCCACTTCGCCATCGCCCCCACGGCCAGACCGCACACCACGATGCCCACCGAGGCCACCGCACGGGCGGCGGAGGCCACGAACAGCAGGGCGACAGCGGTGTTCACCGCCACCACCACGAGGCTCACCAGCCACACCCCACCCACGGACGCCACCCGGAGCGCGGGGGCCACCTGCCACTGGCTCGCACCGAGCAGCCCCCAGGGGCCGCCGAGCGCCTCCCAGGAACGGGCCAGTTCGATCATCAGCCAGCCGCAGGGCACCACGACGACCGCGCAGACGACGGCCGCGGCGGACACCGGACCGCCCAGCATCCGGAAGACCAGCAACCCCCACGGAGCCCACAGCAGGCCGAGCAGGGCCGCCAGGACCAGGATGAAGACATGGAGGCTCGGCATCAGCCAGTGATGCACCGCGAGCAGGTAGCCGGTGCCGCCGAGCCAGCCGTCCAGCGCCGCCCGGCGACCCGAGCCGGCGGACCGGATCAGGAGCAGCCAAGGAACCAGACCGACACCGGCGAGCCACCACAGGGCAGGGGCGGGAAACGCGAGCGAGGGCAACGCGCCCGCGAGCAGTGCCAGCCAGCCGTGCCACCGGCCGGACCGTGGCATCCGCGACCACTGTCCGCTCCGACCGGCCGGAATCCGCATGCCGCGCCTCCTCGTCCCGCCTGATGAGCAGTCTGCCCCCTTGCTCCCGGCTCCGCAGTTCCTGCCCGGCGCGGGAAAGCGGAAGCACCGGAGGCCCGGCTCAGCCCGCGGGGGAGGGGGCTGCCCGGCCGCGCCACTTCTCGTGGACGGTCACGGTACGGATCCGCCAGCCGCCGTCCGTACGCGACAGCGAGAACGCGTACCGCCCGCCGGAGAAGAAGTTCGGGGCGGTCGCCGGTGCCTCCGGCCCCCTCGCACCGTCCGCGGCGGTCTCCAGACGCATCGGGTTCAGATAGTCGGCCCACACCTCGGCGAGGTCGCCCGGGTAGCCGCCGAGGTCCTGGAACTCGATCCGGCGGTTGACGACCAGATGCTGGCGTACGGGGAAGAGCCGCATGGTCCTCGCCAGCCACTCGGCGACCTCGTGCACCGGCCCCTCGACACCACCGGCACCGCGGTAGTCGGCACGGCCGTCCGCCGTGAACAGGGCCCGGTAGTCCGCCCATTCACCGTCGTCCACCGCCACCGCGTAGCCGGTGATCACTGCATCGATGGCCAGCCGGTCCATCACGGTCGCGAGGTCCACGCGCTGCGTCATCGGGTCAGTGTCCGCCCGCCGGCGTGCGAGGCCAAGGGGCGTGCACGCACGGCGGGGCGGGGCGGCGGTCAGCAGGGCACCACGGCAACCGGGCCGAGTGCGTGGGTGAGCGTGGTCTGCGCGACGGGGGAGAGCCCCAGCCCGAGGGACTCGCCGCCCCGGCGCCGCCCGATCACGGTCAGCGCCGAGGTCGCCGAGGCCGTGACCAGGGTGCGCGAGGCGGAGCCGCCGACCGGCTCCTTGACGACCTCGACCTGCGGGTACTTCTCCCGCCAGCCGGCGGTGAGCTCCGCGAGGGTGCGTTCGGCGGCGTTCGCCACCGCGTCCCGGTCGAAGACGGGGCCGCCGGAGAGCATCGAGGAGAACATCGTCCAGCCGTGCACGATCCGCAGCCGCGCACCTGGCCGGGAGGCGGCGGTCTCGAAGGCGAACTCCAGCACCCCCTCGCTGCTCTCGTCGGCGGCCACCCCCGCGACGATGTCGGAATGTGTTTCCTCCGGCGCGTCCTCGTCCGACGGCCCGCCGTGGACCACGACCACGGGGCACGAGGCCATCGACGCGACGGCCAGGCTGTTGGAGCCGAGCAGCAGGGACCGGAATCCGCCCAGACCGCGTGAACCGACCACCACCAGCGAGGCGTTCCGGCTGAGCGAAGTGAGCGCCGCCGAGGGGAAGTCCAGCGGTGTCAGCGTCGACGGGTGCAGCTCCGGAGCGAGCTCGGTGACCCGGCGGACGGACCGGTCGAGCAGCTCCTGCGCCTCGCGCCGCAGCGTCTCCTGCTCGACGCGCCGGTCGGGCGTACGGGCGTGCACGATCGTCAGCCCGAGCCCCCGGCGTGCGGCTTCGTGGGCGGCCCAGTCGAGTGCCTCGCGGCTGTGCGACGAGCCGTCGACCGCGGCGATCACGGGACGGTCTGTGCTGGTCATGATTGCCTCCAGGTTCCGGCGGTGGATGTCCCAGGCTGGTACGCGTGAACAGCGAACGGCAGGGACTTTCGACCCTATCTGCCCGGAAGATCCAGGACGCACCGCCACCCGTGTCGGGCAGTGAGGCGTACCTCGGTCCTTGGCCCTCCCCTCGGGGCGGACCCGGAGGCGGCCGGCCCGCGAGGGCTCCTGTGCGCAGGGGGCACGGCGACGGTCGCGGGCATCGAGGAGCACCTGGCGCGCCGATGACGGGCATGGGGCCGCGAGGGCGGGGGAGGGTTCCGGCCCCGGCGAGTGTCAGTGCCGGGTGCGATCCTGCCCCCATGGACGAGCTGATGCGGCAGCGGCGCGTGTACGGCGCCGACCACGACGATCCGGACCCCGGGCCCCGGCCGGGACATGTCTACCGGGAGCTGGTGGGCGGCCCGCTCGACGGCCTGCTGCTCGACGTGACGGGCTGGACGGACCGGGCGCTGCGCGAGGGCGCGGCGCTGAACACGGAGATAGGGCGATTCGGCCCGGGCGGCAGAGCGGAGTACGGGCCGAGGGAAGGCGATCCCGACCGCTGGGACTGGCGGGGCGACACACTCTGACCCGTCGGGGCGGGCCCCGTCCCGGGGCGTACGGGGTGCGGCCGGGCATTGTCGACCACTCCCCGCCCGTGCGCACGGCGGGAGCGGTCCGTCAGGACTGATCGGCCGAACCACTCGATACTGGACGTATGGTACAGAACACGTCCGGGCCACAGGCCCCGCCGACCCTGACCGTCAGGGGCCGGAACGTACGCATCCGCACCATCGGGATCGTGGTTCTGATGGGGCTTGCGATCTGGTTCATCGCCGTGAACACCGGCTCGGTCGCCATCCGGCTGTGGGTCCCCGTCGTCGCCCTGCCGCTCTGGGCGGTGCTGGCCGCGACCCTGGTCGCCGGGGTGGTGCTCGGCGCATACCTCGCCCGACGCCGCGCCAGGCGCTGATCCACCCGGTGGGCCGGCCGGCCCACCGGGACCACGGGACGGTTCAGCCCGCCGACTCACCCGCGTGCGGGCTCAGCACACCGGCGGCCACCAGCACGAACAGCAGCACGCCGAGCAGCACGCGGTAGATCACGAACGGCATGAAGCTCTTGGTCGTGATGAACTTCATGAACCAGGCGATGACCGCGTACCCCACGCCGAACGCGATGACGGTCGCGAAGATGGTCGGCCCCCACGACACATGCCCCTCGCCCGCGTCCTTCAGTTCGAAGACGCCCGAGGCGAGGACCGCCGGGATCGCGAGCAGGAAGGAGTACCGGGCCGCGGCCTCCCGGGTGTAGCCCATCAGCAGACCGCCGCTGATGGTCGCTCCGGAGCGGGAGACGCCCGGGATCAGCGCCATCGCCTGGCAGAAGCCGAAGATCAGGCCGTCCTTCACACCGAGTTCCTTGAGCGTCTTGCGCTCCTTGCCGGCCCGGTGCTTCCCGCCCGCCTCGTCGCGGGCGGCGAGACGGTCGGCGATGCCGAGGACGATGCCCATCACGATCAGCGTGGTGGCGATCAGCCGCAGATCGCGGAACGGGCCCTCGATCTGGTCCTTGAACGTCACCCCGAGCACACCGATGGGGATGGAGCCCACGATGACCAGCCAGCCCATCTGGGCGTCGTGATCGCTGCGCATCGACCGGTCGGTCAGCGAACGGAACCAGGCCGAGACGATCCGGACGATGTCCTTGCGGAAGTAGATGAGGACCGCCGCCTCCGTGCCGATCTGGGTGATGGCGGTGAACGCCGCACCCGGGTCGTGCCAGCCGGCGAAAGCTGCGGTGAGCCGCAGATGTGCGCTGGAGGAGATCGGCAGGAACTCGGTCAGTCCCTGAACGAGGCCCAGGACGAACGATTCGAACCAGCTCATGGGGCTTTGGCCATCCCGGAGGTGATCGTGCATCGGCCGAGGGCGGCGAGAGCCGTCGGCAGCGTGCGCATTGCGGTCAATTGAGGGAAGGGCCGTGATGGGCCCGGAGATCTTCGGTCGGTCGCGGGCAGGGTACCGCCCTCAGATGAACAGCGTTACGCGTACCCCTGGGCCCACCGTCGCGTCCGGGCCGGTCGCCGGGCGCACCGGTTCACTCGGCGGCCAGCCGGTGGCGCTTGCGCCAGGCGACGACGGCCGCGCCGATCCCCGTCAGCACGATGAAGCCCATCGCGGCCAGGAACGCGGGCGACGTCGGCGAGGAGGCCTCGCTGCCCGCGACGACATACGCGGCGGTGTTCGGGATCGAGCCGATCCCGGTGGCGACCAGGAACGGCGGGTACCCCATGCGGGACACCGCCGCGCAGTAGTTGGCCGCCGCGAACGGCACTCCCGGGAACAGCCGCAGCGCCAGCATCGAGCGGAACCCGTGCCTGCTCAACTGGCCGTCCGCCGCCTTGAGCCAGCGCCCCCGCAGCAGCGTACGGAGCGCGTCCTGCCCCAGCACCCTGCCCAGCCCGAACGAGATGCCCGCGCCGAGCACCGTCCCCGCCAGCGCGGCGGCCAGCCCCGCCTGCGTACCGAAGAGCGCGCCGGCGGCGAGATTGAGCAGCGGGCGCGGAACGAAGGCCACGGTGCACACGCCGTACGCGACACCGAAAAGGATCACCGCCACGGCACCACCACTGAGCCGGGTGGGCCAGCCGGTGGCGAGCAGGCGTTGGGGTTCGAGGAGGAGCATCGTCGCAGCGGCGCCCAGCAGCACGGCCACGAGCAGCGAGAACCGGGACCAGGGCGAGAGCAGGGCCCTTGTGCAGCGCACGGCGAGGCCGGTGGCGGGCCGGGCTGCGGGGACGGGGTCGAGCATGCCGGGAGAGTAACCGACGCCGGTGTGTGATCGCCGTATCGCAGGTGGCGGGAACCGGTCCGCCGGCCCCGCGCGCACCGCCCGCACCGATCCCCGGTGCGGGCCGAACTCCCTTGCCGGGACCGCGGCGTGCGCCGGAAAACCATTCGACGCGGCCGGGCCCGTCGGACATGATCGGACCCATGTTCCGGTACGCCTTCCCCGCAGCGCCGTCCGCAGTCGCGGACGCGCCGAAGGCTGCCGTGAACCCCGTCACCGCGGCGGTTGTCGCAGCAGCGCCCACCGCTGTCGCAGCGTTCATCGGCGGCGCCCGAAGCTGACCCTCCCCCGACAGTCCGGCGGACCCCGCAAGGGGAGGGTCGGCCGGGCCCCGGGGTCTTCTCCCTCAGCTTCGAACACCAAGGAATGAACCATGCCCAAGACGGCATACGTGCGCACCAAGCCCCACCTCAACATCGGCACCATGGGCCACGTCGACCACGGCAAGACCACCCTGACCGCCGCCATCACCAAGGTCCTCAGCGACCGGGGGACCGGCACGTTCGTCCCGTTCGACCGGATCGACCGGGCTCCGGAGGAGACGCAGCGCGGCATCACCATCAACATCGCGCACGTCGAGTACGAGACCGACACCCGCCACTACGCCCACGTCGACATGCCGGGGCACGCCGACTACATCAAGAACATGGTCACCGGTGCCGCCCAGCTCGACGGGGCGATCCTGGTCGTCTCCGCGCTCGACGGGATCATGCCGCAGACCGCCGAGCACGTGCTGCTCGCCCGCCAGGTCGGTGTCGATCACATCGTCGTCGCCCTCAACAAGGCGGACGCCGTCGACGACGGCGAGGACACGGTGCTGACCGACCTGGTAGAGCTGGAGGTCCGTGAGCTGCTCTCCGCGCACGGCTACGGCGGGGACTCCGTACCCGTCGTGCGGGTGTCGGGCCTGAAGGCTCTGGAGGGCGACCCGCGCTGGACCGCGGCCGTCGAGGCGCTGCTCGACGCCGTCGACACCTACGTGCCGATGCCGGTCCGGTACACCGACGCGCCGTTCCTGCTGTCGGTGGAGAACGTCCTGACCATCACCGGCCGGGGCACCGTCGTCACCGGAGCCGTCGAGCGCGGCACCGTGCGGACCGGCGACCGGGTGTCGGTGCTCGGGCCGGACCAGGACCTCGAGACCGTCGTCACCGGCCTGGAGACCTTCGGGAAGCCGATGGAGTCCGCGGAGGCCGGCGACAACGTGGCCCTGCTGCTCCGGGGGGTGGAGCGGGACCGGGTCCGCCGCGGCCATGTGGTCGCGGCGCCGGGCAGCGTGACGCCCAGCCGCCGCTTCACCGCGCAGGTGTACGTCCTGTCGGCGCGGGAGGGCGGCCGTACCACCCCGGTCACCACCGGGTACCGGCCGCAGTTCTACATCCGCACCGCGGACGTCGTCGGCGACGTCGACCTCGGAGCGGTGGCGGTGGCGCGCCCCGGCGACACGGTCGACCTGACCGTCGAGCTGGGACGTGACGTCCCGCTGGAGAGCGGACTCGGCTTCGCGATCCGCGAGGGCGGCCGCACGGTCGGCGCCGGAACGGTCACCGGACTGCTCTGAACCGCCGCGCACCGAGGGCCCGCCTCCCGTACCCCACGGGAGGCGGGCCCGCTGCCGTGCGCAAGACTGACGGCATGACAGACACAGCGTTGGTGCTCGGCTCCGGTGGGGTCACCGGCAGTGCGTGGGAGACCGGGATCCTGCACGGGCTCGCGAAGGCGGGCGTGGACCTCGGCGCGGCGGATCTGATCATCGGCAGCTCGGCGGGAGCGGTGGTCGGCGCGCAGCTGGCCTCGGGACTGCTCGGCCTCCCCGGGCTCTACGACCTCCAGCTCGCCGACCCGCAGGACATGACGGGCGGCAGGCTCGGCCCGGCCACGCTGCTGCGGTACGCGGCGGCCGTACTGTCCGCACGGACCCCCGAGGCCTACGGCCGGAAGCTGGGCCGGATCGCGAACGACGCCCGCCCCGGCGTCACCGAGGAGCAACGGCGCGCGGCGATCGCGAGCCGGCTCCTGTCGCCCGAGTGGCCGGGCCGCCCGCTGCTCGTCACCGCCGTCGACGCCACGACCGGTGAACTCCGCACCTTCGACAAGGACAGCGGAGTACCCCTCGCCGACGCCGTCACCGCGAGCTGCGCGGTCCCCGGCGTATGGCCCGTCGCCCGCATCGAGGGGCGGAGCTGGATCGACGGCGGGGTGCACTCCACGGCCAACGCACAGCTCGCCGCCGGATACGGCCGCGTCGTCGTCATCGCGCCCTCGGCCGGCGGCAACAGGGCCATCGCCGCCCCGCGGGCGCAGGCGGCCGCACTCGCCGCGAACGGTGCCCGGGTCGAGGTCATCACCCCGGACACGGCCGCGAAGAAGGCCT
Source organism: Streptomyces sp. NPDC007164 (assembly GCF_040634135.1). NCBI lineage: Bacteria > Bacillati > Actinomycetota > Actinomycetes > Kitasatosporales > Streptomycetaceae > Streptomyces > Streptomyces sp. NPDC007164. The sequence goes on from NZ_JBEYFB010000042.1 coordinate 19,709, forward strand.
TCGGCCGCAACCCCCTCGACCCGAGCCACCGTGCGGCGGCGGCCCGCGCCGGCCTCGATCAGTCGGCGGCGCACGCCGAAGCCGTCGCCGCGGTCCTGAGCAGCTGATCCGGCACCCCACAATGGGGGAGTGAACGACTCGATACCCGTCATCCGGGACGTGGACCAGGGCACCGCGAGACTCCTTCCCGACGTGGACCGGGACCGGGCCTGGCTGCTCACGGTCGACGGCGCGCCCCAGTCCTACGTCGACCTCGACGCGCCGGACCACATCGAGTTCGAGTACGCGCGACGGCTCGCCCATGTCGTCGACTGCGCGGCGGCACCGGGCGCCCAGCTGGACGTACTCCACCTCGGCGGCGGTGCCCTCACGCTGCCCCGCTACACCGCCGCGACCCGGCCCGGCTCCCGCCAGGATGTGGCCGAGGCCGATCTCGGGCTCCTCGAACTGGTCGCCGAACAGCTGCCGGTCCCCGCGGGCAGCGGCATCACCGTGCACGGCACGGACGCCCGTGGGCTGCTGGAACGGACCGCGCCCGGTTCCCTCGACCTCCTGATCGCGGACGTCTTCGGCGGCTCGCGGGTGCCCGCCCACCTCACCTCGGTCGAGTACGCACGGGCCGCCCGCCGTTCGCTGCGGGGCCACGGGATCTACGCGGCGAACCTCGCGGACGGCGCGCCCTTCGGCTTCATCCGCTCTCAACTGGCCACCTTCGCGGCCGTCTTCGAGGAACTCGCGCTGATCGCCGAACCCGCGGTGCTGCGCGGCCGGCGCTTCGGCAACCTCGTCCTGGTCGCCTCCCCGAGCCTCATCCACACCGCTGCGCTCACCCGCCGCTGCGCCGCCGACGCCTTCCCCGCCCGGGTCGAGTACGGTGCCGCGCTGGACCGGCTGGCCGGTGGCGCCGAGCCGGTCGGCGACGGTGAGGCGGTCGCCTCACCCGAGCCGCCCGACGGAGCCTTCAGCATCGGCTGAGGCGGGCCCCAGGTCCTTCCCCGTCGCGACCCCGGCGGTCTCGGGGGCCCGGGCCAGCCGGCGTACCTCCGGTACGAACAGCACGGCCCCGGTGACCAGCACGATCAGCGCCGCACAGCCCCACAGGGCCTCGCTCCGCCCGACCAGCGACTCCACCGGACCGGCGAGCGCGGTGGCCACCGGCATCATCGCCACCGAGCCGAACCAGTCGTACGCCGAGACGCGCGAGAGCTTCTCCTCCGGGATCTCCTGGTGCATGGTCGTCATCCACGAGACCCCGAACACCTCGATGGCGACGCCGCTGACGAACATCACCACGCAGAGCACGCCCACCGGCAACGGCACCGCGAGGCCCGCCGGGGGCAGCGCCAGCGGGAAGACGCAGAGCGTGCCCGCCAGCAGCAGCCGCCGGGGCTTCCAACGTGTCATCAGCAGCGCCCCGCCCAGGGTGCCGGCCCCGAACGCGGCGAGCGCGAAGCCCCAGGGGCGGGCGCCACCGAGCTCGTCCCGGGCGACCAGCGGACCGTACACCGACTCGGCGGCACCCACCGCGGCGACCACCACCGAGAACTGCGCCACGATGCTCCACAGCCAGGGGCGGCCGATGAACTCCCGCCAGCCGTCCCGCATGTCGGCGAGCAGACCGCCGCCCGGCTCGCGCGGGGGGATGTGGCCGACGTCCAGGAACGCGCGCAGCCCACCCGCCACCGCGAACGCCGCGGCGTCGACGGCCAGCACCCAGCCCGGGTCCATCGCCGCGATCATGGCGCCGCCGAGCGCCGCGCCGCCGATCGTCGCGCCCTGCATGGCCATCCGGAACAGCGCGAAGGCACGGCTCGCCTGCTCCCGGCCGACGCTGGACATCAGCATGCCCTCGGCCGCCGGGTTGAAGAACGCCTGCCCGGTGCCGCACAACGCGGTGAGCAGCATCATCTGCCACAGCTTCGGATCACCGGCCAGGACCAGCCAGGCGAACGCGGCCTGCGAGAGGCAGTTGAGGGCGTTCGCCGCGACCATCACCCGGTGGCGCGGCAGCCGGTCCGCGATCGCGCCGCCGATCAGCAGGAAGAGCACCAGGGGCGCGGTCCGGGCGGCGGCCACCAGACCGACGTCGCCGCCGTCACCGCCCGCGTTCAGAACGGCGAACGCCGCCGCGATCAGCGCGCCATGGGTACCAAGGCCCGTGATGATCGCGGCGGCGGTCAGCAGACGGTAGTTGCGGCCGGGATGCGGCAGGCGGGATGCGGCGGCGGTGGTCACCAGGGGACTATCGCCGCCGCACCCCCGCCGTGCCAACTGCTTTCCCGGGGAGGGAACGGGTCAGGGAGCGGGGGTGACGTCCACCAGCCGCACGGTGCTCAGGATCTTCTGGATCGTCGTGTCCGGGAGTTCGTCCTTGACGGAGTCGGCTCCGTACAGGACCCAGGAAGCGAAGTCACCCTTCTTGTTCTTGAAGGTGAAGGCGATGGCCTTGCCGTCGCTGTCGCACTTCTCCTTCTTCGTGACGTTCGGAGCGGTGGCGGTGACGACCTGGCCGGTGAGTCCCGACTTGGTGGTGTACTGCTTGGCGTCGGTGAACTTGATGGTGCTCTGCGGCATGTGCTGCGCGTAGGCGGCCCAGACCCAGGTACCGGCCTCGCTGTGGGCGTTCTTGGCGGCGTCGGTGGCGCCCTGGGCGCCCCTGGTACCGGCGCTCGCGAGGCTCATGTCCTCCTTGACGCCGTCCTTGTCGGGGTCGTCCACGCACCACTTCTTCTGGAAGAACGCCGGCGCGGAGAAGAGGATGAGGGGCGAGCCGTCCCCCTTCTTCTCGTCCTCGAAGTACGAGCCTGTGCCGGGCCTCCCGACCTCCCAGTCGCCGGGCACGTCGAACTGCGTGCCCCACTTGGGGTTGGTGACGACCTTCCAGCCGGGGATGAGGGGCTTGGGATCCCCGTCGTCGCCGCGCGGGTTCGCCTCGGCGGAGGAAGCGGATCCGGACGGCTTGACCGGCGCGGACGACTGCTTGCCGTCGGCGACGTCCTTGTCCTTGTCGTCCTTGTTCATCACGACGACACCGGTCACCACGGCGGCCACGACCACGGCGGTGGCCGCGACGATGGCGACGGCGGTGGTCTTCTTCTTGTTGTTGTCGCCGGGCTGCGGAGCACCGGGCGGACCGGGCACCGCGTACTGCGGCACCGTTGGCTGCTGGTACGCGTTCGGCTGTGCGTAGCCGGGCTGCTGGCCCTGCTGCTGGTACCCCGGCTGCTGTCCGGGCTCGCCCTGCTGCTGATATCCCGGCTGCTGATAGGGATTCGGCTGCTGGTACCCCGGCTGCTGATACGGGTTCTGATTCTGGTCCTGCGGGTTTTGCTCGCCCCCGGGCGGCTGCTGTCCTGGCCACATGGCGAGTAACGATAGAGGGGCGGTGGCCGGTCTGCTACGCCCGCCCCCGTGTGTGGACGGTGAAGGAAGTGATCGGCGAGGCCCGCCGGGGGTTCCGGGTATGGCCAAAAAGTTCTACCCATGAGTAACATCTGGCCATGAGCGCTGAACAGATGACCGTGGGCGAGATGCTCGTCGCGACGGTCCCGATGGCCCGGACCCTCAACCTCGAATTCCTGGAGACGACCGCCGAGCGCGCGGTGGTCCGGCTCCCGGACCAGGCCGAGTACCACAACCACATCGGCGGACCGCACGCCGGAGCGATGTTCACGCTGGCGGAATCGGCGAGCGGAGCGATCGTCATCGCCGCCTTCGGCGACCAGATGTCGCGCGCCGTGCCGCTCGCGGTGAAGGCGGAGATCGGGTACAAGAAGCTGGCCAAGGGCGTCGTCACAGCGACGGCGACCCTGGGCCGCCCGGTGGCCGAGGTCATCGCCGAACTCGACGAGGGCAAGCGGCCGGAGTTCCCCGTGGGCATCGAGATCCAGCGCGCGGACGGCGCGGTGACGGGCGAGATGACGGTCGTCTGGACGCTGCGGCCCAACGCCTGATTCCGGCCGGTTCCGCGAAGAGCCGCCACACGCCCCGAGGGAGGGCGCGTGGCGGCTTTTCGAGCTGTTCGGGCCGTCGGCGGGACAGGTAGGATTCCCGCCGTGCGCCGAGGAGTTGCCCGGCGGGCAACAGGCATCAGCTACGGGAGGAACCGGCGTTGCACATCCAGGAATGGCTGGAGACCATCCCCGCGGTCAGCGTCTACGCCCTGGTGGCCGGCGTCATCGGGCTGGAGAGCCTCGGTATTCCGCTGCCCGGCGAGATCGTCCTGATCAGCGCGGCGCTCCTGTCCGCCGGACACGACGGAATCAACCCGTGGCTCGTCGGCGCCTGCGCCTCGGCCGGTGCGATCATCGGCGACTCGATCGGATACGCCATCGGCCGCAAGGGCGGACGGCCGCTGCTGGCCCGGCTGGGCGGGAAGTTCCCCAAGCACTTCGGCGAGAGCCAGATCGCCATGGCGGAGCGGTCGTTCGAGAAGTGGGGCATGTGGGCGGTGTTCTTCGGCCGCTTCGTGGCGCTGCTGAGGATCTTCGCGGGCCCGCTGGCGGGCGTACTGCACATGCCGTACTGGAAGTTCCTGATCGCCAATGTGCTCGGCGGCATCGTCTGGGCGGGCGGCACCACGGCCGTCATCTACTCGGTGGGGGTGGTCGCCGAGGCCTGGCTCAAGCGGTTCTCCTACCTCGGCCTTGTGGCCGCGGTGCTGGTCGGCGTCGCCTCGATGCTCATCGTCAAGAACCGGGCCAAGAAGGCCGCGGCGTCGGCCGCCCCGGCGCCCGAGTCGGCGGCGGTCGCGGCCACCGACTGACCGTACGGGGACGGCACTGACCGGGCGGTGCGACCCCGCACCGCCCGGTCCGTCGCGCTCTCAGCCCTCGTGGGCCTGCCGGTGCGCCTTGGCCAGCTCCACATAGCCGACCGCGTTGAACCTGATGCCTTCGAGCTCCTCCTCGGTCAGCTGCCGCTTGACCTTGGCGGGGACCCCGGCGACCAGCGAACCCGGCGGCACCCGCATCCCCTGCGGGACCAGCGCCTGCGCCGCGATCAGCGAACCGGCCCCGATGTGCGCGCCGTTGAGGACGGTGGCGCCCATCCCGACCAGGACGTCGTCCTCGACGGTGCAGCCGTGGAGCACGGCGTTGTGCCCGACCGAGACGCGCTCGCCGACCGTGACGGGGAACCCGGGGTCGACGTGCACGCTGCAGTTGTCCTGGATGTTGCTGTCGGCGCCGATGACGATCGGGCCGCAGTCGGCGCGCAGCACGGCGTGGTACCAGACGCTGGAGCCCGCGGCCATCGTGATCTCACCGATGACGACCGAGGTCGGTGCCGTGAAGGCATCCACGTCGATGTCCGGCTCCTTGCCGCCCATTCCCGTGATCAACGCCTGCTCTGCCATCGCCCGTTCCTCCGTGCTCAGGGGTGGTGCGGCCGTGGTCGTCCGGTTCCGGCGACCCGGCCGCGGCTGTTCCGTCGCGCCACAGGAACGGTAAGCGAAGGCCGCCGGACCCGGACCGAGTGGGGTGAACATCACAAGGCACCGCGGTGATCGGCCCGGGCGCCGCCGACTACCGTGTGCGAGTGCCCAAGAACAGGAACACGTTCTCTTCCCTCGCCGCCTGGCGGCGACGCGCCCTGTCCCGGGCCGTCCATCGCGGCTGGCGCTGGGTGCAGGAGTCGGGCGCCGTCACCGCGGACCGCCCCGGCGCGCTGCGCTTCGGACGCATCGGCGCGGGCACCCGGCTGGCCTTCCCGCAGGGCACGGTCTTCGGGGAGCGATGGATCGAGCTCGGCTCGCACTGCGTGATCGGTGAACAGGTCACGCTGACGGCCGGACTCATGCCCGACCTGGACCTCGGCCCCGATCCGATCCTGACCCTGGGCGACGGGGTGGTGCTCGGCCGGGGCAGCCATGTGGTCGCCGACACCACGGTGACCATCGGCCCGGACACGTACTGCGGGCCGTACGTCTACATCACGTCGACCAACCACAGCTACGACGATCCGCACGAGCCGGTCGGCAGACAGTGGCCCCGCATGGAACCGGTCGCCATCGGGCCGGGCTGCTGGATCGGCACCGGAGCGGTGATCCTCCCGGGGGCCACACTCGGCCGCAATGTGGTGGTCGCCGCAGGGGCGGTGGTACGGGGCGAGGTGCCCGACCACGCGGTGGTGGCCGGTGCCCCCGCCCGTGTCGTGCGCAGCTGGGATCCCGAGAAGGGCTGGCAGCCGCCGCTGCGCACCCCCGCTCCGGTGCCGATCCCGACGGGCGTCACGCCCGAGCAGTTGCTGGCCCTGACGGAACCGGGCGAGACGTCGGGTCCGTCCGCCGGCTGACGGGCCTCATCCGGTCGCGAGCAGCACCGTACCCACCAGGGCGAGGCCGGCCCCGGCGGCCTGCACCCCGCGCAGCCGCTCCTTCAGCACGCCGCGCGCCGCCAGGGCGGTGACCACCGGATAGAGCGAGGCGAGCACGGCGGCCACCACGACCGGCCCGTGCTGTGCCGCGACCGAGTACGTGCCGTTGGCCGCGACGTCCGCGAGTCCGACGAGCGCCAGGGCGGGCAGCGCGGCGAGCACCACGGCGGCCCCGCCCTCCTCGGGCAGCGCCGGTGCCCCGCGGCGCACCGATGCGTACAGGGCCGCACCGCCCACCGCGACATTGGTGAGGCGCTGGACGAAGAGCGCCAGGAACAGCCCGGTCACCGTCGTGGACGCCTCGGAGATCAGCGACATCACCGCCCCGAAGCCGAGCGCGGCCACCAGGGTCAGCAGCACCGCCCGGCGCTGCACCGGCGCCCCGCGCAGCTGCGGACCGCCCGCCAGCACGACGCCCACCACGGCGATGCCGACCCCCGCGAACTGCGGCAGCCCCGGCCGCTCCCCGGCCAGGAGCCCGACGCTCACCGGCACCACGACGCCCAGCGATCCGAGCGGGGAGACGACTCCCATCGGGCCGAGCGCCAGCGCCTGGTAGAAGCTCAGCATCGCCATCGGCCCGACGACACCCGCCGCCACCGCGAACCACAACTGCGGACCCGCCTCACCCCAGCCGCCGGTCGCGACCACGACGACCCCCAGCACCACGGCCGCGGCGGCCTGCGAGACGACGACCACGGTGAGCGCGGGGACGCGCCGGGTGAGCAGCCCGCCGCCGAAGTCGGCCAGCCCCCAGAGCAGGCTCGTGGCCAGCGCGAACAGTGCTGTCATTGCAGGCCTCGCAGTACAGTGCGATGAACGGTGGGGTGCACCACACCGTAGTGCAGTTTTTTCGACCCTGTCATCCAAAATATTGGACGGAATGTGTCCGACCTCGATCAGCTCACTCAGTCGCTCGCGCGCAATCTCAAGCGCTGGAGGGGGGAACGCGGCTTCACCCTGGACGCTCTCGCCGCCCGCGCCGGAGTCAGCCGCGGCATGATCATCCAGATCGAACAGGCCCGCACCAACCCGAGCGTCGGCACCACGGTCAAGCTCGCCGACGCACTGGGGGTAAGCATCGCCACCCTGCTCGACTACGAGCAGGGCTCGCCGGTCCGGCTGGTGCCCGAGAACCAGGCGGTACGCATGTGGTCCACCGAAGCGGGCAGCTCCACCACCCTGCTCGTCGGCACGGACGCCAGGGGACTGCTCGAACTCTGGTCCTGGCGCCTGATGCCCGGCGACAGCAGCGCCTCCGATCCGCACCCCGAGGGCACCGTCGAACTGCTCCACGTCACCGCGGGCGAACTCACCCTGGTCGTCGACGGCACCCCGTACGCCGTACCGGCCGGTGGCTCCGCCTCGTTCGAGGCGCACCACCCGCACGCCTACCGCAACGACGGCGCCGAACCGGTCGAGGTGACCATGGCGGTCTCCATCCCGCCCGTACGGTGAGACGAGCGGCCGAAGGGTCCTGGACCGCTGTTAGCGTGAGGCGCATGCGCGCTCCCATCGGCTCCTTCGAGAACGCCGCTCCGGCGGCCGACCGCCTCGACCTGCTCACCGCCCCCGTCGCCGCGGCCGTGACCGCGGGCTGGGGAGGTTTCCCCGCCGAGCAGATCATCCACGTCGACACGGACCCGGCCATCGCCGACACGGCGGTCTTCGCCGAGCACCACGGCGCGGACCTGCTCGACCGGTCGGCCAATTGCGTCGTGGTGGCGGGCAAGCGCGGCGGCGACGTGACCCTCGCGGCCTGCCTCGTCCTGTCCAACTTCCGCGTCGATGTGAACGGCGCGGTCCGCAAGCGGCTCGGTGCCCGCAAGGCGTCCTTCGCCCCGATGGACACGGCGGTCGGCGAGACCGGCATGGAGTACGGCGGCATCACCCCCATCGGCCTGCCCGCCTCGTGGCCGCTCCTGATCGACCCGGCCGTCGTCGACCAGGAATGGGTGCTGATCGGCAGCGGCAGCCGCCGGGGCAAGCTCATCGTCCCGGGCAAGGCACTGGCGGCGCTGCCGGGCGCGGCGGTCGTCGAGGGGCTCGGCATCAGAAGCTGATCCCCTGCGGGGCCCGGGTCTCAGCCGGGCGAGTGACAGAGTGCCCGGGCCGGTGCGCCGGCCCGGTGGGACGGCAGCCAGCCGGACGCGAAGTCGACGGCCTCGTCGATACGGAAGAGCCGGCTCGTCGACGATCCCACCCGGCCCGTACGGACCGGCGCTCCCGCCTCCGGCCCGGCGAAGTCCGCGCCCAGGGCGGCGAAGTCGCTGTCGTCCAGCGCGACGTCCTCGTACTCCCACCACTGGCGGCGGCCCCCGGCCGTCACCACGCAGCGGTAGCTCCGGCGCGGCGGGGCGGGAACCCGGTACTCGCCGAGGTGGAACGCGGTGCAGGTGTCGAAACCGGTGCCCAGCATGAGCACCTGGGCCCGCAGATCGTAGAGCCGGGCCAGGGGGGATTCCTCGCCGAGGTGGCAGTCGGGGCTGTGACCCGCCATCAGCTTCCGGGCCAGCGGACCGAGCGCGGCGAAGGACGTCTGCGGGTGCCCGCTGCGCGCCGTTCCCCCGGAGAGCCGCACGGCCTCCGCGAGACGGCCCATCGACGGCGCGGCCGAAGTCGCCGGGTCGAACGGCGGCATGCTCGCCCGTACGGCTTCCCGGGCCCGGTCACCGAGCCCGCGCACCCGGTTCAGGTAGTGCGGAGAGGTGTCGGAGTTCTCCGGGGTGAAGGCGGGGACGACGAGCGTGCCGTACCCGAGGGCGTCCCGCAACGCACCGGCCATCGCACGGACGCCGCCCCTGACCGGACCCACCGCGCTCATCGACGCGTGCACCAGCAGGACGCCGCCGCGCTCCACACCCAACTCGGTGAGCTGCCCGGCCAGCCGGCTGCGGCTGTGAACGTCGGTCGGTGCGGTGGTAGTGGTCACAGCGGGCCATTCTCCCAGCCGGACGCCGGGTACGACACCACGCACATGCGCGCGAGGGACCCGGGTGCGGTTCAGCGGTCGAGGGCGGGGATCTCGATGGCGGGGCACCGGTCCATGACCATGTCGAGCCCGGCCTCACGCGTGCGGGCGTACGCCTCCGGGTCGACCACACCGAGCTGGAACCAGACGGCCCGGGCGCCCGCCGCGACCGCCTGGCCGGCCACCGCGCCCGCCTGCTCGCTGTTGACGAAGACGTCCACCACATCGACCGGGAACGGGATGTCGGCGAGCGAGGCGTAGCCGTCCTCGCCGTGCACCCGCTCCGCCTTCGGATGCACCGGGACCACCCGCTTGCCGAAGCGCTGGAGCACCTCGGCGACGCCGTAGGCCGCGCGCGACCGGTTGTTCGACAGGCCCACCACGGCCCAGGTGTCGCCGCTGTCCAGGAGAATCCTGCGGATCGTCTCTTCGTCTGCGTACATGATCCGCACAACGGGCCGGGGCCCCGGACCATTCCCGTGAGGTCGTAGGGTGGCCGGATGCAGGAGCAGTACCGGACAGTCGCCCGAGCGGGCGTGCACGAGACCGAGATCAACCGGTCGCGCTTCATCTGCGCGCTCGCCCCCGCCGCCACCGAGCAGGAGGCGCAGGACTTCGTCGCACGCATCCGCAAGGAGCACCCGACCGCGACCCACAACTGCTTCGCCTATGTGATCGGCGCCGACGCCTCCGTACAGAAGGCGAGCGACGACGGGGAACCCGGCGGCACCGCGGGCGTACCCATGCTCCAGATGCTGACCCGACGTGAGATGCGCTACGTCGTCGCCGTCGTCACCCGCTACTACGGCGGGGTCAAGCTCGGCGCCGGCGGACTGATCAGGGCCTACGGGGGAGTGGTCGGCGAGGCCCTCGACGCACTGGGCACCATCACCCGCCGGCGGTACCGCCTCGCCACGATCACCGTCGGCCACCAGCGCGCGGGCAAACTGGAGAACGACCTGCGCGCCACCGGCCGCACCGTGCGCGAGGTGCGTTACACGGAGGCCGTCGTCATCGAGATCGGGCTTCCGGACGCCGACGTCGAGGCATTCCGCGGCTGGCTGGCCGACGCGACCGCGGGCGAGGCCGGGCTGGAGCTCGGCGGCGAGGCGTACGGGGACGCCTGACCCGGTCCCGCGCCCGTACGGCCCCTTCCCCGCCCGGATCGATCTTCCGGGGCGAAGGCCCGGACACGGCGGCCGGTGATGCGAGACTGTGAGGGGTGAGAAGCGAGGGACTCACCACCGCCGATGCGGCCGGCAACCGGACTCCGGCCCGGCGCGATCACGGAGCACGGCCGACAGCGGCCCCGGGGGCGGAGGAAGCGAACGATGCAGGTCGGAGCCGGCTCTTGAGAATTCTTCACACGTCCGACTGGCATCTGGGGCGCTCCTTCCACCGGGTCTCCCTGCTCGAAGCCCAGGCCGCCTACCTGGACCACCTGGTCGCGACGGTGCGCGAGCACGAGGTGGACGCGGTCCTCGTCGCAGGCGACGTGTACGACAGGGCCGTACCGCCACTGGCCGCCGTCGAGCTCTTCGACGACGCGCTGCACCGGCTCGCCGCCGCCGCGGTGCCCACCGTGATGATCTCCGGCAACCACGACTCGGCACGCAGGCTGGGCGTCGGCGCCGGACTGATCGGGCGGGCCGGCATCCACCTGCGGACCGACCCCGCCGGCTGCGCCACCCCCGTCGTCCTGCCGGACGCGCACGGCGACGTGGCGTTCTACGGGCTGCCCTACCTGGAACCGGCCCTGGTGAAGGACGCCCTCAAGGCGGAGCGCGCCGGGCACGAAGCGGTACTGACCGCGGCCATGGAACGGGTACGCGCGGACCTGGCGGAACGCCCCGACGGTACCCGCTCCGTCGTGCTCGCCCACGCCTTCGTCGCGGGCGGCGAGCCCAGCGACAGTGAGCGCGACATCACCGTCGGCGGGGTGGCCGCCGTGCCCGCCGGAGTCTTCGACGGCGTCGACTACGTGGCGCTCGGCCATCTGCACGGCTGCCAGACCGTCACCGAACGCGTCCGCTACTCGGGCTCGCCGCTCGCGTACTCCTTCTCCGAGGCCGCCCACCGCAAGACGATGTGGCTGATCGACCTCGACGCCTCGGGCACGATCACGGCCGAGCGCCTCGACTGCCCGGTGCCCCGCCCCCTCGCCAGACTCCGCGGCCGCCTCGACGACCTCATCGACGAACCCGCGCTGGAGCAGCACCGGGAGTCCTGGGTCGAGGCCACCCTCACCGACCCGGCGCGCCCGGCCGAGCCGATGGCCCGGCTCGCCGAGCGGTTCCCGCACACCCTCAGCCTGGTCTTCGAACCCGACCGGGCCCCCGACGACCCGCACGCCTCGTACGCCCGGCGCCTCAAGGGGCGCGACGACCAGCAGATCGCCGAGGACTTCGTGGCACATGTGCGGGGCGGCTCCGCAGCCGACGAACAGGAACGCACGGTGCTGCGCGGCGCCTTCGACCACGTCCGGGTGGACGACGGCGTGCGCGAGGTGAACCGTTGAGACTCCACCGGCTCACCATCACCGCCTTCGGACCGTTCGGCACCACCCAGACCATCGACTTCGACGCCCTCTCGTCGGCCGGCCTCTTCCTGCTGCACGGGCCGACCGGCGCCGGGAAGACCTCCGTCCTCGACGCGGTCTGCTACGCCCTCTACGGTGCGGTGCCCGGTGCCCGCCAGAGCCCCGGCACCTCCCTGCGCAGCGACCACGCCCCGGCGGAGCTCGCCACCGGGATCGCACTCGAACTGACCGTCGGCGGCCGCCGCCTCGAACTCACCCGGAGCCCCGCGCAGCCCCGCCCCAAGAAGAAGGGCAGCGGCTTCACCACCGAGAAGGCGCAGAGCCGGCTGCGGGAGTACGACCCGGACGAGGGCTGGCGGGCGCTCAGCCGCTCGCACCAGGAGATCGGCGAGGAGATCACCCAGCTCATCGGGATGAGCCGGGAACAGTTCTGCCAAGTGGTGCTGCTGCCGCAGGGGGACTTCGCGCGCTTCCTGCGCGCCGATGCCGAGGCACGCGGCAAACTCCTCGGCAGGCTCTTCGACACCCGCCGTTTCGCCGCCGTCGAGGAGCGCCTGGCCGAACTGCGCCGCGGCGCCGAGACCAGGGTCAGGGCCGGGGACGAACGGGTCCTCGCGGTCGCCCAGCGAATTGCCCAGGCCGCCGGACCCGCCGGCCGCGAAGCGCCGCTCCCCGACATCCAGCCCGGCGAACCGGGCCTCGCCGAGGGCGTGCTGGAGTGGGCCGCCACGGCCCGCAGCGGCGCCCGCGAACGCCTCGACATCGCCGCCTGCGTCCTCGCCACGGCCGAGGGCCGGCAGTCGGCCGCCCACCAGGCCCTCGACAGCGAACGCGAACTGGCCGCACTCCAGCAGCGGTACGAGGAGACGCGCCGCCGGGCCGCCGTGCTCGAAGACCGGCGCCCCGACCGCGACCGATACCACGAGCGACTCGCACGGGCCCGCAAGGCGGACCTCGTCGCACCGGCGCTGGACCTGCGCGACGAGGCCGAGCGCGCCTACCGCCTGTCCTGTCAGGCCCGGGACCGGGCCCGCGCGGAGCTGCCCGGCACCCTGGCGGACGCCGGTGCCGAACAGCTCGCGGAGCTGGAACGACGGCTCCGGCAGGAGCTCGGCGGGCTCGAAGCCGCGAAGCGGGCGGAACTGCGCAGCGCGGCGATCGACGCCGAGCGGGCCGGACTGGAGCGCCAGGCCAGGGCCGACGAGGAGCTGATCCGCGAGGCGGAAGTCTGGCTGGCCGACTGGGAGTCCAGCCGCGAAGGACTGCGGGCCCGCATCGAGGCGGCCCAGGAGGCCGCCACCCATGCGGAACAACTGGCCGGCCGGCTGGAGCCCGCCCGTGCCCGGCTGGACGCGGCCCGCCGCCGCGACGCGCTGGCCGACCGGGTGTCGGCCGCGGCCGAGCGGCTGGCCCTCGCCCGGGAGGACGCCGCCACGGCCCACGAGTCGTGGCTGGAGCTCCGCGAACGGCGACTGCGCGACATCGCGGCGGAGCTGGCGGCCGAGCTGGTGGACGGCGAGGACTGCAAGGTCTGCGGTTCGCCCGCCCACCCCAACCCCGCCCGCGCGGCCGACGGGCATGTCGACCGGGCCACCGAGGAACGGGCGCTCGACGCCCACCGCCGGGCCGATCAGGCACGTACGCACGCGGACCGGGAGCTCGGTGTCGTACGCGAGCAGCACGCCGCCGCCCGCGCGGCCGCACAGTCGGCGGTGCCGCAGCCGAGGGACGGTGCCGATGCCGCCGATCCGGCCGCGTCGGCACGGGTGACCGGGAGCGCCGCCGCTGGTTCGGCCGGGCCGCCGCCGGCGGCCGGGACCGGTTCGATCGCCGCCGGCCCGGCCGGTACCGTGCCCGACGCCGACCCGACCGTCGCCGAACTCGGCGCTCTCGTCGACCGCTTGACCGGCATGCACGTCGAGGCGTACCGCACCGCGGCGGGCATGCACGCCGCGCGCGAGGCCCTCGCGGCCGCCGAGCGGGAACAGGCCGAACGTCTCGAAGGCCGGCAGCTCGCCGAGCGCCGGGCCGCGGCCCGTACCTCCCTGCGCGAAGGGCTGGACCGCGAACAGGCCGCGCTGGAAGCCGAACTGACGGCCGTCCGCGGCGAGTCCGGCAGTGTGGCCGAGCACGCCGCGCTGCTGGAGCGCCGGGTCGGGCTGCTCGCCGCGGCCGCCGAGGCGGTACGTGCGGAGGAGACGGCCGCAGAGCACCGCAAGGAGGCCGACGACCGGCTCGCGGACGCCGCGTTCCGGGCCGGGTTCGACACCCCGCGGGCCGCGGCCGAGACCCTCCTGCCCGATGCCGAGCAGCGCGAGCTCCAGCGGCTCGTCGATGCCTGGCAGTCCGAGGCGGCGGCGGTGGCCGACCGCCTGGCCGAGACGGAGACCCGGGCCGCCGCCGAGCGCCCGCCGGCCGCGGTGGACGCCGCGCGGACCGCGTACGACACGGCCGAACGGCTGCTGCGGGACGCCTCCGCCGCACTGGCGGCCGCGCGCGAGCGCTGCGCCGAACTCGGCAGGCTCTCCCGCCGCGCCGCGGACGAGGTGCGCGGACTCGGTCCGCTGCGCGAGGAGTACGACCGGGTGGCACGGCTGGCCGGACTCACCGCCGGTACCTCCGCCGACAACGAACGAAAGATGCGGCTGGAGTCGTACGTGCTCGCCGCCCGGCTCGAACAGGTCGCCGCCGCGGCCACCGCACGGCTCCGGCGCATGTCGTCCGGCCGCTACACACTCGTCCACTCCGATGCCCGCACCGGAGGCCGCAGATCGGGCCTCGGACTGCATGTCGTCGATGCCTGGACCGGCCGGGAGCGCGACACGGCCACGCTCTCGGGCGGTGAGACGTTCTTCGCCTCGCTCGCTCTCGCGCTCGGTCTCGCCGATGTCGTCACCGACGAGGCGGGCGGGGTACGGCTGGACACCCTCTTCATCGACGAGGGCTTCGGCAGCCTGGACGACCAGACCCTCGACGAGGTGCTCGACGTGCTGGACTCGCTGCGCGAGCGGGACCGCAGTGTGGGCATCGTCAGCCATGTCGCCGATCTCCGCCGCCGCATCCCCGCACAGCTGGAAGTGGTGAAGGAACGGCACGGATCGGCGGTGCGGCACCGCACCACCGGCGAGGTCAGCGGCTGATGGCGCGGCGGGGGAGCGGCGAGGAGTAGACGACGCTCGTGGTCACCGAGCCGAGGGCGCCGATCCTGCCCGCGACCTCCTCCAGATGACTCATCGAGCGGGCGGTGACCTTCAGTACGAAGCAGTCGTCACCGGTGACATGGTGGGCCTCCACGATCTCCGCAGTGGTGTCGAGCAGATCGTGGAACGGCTTGTAATGGCCGTTCGGATAGCGCAGCCGTACGAGGGCGAGAATCGGCAGCCCGAGCCGCTCCGGGTCGACCACGGCGGCGTAACCGCTGATCACTCCGGCCTCCTCCAGCCTGCGCACCCGCTCGGTCACGGCGCTGGGGGACATCGCCACCGCGCGCGCCAGCTCGGCGAACGACACGCGCCCGTCGCGCTGCAGGACATCGAGGATGCGCCAGTCGGTGGCGTCCGGGGAATAGTCGGTCATGCCCGGGACACAACAGGGAAATCCCCGGCAGGGCAAGCATTGTGCCGGGGATCTCATCTTCCGGGGGCGGATCACCGGCCGTAGATTTCTGGGCATGACATCCCGGCTCGCCGCCGTCGCGGCCCATCCCGTTCTGCGCGTCCCGCCGGCCTCCCCGGAGGCGGCCGTCGCCTACTTCGGCGCCTCGCTCGCCTTCCACGCGGATGTCTCCGACGTCGCCGCCGCGCTGGCGGCCGACGGCGATCCGGGCTTCGTGCTTCTGGACTCGCGCTCCACCGAGTCCTGGAACCAGGGGCACGTCCCCGGCGCGGTCCACCTGCCGACCGCGCTCATCGCCGAACAGGCCCACCACCTGCTCGACCCGGCGGTTCCCGTCGTCACGTACTGCTGGGGCCCCGCCTGCAACGGCGCCACGCGTGCCGCGCTCGCCCTCGCCGAACTCGGCTACCGGGTCAAGGAGATGCTCGGCGGCTTCGAGTACTGGGTGCGCGAGGGCTTCGCGTTCGAGACCTGGGAGGGGCGGGAGCGGCGCGACGCGGACCCGCTCACCGCGCCGGCCGGCTCCGACGACTGCGGCTGCTGACCGGCCCGGCCGTGCCGGCTGTGGTGGTGCCCGGCGGCCGGGCTCATGGGGTGAACCGGGCCCGGCCGCCGGGCTGTCGCCTCAGAGCCTGGACAACTCGTCGACGAGATCGTCGAGACCGAGCGGTCCCTGCGACAGGGCGGCCATGTGCCAGGCCTTGGCGTCGAACGCGTCGCCGTGGGCCTTGCGGGCGTTCTCCCGGCCCAGCAGCCAGGCGCGCTCGCCCAGCTTGTACCCGATGGCCTGTCCCGGCATCGAGAGATAGCGGGTCAGCTCGCTCTCCACGAAGTCGGCGGGGCGGCCGCTGTGATTGCCGAAGAACTCCTGCGCCAGCTCCGGGGTCCACCGCTCGCCGGGGTGGAACGGGGAGTCCGCCGGGATCTCCATCTCCGCGTGCATGCCGATGTCCACGATCACCCGGCAGGCGCGCATCATCTGCGCGTCCAGATAGCCGAGGCGGCGCTCGGCGTCGGGCAGGAAGCCCAGCTCGTCCATGAGCCGCTCCGCGTACAGCGCCCAGCCCTCGGCGTTGGCGCTGACCCCGCCGATCGACGCCTGGTAGCGGGACAGACTGTCGGCGACATGCGTCCACTGCGCGATCTGGAGGTGGTGGCCCGGCACGCCCTCGTGGTACCAGGTGGAAACCAGGTCGTACACCGGGAACCGGGTCTCGCCCATCGTGGGCAGCCAGGTGCGGCCGGGGCGCGAGAAGTCCTCGGAGGGGCCCGTGTAGTACGGGGCCGCGGCTCCGCCGGGCGGGGCGATGCGGGATTCCACCTTCCGTACGCGTTCGGCGAGTTCGAAGTGCGTACCGTCGAGTGCCTCGATCGCCTCGTCCATCAGACCCTGCAGCCAGGCCTGGACCTCGTCGACCCCCTCGATGTGCTTGCCGTGCACATCGAGATGGGCCAGCGCCTCCCACGGGCCGGCGCCGGGCAGCACCTTCTCGGCCTCGGTCCGCATCTCGGCGAGCAGCCGGTGGTACTCGGACCAGCCGTACGTGTACGCCTCGTCCAGGTCCAGGTCGGTGCCGTTGAAGTAGCGCGACCAGCGCGCGTACCGCTCACGGCCCACCGTGTCCGGCGCGCCCTCGATCGCGGGGGCGTACACATCGCGCATCCAGTCGCGCAGTGCCACGACCGACTCGGTGGCCACCCGGGCGCCTTCGTCCAGCTCGGCGCGGAGCGACGCGGGTCCGGCGGACGCGAACTCCTGGAAGAAGCCCGGACCGTTCTGGCCCGCCCACTCGTCGAGCTGGCCGATGAAGGTGGCGGTGGCGCGCGGACCGCCGTAGAGCTTGCGTTCCAGCCCGAGCGCCAGCGATTCGCGGTAGCCCTCGAACGCGGCGGGCACCGCGCGCAGCCGGTCCACGACCGCCGCCCAGTCCTCGTCGGTCTCGGTCGGCGTCACGGTGAACACCTCACGGACACTGTGTGCCGGGGAGGCGAGATTGGAGACCGTGCGCAGCCTCTCCTCGGCTTCGTGAACGGCGAGTTCCGCAGTGAGGCGCTCGCGCAGCAGGCGGCCGCAGCGGCGCTCGGCATCGCTGTCCGCACCGGGCAGCCGTTCGGCGGCGTCGAGCTTCGCCAGGGTGGTGCGGGCCAGCTCGGCAAGAGCTTCCTGACCTGCGGGGGAGAAGTCGGGAAGGCGGCGCGAGCTCTCCGCGACTCCGAGATATGTGCCGGTGACCGGGTCGAGTTCGATGAATGCCTCGACGTAGGCGTCGGCGACCTGGCGCGGCAGCGCGCTGTTGGAAGTGTCTGACATGTGGACATCTTCGTACGGCGGAGGCTTCCGCGTCATCATCATTCGGCCTCAGTGGCCCGACTCCGCCGAATCTGCGGACGGAGGCAGCAGCGGGCCGCACTCCCACTGCTGGAATATCAGCCTGGTCTCGACCCGTGCCACCTCGCGGCGCGAGGTGAATTCGTCCAGCACCAGGCGTTGCAGATCGGCCGTGTCCGTGACCGCGACATGGACCAGATAGTCGTCCGGGCCGGTCAGATGGAAGAGCGCACGGGACTCCGGCAATGTCCTGATGCGTTCGACGAACGGGCCGATGAGCTCCCTGCGGTGCGGCCGGACCTGCACGGAGAGCAGCGCCTCCAGGCCCCTGCCGAGTCTTGCCGGGTCGAGCCGCAACTGGTGGCCGAGAATCACGCCGGAGCGGCGCAGCCTGGTCACCCGGTCCAGGCAGGTCGACGGTGCGACGCCGACCTCGGCGGCCAGCTCGCGGTAGGTGGTCCGGGCATCGTTCTGCAGCAGTCGCAGAATGTGCAGATCCACCGGGTCAAGAGCGACAGAATCGGCCATTTGCCGAACGTAGCACGGGAGATCGCCGACGAATCCCGGTGGTTGTTCAGAGTGGTGGCATGGACACCGAATCCTCGATGGCGCCCCCGACGGCAACCCGGTCCAGGGCGCTGGCCACCGATGCCGTGCACGCCGGCCGCGACGACCTCGCGGCCCTCGGACTGCACACTCCGCCGATCGACCTGTCGACCACCTACCCCTCGTACGACTCCCGGGGCGAGGCGGAGCGGATCGACGCCTTCGCCGCGACCGGTGCGCGGCTCGAAGGGCCGCCGGTCTACGCCAGGCTGGACAACCCGACGACCGCCCGCTTCGAGACCGCGCTCGCCCGGCTCGAAGGGACCGGGAGCGCCGTCTCGTTCGCCAGCGGAATGGCGGCGCTCACCGCCGTTCTGCTGGTCCGGGCGAGCATGGGGCTGCGCCATGTGGTCGCCGTCCGGCCGCTCTACGGTTGCAGCGATCATCTGCTCGGCGCCGGACTGCTGGGTACGGAGGTGACCTGGACCGATTCGGCGGGCATCGCCGACGCGATCCGTCCGGACACCGGGCTGGTGATGGTGGAGACCCCCGCCAACCCGACGCTCACCGAGGTCGACATCCGGGCGATCGCGCACTCCTGCGGGTCGATACCGCTGCTGGTCGACAACACCTTCGCCACCCCGGTACTGCAACGGCCCGTCGAGCACGGTGCCCGGATCGTGCTGCACAGCGCCACCAAGTACCTGGGCGGGCACGGCGATGTGATGGGCGGGGTCGTCGCCTGCGACGAGGAGTTCGCGGGCCGGCTGCGGCAGGTGCGCTTCGCCACCGGCGGGGTGCTGCACCCGATGGCCGGGTATCTGCTGCTGCGCGGCCTGGCGACGCTTCCGGTACGGGTACGGGCGGCGTCCGCGAGCGCCGCCGAACTGTCCCGCAGGCTGACCGCCGACCCGCGGATCGCCCGGGTCCACTACCCGAAGCTGGGCGGCGCGATGGTCTCGTTCGAGGTGTACGGGGATCCGCACCGGGTGATCTCGGCCGTGCGGCTCATCACGCCCGCGGTGAGCCTCGGCAGCGTGGACTCTCTGATCCAGCATCCGGCCTCCATCAGCCACCGCATCGTGGACGAGGGAGACCGGCGGGCCGCGGGCGTCGGGGACCGGCTGTTGCGGATGTCGGTCGGCCTGGAGGACGTCGAGGACCTGTGGGCCGATCTGTGTCAGGCACTCGGCTCCGAGGAGGCCGGACGGGAGCCGTCCCCGGCCGGTGAGTCCTCCGCGACCGGGGAGCCCTCCAGGGCCGAAGGGCCTTCTGCGGCCGAGGAGTCAGCGACCGGCCTCCTCGTACGGGGGCAGTGACCGGACCGGCGTCGTGTCCAGGCGGGCGGTGACGACCAGGGTGCCCTCCTCGATCTGGTAGTCCAGCGGCAGGGACAGGGCGCGCATGGCCGCGACCATGCCGGTGTTGGACGACTGGGTCACGGCATAGACGCTCTCGCAGCCCGCCTCGACGGCGAGTGCCACCAGGCGGCTCAGCAGCTCGGAGCCGATGCCGCGGCGCTGCCAGTCGTCCTCGACGAGGAGGGCGACTTCGGTCTCGTCGCCGTCCCAGAGGAGGTGACCGAGCGCGACCAGCCGGCCCGAGGCCGTCTGCACGGCGAGCGTGCGGCCGAAGCGGGGACTGAGCAGGTGGTCCAGGTAACGGTCGGCGTCGTGGACCGGCCCGTGGTAGCGCATCCGCAGCGTCCGGTCGGAGCAGCGGTCGTGCATCGCACGTGCTGCTTCGAGGTCGCCGCCGTCCGCGCGGCGCACGGTGATCTCGTTGCCCTCAGGCAGGGTGAGCACGTGGCGGCTGCGCGGCACGCGCGGGCCGAGCCGGGCGTCGAGCTCGACCAGGGCACGGGCCCGGGCGAACTCGGTGGGCGTGAACGGGAGATAGGGCCGTTCGATGGTGATGGCACCTCCGGACGGGTCGCGCAGCCGCATCACCGTCTCCTCCAGCACCCCTTCGACGGGTGCCGACTCACCGGTCGCCCGGCCCGTGACCGAGACGGCGGGCAGCGAATGGATGGTGCAACGGCCGAGCAGCTGCCGCAGCGCGAGGGGCAGCTCGGCCGCGTCCAGCGCGGTACGGGTGGCGAGGCTCAGCACGCGCGTCGGTGCGTCGACCAGATCGTGTGTGTCGGCCCGCTCGATCCAGGTCGAGCTTCCCCCGGCGACGGATATCGCCCGGCTCAGCTGCTGAGCCTGGAGCCGGGAGGGCGCGCGCAGCAGGAACTCGTCGACCGTGCCCCGGGCCAGCGGGTGCGTCTGCAGGGTGAGGATGTCGACCCGGTGCCGGGCGAGGGCCCCGCACAGAGCCGCCAGGCTGCCGGGGGTGTCCCGCACCGTGGTCCGCATCCGCCACAGCGCCGTGTCCTCGGGGGAGGCGGCCGGACCCGCGGCGGTGGGCGTGTCCACCAGCGCGGGCTCGGCGACGTCGGTGCCGTGGCCCATTGCGGCGCCGTCCCCCTCGGCGACGAGGCCGGAGCCGGTCGGCGGCGGGGCATGGCTGTGCCGCCGGGCCCACCAGGTGTGGAACGCGGCCGTGACCGCCAGAGCCACCGCCGAGGCGATCAGCAGGTACGGTCCGTCCGGCTGGTGCCCGATCAGGTTCGCGATGGCGTCGGCCACCGCGACCGCGGTGAACAGTGCGGCCAGCTCGATCATGTCCCGCCGCCAGTGGTGGGGGCGGCGGGCGGTCTTCGCGTATGTCACATCAGTCATGGCTTCACTCTGACCGAGCGTTGTTGCCTGACCGCGAACACTCTGTGACTGATGGGTTAAGTGTGGATCTAGTCCCTTATTGACCATTTTCGCCTCATTGAGGGGTTGCGATGCGGTGCTGTTCGAGGGCTGGATCGCGGCCGCATCGGAGGGGTGCGGTGCGGCCGCATCGATGGACTGCGCTGTGGCCGCACCTGCCCCGGGCCGTCACACCCGTCCCGGGGCCTGCTCCCAGGCAGCCTTCAGACGTACCGCCTGACGTACCAGCTGCGACGATCCGCCGCGCCCGGCCGTTTCGGCGAGGCCGGGTATCGGCTCACCGCCGCCCACCGCACCGCAGTGCTCCACGCACTCGGCGGCCACGGAGAGCAGGTCGCTCAGTCCGCGAGGCGCCTTCTCCCGCGCCAGCAGCCCCGGCAGGGCGCCGGTCAGCGCGGACAGCACCGTCCGGTACGCGCCGGTGGCGGCGGCGGTACGGGCGGAATCCGCGAGGCGGTTGGGCTTGATCAGACCGCTTCCGAGGAGGGTCGCCAACTGCTCGCCGAGCAGCGCCGCGTCGAGCTGCTGCCGGGCGGCCAGTATCAGCAGGGAGTCCACCGCCAGCAGCCGGTCCTCCGGATGCCGGGCCCCCAGCCCGTACGCCACCATCAGACGGACGGCCTCGCCCGCGGGTGCCTCGTGTTCGGCCAGCAGCAGGAGCGGCCGGAGGGTGTCGCGTATCTCCTCGACCACACCGGTCGCGATGTTCGGCAACAGCCAGGCGGCCAGTGTCTCGGCGTCCTCGGGCAGGGTGGCGGTCCACTGGTCCGGACGGCCGTCCCAGTGGTAACAGTGGCTGTGCGCCGGGACGTGCGGCCGGCCGAGCCAGTGGAAGGCACGAGGGAACTCCTCCTCGATGAACGGGCGTTCCCGGCTGGCCATCAGCGCGCGCGACGACCGGACGACCGTCTGCCCCTGCCGGACCTTCTTCTCCAGATCGAAGCGGTACACCCGCGCGAGCGGTTCGTCGGCCCGCAGCCATGCCGCCAGCCGGTCGCCTTCAGGGGTGCCGAGCAGTGCCGCCGCCTCGGCGGCCCCGTGCTGATCTCCGCGCCGCACACGCAGCAGGGCCTGGGCGAAGTCGGCCTCACCGGGCCGGACCCCGAGCAGCTGACAGGTGCGCAGCCGCTCGACCAGCACAGCCGGGTCGAGCGAGCCGGTGTGCCAGGTGGGGACGGCCAGCAGGAAGGGGGTGCCGCCGGTCAGCACCGCGTCGGCCGCTTCCCACAGCCGGGCCTTCAGGATGCCGTTCAGCGCGGCGTGGACGCACGTCCCGGTGCCGGTCCAGGAGCCACGTTCCTCCTTCACCGCCCGTGCCGACACCCGTCCGAGCAGCGTGGCCACGACGACCCTGATGTCTGTCTCCGAGCGGAGATACCGCTCGGTCTGCGACGGCGGTTCGCCCTCGGCCCACCACTCACCCGCCAGCGCGTCACGCAATGCGTCGGTCAGCGCCGACCGGTCGCTGTGGGCATGGCGCACCAGCCCGTCCAGGGCCCGCTCGAAGGCGCTGACGTCCGTCGTCGCCGATCTGATCAGGGCCACCACCTCCTCGACCAGCTCGGGCAGAGTCGCAGGCGCCGGATCGAGAGGCTGCGGTGCCGGTACCGGGGGCAGCAGCTCTTCGTACTCCTCTGTCCCGGACCGCCCGGCAACCGGACCGCCGAAGACCTCGGCCACCATCGTGCGGTGAGCCGGACCCAGCAGCGCGGCCGACAGGGCGAGTTCTTCCCGGACCCGGGCCCCGGCGGCGGGCAGGTACCGGGCAACGAGCTTGAGAGCCCGCTCCTGGATGTCGATGTCCTCATGCTCGAAGGCACCCGCGACGACGGGCAGCAGCTCGTCGACCGCCGACGGATCGCGGCGCAGTACCTTCCCGAGCAGCACGAGCTGGGACCGGACCAGCTTCTTCTCGGTGCGGAACAGCACCGACGCCGAGATGTCCGCCAGGGACCGTACGGAAAGCTCACCGCGCCCGTCCAGCCGGGCGAGCACCCCCTGGGCGTGACCGGCCACGGTGGAGATGCCGTCCGCGGCCATGCCGGTCCAGTCCGCGACCCGCTCGGTCTCCTCCTGCTCGGTCAGTTCGAGCTTGCGCAGAATACTCAGGAAGAACCGCAGCTCGTTGAGCTTGCCACCGCGCAACAGCCGGGTCACACAGGCTTCTACGAGCACCGGCCGCTCCAGCAGGCCCTCCTCGGGGAGAGCGGCCAGCGTGTCGGACCACCTGCACGGATCGCTCGCATCGTCGGGCCAGAGCATCTGTGACGGCAGCTCCGTCACCTCGAAGATCCGTGGCAGCAGGGTGGCCGCGAACGGGTCGGTACGGAGCGTCTCGATGAGGGGCCGTGTCTTGCGACGATGCCACTGTGCGGTCGAGATCGCCTCGGCCCAGCCCCGCACGAAGCCTTCCGTAGTGGGCACGGGGCACTGAGCCTTCTTCACCAGCCCGGAGATCAGCTCGTACGTGGTCTCCGCGGTCGCGGGCCGGGCCGCCAGCCGGTGCGCGACATCACCGAGCCACTCCGGGTCACGGTCCGACAGGACCGCGAGGACCAGTGGGAAGGGTGAGCGGCCCCAGCCGGCCAGATCCCGGCTGCCGATCCAGGCGGCGCACGCCGCGGCGCCCGTGTGGCAGCCCGCACCGGCCACCAGCAGGGCCTTGCGGACCTTGTCCTGCTTGTCCCAGGACAGGTCGCGCACCTCCTTCCGGATCGTCCTCAGCTCGGCCAGCGCCGCTCTGCGTTCCGCCCGGTCCATCCCGGCCAGCAGGTCCGGCACGTCGTGCGCGCGCGATTCCCGTACCGCGGTGAGGAGTTCCTTCATCGCACACCCCCGGCGACCAGCGCACCGCGACGGACCATACGGACGGCCAGCGCGTGCTTGCACGGGCCCCGCCGCCCGCGATAGTCCGCCCACCACTGGCAGGTACAACTCAGCATGCCGTCCGGCTCCCTCACCTGATAGCGGCGTTCTCCCGAGATCACGGTCGTCACGTCCCCGTCGAGCACGACCGCACCCGAGCCGGCCAGCTGCCGGGCCGCCACCAGGCGCGGATTGTGCCGCTCGGCCCGGTCGGCGTCGTACGGCAGCTCGCGGTGGAAGTAGGCCGCGTCGGCGAGGTCGTAGCCGACCCGGCCCGCCGTCCCCAGCCGGGTGAGCGCGGCCCGTACCCGCTCCACCGTGAGACCCGACTGCTCCGCCAGATCGGCGGTGTCGATGCGGGGCTCCCAGGCCAGCAGCACGGACACCAGCTCGGCGTCGGCCGCGGCGTCATCGGTGGCCAGCGCGTCGAGCACGCCGCCCTCGCCCGAGAAACCGCGCGCGGCATCGGGCGAGAGCGTCAGGGTCAGACGCATGCCCGGCAGCACGACCTCCCAGGCACTCGCGGTCGCCGCCCCGTCGGCGACCGGCCCGTACACCCGCAACGACGTGGCATGACGCAGCACCCGCTGCAACGCCACCAGCCGCTCCGGTCCCGGCAGACACACCGCCCCGGCCACCGGCCGGGTCGTCGGCCGCAGTGTCTTCCCGGTGGGAACCACCCACCGGGCACCCCGCGAGGCGTTCCCCGACGAACGCGGCAGCGAACGGAGGAACCGGACGGCCTCGGCGGCCGGCAGTTCGGCCCGCAGATCGAAACCGACCGACACCACCTGGGCCTCGGCGAAGCCGCGCAGCCACCGGTCGGGCAGCGGCACCTTCTTCTCCACGACCGGGCCGTCCAGAGTGGTGACGGCCATTTCGTCCGGGCCCACCCGCAGATGCAGCGGATCGTCCCCCGCTATCCGCGAAAGCGCCTCCCGCAGCGGATTGTTGACATCCACATTCGTCGTGCCGTGCCCCGTCCGGGCACCGTCCAGACCGTCCTGCAGCACGTCGAGGCGTGCGTACACCCCGCAGCAGCCGGAGAACGACTCGAAGCGCAGCCGGTCGCCATTGCCCGTCACCACCGGATCGAGCGACGAGGGCAGGGTGCGTTGGTAGTAGCGCGTGGACGCCACGTCCGCCACGGCCAGCAGGCCCCGGGCGGCGATCCCCGGCGACGTGAGAAAGCCGGAGAAGAACCGGGGGTGGGACTCGGCGCCCCGAGGTGTGAGACCACCGGAGGTCTCCAGCCCGAGGAGCTGCCCCGTCTGAGTGGACTCCAGGGCTGACGGGCGTGCGTAGGCCAATGCCTGAACGGATCGGGTCATGGAAAAACCGTAGATCCCACCACTGACAATCGGCCCCCGGCCATCACCCGGGGGCCCGTCGCCGGGCGTCGGTTCACTGCCCGACGCGCCCCGGCCGCAGCACCTTGCTGAACAGTACGGAGCCGCCCTGCGCCCGCAGCCGCACGGTCAACTCGCCGCTGTCGCCGTCGATGTCGACCTCCCCGAAGTACTGCGGCGACTCCATCGGCGACACGTTCGCCCGGTCCGGGGCCCGCACGAAGACCCGGTCGGGACCGAACGTCGCGTCGAGCTCGTTCGCCTGGAACTGACCGGCGGCCAGCGGCCCCGACACGAACTCCCAGAACGGCGCGAAGTCCTTGAACGCCGCACGCTCCGGTTCGTAGTGCTGCGCCGACGTGTAGTGCACGTCCGCCGTCAGCCAGACCGTGCCGGTGATCCGGCGGTGCTTGATGTACCGCAGCAGTTCGGCGATCTGCAGTTCACGGCCGAGCGGCGCCCCGGGATCGCCCTGAGCGACCGCCTCGAAGTCCGTCGCACCGTCGGTGACCACCAGTCCCAGCGGCATGTCCGCGGCGATCACCTTCCACACCGCGCGGGACCGGGACAGCTCGTGCTTGAGCCAACGCAGCTGCTCGGCACCGAGGATGCCCGTCGTGTCGTCGGGCTGCCGACCGGGGGAGTTGGCGTTGCGGAAGGACCGCATGTCGAGGACGAACACATCGAGCAGCGGACCGTGCCGCACCACACGGTGCATCCGGCCCTCCCCGGAAGAGACATGCGGCGTGGACACCGGGAAGTACTCGCGGAACGCCCGCATCGAACGGGCCGCCAGCACATCCACGTTCTTCTCGGTGTACCGGGTGTCGTCGAGGATCTGCCCGGGATACCAGTTGTTGCGCACCTCGTGGTCGTCCCACTGAACGATCGAGGGGACCTGCGCGTTGAACTCACGGAGGTTGTGATCGAGCAAGTTGTAGCGGAAGTTCCCGCGGTAGTCGGCAAGGGTCTCGGCGACCTTCGACTTCTCCTCGGTGGTGACATTGCGCCACACCCGCCCGTCGGGCAGCGTCACGCTGGGCTCGATCACCCCGTCCGCGTAGATGTTGTCACCGCTGCACAGGAAGAAGTCCGGATCGAGGCGGCGCATCTCGTCGTACACCGCATAGCCGCCGATGTCCGGGTTGATTCCCCAGCCCTGTCCCGCGATGTCGCCCGACCACAGGAAACGCACCCCGTCGCGGCGCCGGGCAGGCGCCGTCCGGAAGGTTCCGTGCACCGGCTCGCCGGTGCGGCGGGGGTCGTGGGGATCGGCGAGCGTCACCCGGTAATGCACCTGCTCGCCCGGCGGCAGCCCGTACAGCGGGGTCGTGCCGGTGAAGTCGGTGCCGGATCCGACGAGCGGACCGTGCCAGGTGCGGGCCCGCCGGAACGACTCCGTCGCCGAAGTCTCCACGATCATCCGGGCCGGCCGGTCCGACCGCACCCAGACCAGCGCGGACGACGAGGTGACATCACCCACCTGCACACCCCATGCCGCGCGCGGCCGCCCGGACAGCGCGAACGCGGGGGCCGCGGCACCCACCGCGGGGAGCGCGAGTGCGGCCGACGCGGCGAGCGAACCGCGCAGCACAGTGCGGCGGGCGGGGGACGGGAATCGTGGACGGTACGACATCGAGGCGCCTCCGGGGCAGTGGTCAGCGGAACGAACGGGTGACCGCTCTGGCGTCCCCACCCTTGTTCCCGTCGGCGGCCGGCACACCAACCTCAGATGAACACCCGGCCACCGCCGCCGGCAGCCCGTCCGTTCGCGCCCCGGTGCGCCGCCGCCAGCAGGCGTACGCCCCGTTCGATGTCGGCCGGAGCCAGATGCGCGTAACCGAGCACCAGCCGCACCGCCCCGTCCTCGCCGGGCAGGGTGCCGTAGTTGCCGAGCGGACGCAGCGCGACACCCGCATCGGCCGCGCGCGCCATGAACGCCGCCTCCGGGCCGTACCGCTCGGGCAGCGTGGCGATGATGTGGAGACCTGCGGCGATCCCGCTCACCTCGGTTCCGGGGAAGTGCTCCGCCAGCATCGATGTGAGCGTGTCGCGGCGCTCGCGATAGGCGCGCTGACAGCGGCGCAACTGCCGGTCGTAGCCGCCGCGGGTGATGAAGTCGGCGAGGACCGCCTGATCGACGGCCGGATTGCCCAGATCCATCGTGCGTTTGCGGGCGACGATCTCGTCGGTCATGTCCGTCGGCGCGAGCAGCCAGCCCAGCCGGAGCCCGGGTGCCAGCGACTTGCTCACCGAGCCGGTGTACGCGACGTGCTCCGGGTCGAGCCCCTGAAGCGCGCCGACGGGTGCGCGGTCGTAGCGGAAGTCGCCGTCGTAGTCGTCCTCCATGATCAGCCCGTCCGTTGCGCGCGCCCACTCCAGGAGCCGGCCGCGGCGGGCGGCCGAGTAGGCGATCCCGGTGGGGAACTGGTGCGCCGGTGTGGTGACGACGGCGCGCACGCCCGAGCGTACGAGGGGCTCGGTCGCCAGCCCCTCGTCGTCGAGCGGCAGGCCGATGGTGGTGATGCCCGCGGAGGCGAACAGCGCGGAGTGTTCGGGGCTCCCGGGGTCCTCGACGCCGACGGACCGCATCCCCCGCCCGTGCAGCACGAACCCCAGCAGAGTTGTCGCCTGCGCCACGCCGGAGCACACCACCAGGCGCTCCGGATCGGCGACCACGCCACGGCGCCTGGAAAGGAGCGCGGCCAGGGCCTCCCGCAGGACGGGCAGCCCGCGCGGATCGGGGTAGCCGAGCGCGCCGTGCGGCAGCCGGCCGAGCACCGAGCGATGGGCCGCGGCCCAGGCACTGCGCGGGAACAGCGACAGATCGGGCGTGCCGGGCCGGAAGTCCACACGCACGTCCTCGGCCCGCGGAGCGAGATCACGCGCCCCCGGCACCGGAGCCCGAACCGCCTCGCTCACCCAGGTGCCCGCGCCCCGCCCGCTGCGCAGATAGCCCTCGGCCGTGAGCTGCTCGTACGCCTCGGTGACCAGCCCACGCGACACCCGCAGATCGGCGGCCAGCGCACGGCTGGACGGCAGCCGGGTACCCGGAACGAGACGACCGGAGCGTACGGCTTCGCGCAGGGCCGACTGCAGGGCACGGCCACGTCGCCGGGCCGGCGCCGCGGCGGCCGGTAGCAGCAACTCCCAGGCGGCGGTGCCGAACTCCCCGCCCTGAGAGCGGTTCGGCCGCGAATTGGTCCCCGAAGACATCATGAAAGTGGACCTTAAACCGGACCGCCCGGCTGCCTAGCGTCGATGCCATGAACATCAGCTCTCTGCGCGGGGCGCTCCTGGCCGCCTTCGCCTGCATCCTCGTGGGTGCGTCCTTCACCGCCAACAGTGTCCTGGGCGAATATCCGTACGCGGGCGGCCAGGCGCTGCGCTACGGTCTCGCGGCACTTCTGCTCGTACTCCTCCTGGCCCGCGACAAGCGGTCCCGGCCGGCCGCCGTGCTGCGCACCGTGATCCGGCGTCAGTGGGGACGGCTCGCGCTGCTGGCAGCCGTCGGGATGGTCGGCTTCAACCTTGCCGTGCTCGGCGCGGAACGCTCCGCGGAACCCGCCGTTCCAGGGGTGTTCGTCGGCTGCGCACCGATCTTCGTCGCGGTACTCGCACCACTCATGGACCGCCGTCGGCCCACCCGCACGGTTCTGTGTGCGGCCGCGCTCGTCGCCGCCGGGGCCTTCGTCGTCCAGGGCTGGGGCCGCACGGACCTGGCGGGCATCCTCTGCTCGGTCGGCGCGCTGGCGGGCGAGGTCGGCTTCGCCGTCATCGCCGTACCGGTCCTGCGGCCGCTCGGACCGAAGCTGCTGTCCGCCACGGTCTGCGGCCTCGCCGCCGCCGAGTCGGTGTGCCTCGGCCTCGTCCTGGACGGCGGCGCGGCCCTGCGGACGCCCACCGAGGCAGAGGCGGTCGCACTGCTGTGGCAGGCGGTCGTGGTCACCGTCATCGGTTTCGTCTGCTGGTACATGGGCATGCAGCGCATCGGCGCCGAGCGCGCCACACTCTTCTCCGGCCTGATCCCGGTCTCCGCCGCGCTCACCGCACCGCTGGTCGACGCCGGTTCGTACGGCGTCGCACAGGTCGGCGGCAGCCTGCTGGTCGGGCTGGGGGTCGCCCTCGGATCGGGTGTGCTGTCCCGGAGCGCAGCGCCCCGGGGTACGGATCCGGCCCCCGGGACACCGTCAGCGGCTGGTGTCGAGAATGACGCGCGCCACCCGCGCCGGATCGTCGTTCATCGGCACATGGCCGCAGCCGGGAAGCCGGACCAGCCGGGCGTCTGGGATGGTGTGCTTGGCCCTGATTCCCTGCCGGCGCAGCAGTATCCGGTCCCGGCTGCCCCAAGCGACGGTCACCGGCAGCCCCGGCACGTCGTCGGTGAAGGCGACGCTTCCCCCGGAGGCGAGCGTCCGGTGGAATCCGGTCGCCTCGCGTAGCGCGAGGGTCTCCGCGACGACGGCATCGGGTGAACGGCGGCCGGGCCGGGCGTAGATGGTGCTGGTCAGCGCCGTGCGCCCGGCGGCGCTGTGCGAGAGCCGCTCGATCAGCGACACGGGCATCGACAACGCGGCCCGCCGCATGGCCCGCAGCGTCCCGAACGCATAGCGACGCTCGCCCTCGGTCCAGAAACCGGCGGGCGAGAGCGCCGTCACCGACCGCACGAGCTTTTCCCGTCCGAGCGACAGAGCCAGCAGTCCGCCCAGCGAATTGCCCACCACGTGCGGCCGGTCCAGACCGATCTCCTCGCAGAAGGCGCCGAGCACCTTGACCATCGTCGGCAGGTCGTACGTCAGTCCGTCGGGCAAATCCGGCGAGACGCCGAATCCGGGGAGATCGACGGCTGTCACATCCCGTTCCACGGCGAGCACGGACAACACCGGATCCCAGGCCTGACGGTGGTGGCCGATGCCGTGGAGCAGGAGCAGCGGCTCGCCGGCACCGGTCCGTTCATACGCCACGGACACCGTCCGAGGTCCTTGCGGTGAGTCGACGCTGAACGAGACCGTGGTGGCCATGCTGGTGCTCCCGGGTTGATCCGGCATGAAGGGGCCATGCCTGAAGGCGACTTAGACGTCTCGTCAATAACAATTACCGTTCAGTAGCCGGCACTTCAAGAGGGGCGGGCGATTCGCGCTGGACAGCGTGCGGCGGGTCGGCTGGGATGGAGAAGTGACAGCCGACACCGCGACCGATGTCTTCGAGAGCCACCGCCCCGTGCTCACCGGCGTTGCCTACCGCATGCTGGGCCGGATCGCCGATGCCGAGGACGTGGTGCAGGAGGCCTGGCTGCGCTGGACCTCCGCACCCCGCGAGGACGTACGGGAGCCGCGCGCCTTTCTCGTGAGGATCATCACCCGCCTCGCCATCGACCGGCTGCGGCAGGTGCAGTCACGGCGCGAGTCGTACGTCGGGCCGTGGCTGCCGGAGCCGGTCGTCACGGACTTCGGCCCCGCCGTGCCCGACACCGCGGAGCAGGCCGTGCTGGCCGACTCGGTGTCGGTCGCCGTACTGGTCGTCCTGGAGTCCCTTTCGCCGCTGGAGCGAGCCGTCTTCGTACTGCGCGAGGCCTTCGGCTTCCCGTACGCGGAGATCGCCACCGCGCTGGACCGCACCGAGGCCGCGGTGCGCCAGCTGGCCGGACGTGCGCGGCATCATGTGGAGGAGCGCAAGCCGCGGTACGACGTCGACCCGGCGCACCGCCGTGACCTCACCGAACGGTTCCTCGCCGCGGCGGCGGGCGGCGACATCGAGGAGTTGCTGGCCCTGCTCGCGCCCGACGCGCGGCTCGTCGGGGACAGCGGCGGAAAGTCCAGGGCGCCGCTGCGGATCATCGAGAGCGCCGACAAGGTCGGGCGCTTCCTCTTCGCCGTTGCCCACGAACAGGTCGAGAAGCTCGACTTCCGGTTGCTGGAACTCAACGGCGGGCCGGGCCTGCTGCTGTTCCTGGGCGGGAAGGTCGACTCGGTCGTTCAGCTCGACATCGAGGACGGGCTCATTCAGTGCGTATATATCGTGCGTAACCCTGACAAACTCACTCGCTTTACCGACCTCCCGGAGCAGTCCGGAGGAGCGGCGAGAGCCTGACCGCCGGTCCCCGTGCCGTCCCCGGTTCGAAGCCCCGCGTCCTGCCCGGCCGCGGGGCTGTTTGCTGCGCTCGCCTCACGGCGCCACGAACGTCCTGTGAACGCTCTGCGGCAGAGACCCGTTCCGCTGCGTCACCGACCGAGGATTGGTCTTGACCAAGGGTGTGTACCGTCCTATGGTCTCAACGTTAAGACAGGAACCTTTAATAAATAACGTCGCGGAATAGCCGCTGGGTGATTGCGGAGGACAGGGTGGGGACCACGCAGCTGGAATCGGTGCAGGAGCCGAAGTACTGGCACCTCAAGACCGTGCTCAGTGAGGCACTCGACTCGGACTTTGCGGTGGGGGAGATCCTGCCCAACGAGCGCGAGCTCGCCGCCCGGTTCGGAGTCGCCCGAGCCACGCTCCGGCAGGCTCTGGAACAGCTCGAACTCGAAGGAAGGCTGCAACGCCGCCGTGGCGTCGGGACCACCGTCGCCCCGCCGCGCGTCGGGGTCGCTGTCTCCACGGCCCAGCGGGACTGGTCCGATGGCGGTCCGGCGGAGACCTGGCAGCCGGTGGACTGCTCGGCGGCGGTCGCGCCGTCGTCAGTGGCGGCCGTGCTCGACGTGGAAGTCGACGAGACCGTGCACATCGTGCGCCGGATCCGGGCGACGAACGGGCAGGCCGTCGCGGCGGAGCTGCTGTACGTCCCCTCCTCGTCCGTGCCCGAACTCTCCGCGATCGACGCCCCGTCCGGCCCTGCCCGGGCCCGCCGTGTCCTTCGCGAACTGCACCGCCTCGGCCTCGAGGGCCAGGACCGGTCGGTGGAGCTCGGCTCGGCACGCGTGGACGACGCGAAGGAACTCGACCGGCTGCCCGGTGCCCCCGTGCTCGTCGTCACCACCCGCTACCTCGCGGCGGGCGGCACCGCCGCGCTCTCCGTCGCCACGTACCGGGCCGACACCTGCCGGCTCACCTTCGGAGACTCGGGCGACCTGGAGATCAGCCACCACGACCAGGAGCGCCAGGCCTCCTGACCGGGGCCGGTTCCACCAGTACGCACCGTCCGTCGGTACGTACCATCCGTTCATCGCGCACCATCCGTCGGCAGGCACGCTCCGTCGGTACGCACGGCCCGTCGCTCTCAGCGGCGGGCCGTCACCGTTCCCTCCACCGCGAAGAGCTGCTCCTCGACGTGGTCGAGAGCCAGCCGCAGCGCACCGGTGGCCACCGCCGCCTCACCGAGCAGCGACAGTGTGACCCGCGGCGGCCGGAGGCAGTAGCGGGCGAGCTCGCTGCGGAGCGGATCGAGTACATCGTCCAGCGCGGTGGCCCAGCCGCCCACGACCACCAGCTCGGGGTCCAGCGCCAGCACCAGCGCCGCCACATCGTGCACCAGGCGCTGAATGAACCGCTCGACCGCCGCCTGTGCCCGGACGTCGCCGCGCCGGGCCTGCGCGAACACCTCGGCGACCGCGACCTCGTCCAGCGGATCCAGCGGGGTGTCCGTCGTGGACAGCAGCCGCTCCGGGGTCACTTCTCGCCCGAGCAGATGCAGCGCGCCGATCTCGCCCGCCGCACCACCGAATCCACGGTGCAGCCGCCCGCCGATCAGCGAACCGGCCCCCGGGCTCAGCCCCGCCAGGACGAACACGATGTCGTCGGACTCGGTGGCCGCACCCTTCCAGTGCTCCGCGACCGCCGCGGCATTGGCGTCGTTCTCCACCAGGACGGGGCAGCGGAAGGAACGCCTCAGCCGCTCGCCCAGCGCGAGACCCGTCCAGCCCGGCAGCGCGGTTCCCAGCCGGACCGTCCCGTCGGCCTCCACGATGCCGGGGCTGCCGACACCCACCGCGCGCAGACTGCTCCTGGCCACGCCCGTCCGCCGCAGAAGGTCCGCCACCACGGCTCTGACCTTGTCGAGCCGGTCGTCGGCGCCGGCGGTTTCCGACACCTCGCGTGCGCCCGCACCGATGATCCGGCCGTCCAGCCCCGACAGCAGCGCTGAGACGCGATGCGGGCCGATCTCGACGCCGAGCAGATGCCCGGCCTCGGCACGGAACCGGAACCGGCGGGCCGGCCGCCCCTGACGTCGGGTCTCACCACCGTCGGGCACCGACTCGACGACCAGCCCGGCCTCGAAGAGCCCCTCCATGACACCCTCGACCGTCGGCCGGGACAGCCCGGTGATCCGGGTCAGGTCCGTCAGCGTCGGGGAGTCGGCGCCACGCAGAGCGTGCAGCACCACCGCGGAATTGATGCGTCGCAACAGCGACGGATCCCCACCGGTCAGCCGGCCCACGGTGTGTCCTCCCAGCTCTAGCGCCATGTCAGGCGGATGGTACTCGTTGCCCAGGTGCGGGGCGACCATGGGCCGCGCTGGGTTTCCCCGGGCGGGGACTTCAGCCCGGGGCGACGAACCCGGATTCGTACGCCGCGATCACCGCCTGGGTGCGGTCCCTGGCACCCAACTTCGCCAGCACCGCACTGACATGGGTCTTCACCGTCTCGACGCCGACCACGAGTTTGGCGGCGATCTCGGCGTTGGAGAGGCCCCGGGCCATCAGCCGGAGGACTGTGGATTCCCGCTCGGTGAGCGAAGCCCGGTCCATGGCCGCACGCGCCTTGCTCGTCCCGTACTCGGCGGCGAGCTGCCGGACCGCCGCCGGGAAGAGCAGCGACTCACCCTCGGCCACCAGACGCACCGCGTTCACGATCTCGGAGGGCCGGGCACGTTTGATGAGAAAGCCGTCCGCACCGGCACGCAGCGCCTCATAGACGTACTCGTCGTTCTCGAATGTGGTCACCACGAGGATCTTCGGCGGGTTCGGAACCGTGCGCAGCACCACCCGCGTGGCCTCGATACCGTCCATCAGCGGCATCCTCACATCCATGGCCACCACGTCGGGGCGCAGCTGATGCAGCAGCGGGATCACGGCGGCGCCGTCGCCCGCCTCGCCCACCACCTCGATATCGGGCTGAGCCTCAAGGACCGCACGCAACCCCGCGCGGACGAGGGGTTCGTCGTCGACCAGAAGTACGCTAACCGGCATTGGGCCACCCTAAGGGCTGTCCCGCGCCCTCTCGTGTGCCTACGACGAGGGCTGGGGCGGCTTGCCGCGCTGCCGCGGTACCCGCCCACATCCGCGGTACCGATGTCCCCTGCCTCGCGCCGTGCCGCATTCGACACCGCGCGCTGGTTTCCCAGGACTACGGGGCAGCCCTCAGCCCGTCCAACGGAAGCCTCGCGTGAACGCGCCATTCCCTCTCGTGCGGACCCGTCTCGGCCTTCCCGCCCAGCAGGGCCGCCCGCTCCCGGATGCCCCGCAGCCCGCTTCCGCCACCCGGAACGGCCGCCGGATCAGCTGCCGAGTCACTGAGCGGATTGGTCACCTCCAACTCCAGCCGGCCGTCGGCGATGGCGATCCGCACACGGACGGGGACCGTCCCCGAATGACGCAGCACATTGGTGAGGGACTCCTGAAGGATGCGATACCCCTCGCGGGAGACCGCACCCGGAACCCGCTCCAGCGGACCTGACACGTCCGCGTCGATTTTCGCGCCCGAACCACGCGCGGAGTCCAGCAGCCGGTCCGCCTCCACCAGCGTCGGCCGCTGCCCCACCGGCGTCCCCGACTCGCGCAGCACCCGCAGGACCCGCTCCAGGTCGTCGAGCGCGTCCCGGCCCGTCTCCTCGATCGCGGCCAGTGCCCGTTCGGTGAAATCCGGATCGTGTGCCGCCCTGGCCGCGCCGGCCTGTACCACCGCGACCGTCAGCGCGTGCCCGATCGAGTCGTGCAGCTCACGTGCGATGCGGTTGCGCTCCAACAGCTGCTCGGTGCGCTCCTCCAGAGCGGTCAGCCGCTGCACCGGCGAGGGGCCGAGAAGCCGCTTGGCGGCCTCGGTGATCAGCCGGCCGCTCAACACGACGACGGCGAGCATTACCAGGAGGGGCAGGGGGGCGAGCAGGGCATGCCACCAGTGCGGCTCCACCCCCCGGACCAGCCACTGATCGCTCGGCCCGTTGCCGACGGCGGTGAGAACAAGGTCCACCGCGGTGGCCAACAGCCACACCGTCGCGTACCCCACGGGAACGGCGAGCAACATCCGAGTCTCCAGCCACAGCACGGTTCTCCAGCGGTCGGCCCAAGTGGCCGCCGAGGACGCGGAGATACTGGCATCGGCTCTGCCGCGCTCGTCCGGAGCGAGCAGAAGTTGTGCCTGTACCCCTTCTGCCAGCCGCATCCCGGGCACCAAGCCGACCGGAACGGCGAAGACCATGGGCGCCCACGGGGATTCCGGCGAAATGAACATCCACACGCTGTAGCCCGCACCCGGAATGAGGAGGTGCAGCCATCGGGTGTAGGTGACAGACGCGGCGAGCGGGCGCAGGAGGCGGAACATGCCTCCATCGTGTCAGGCCGCACCCGCCCGGAGGCTCCCCCGGGAGAGGGAGATGGTCCCCACCCGCGGGGGAGGCGAGGACCCGGGCGTGGCCGCCAGGCTGAGGACATGACCAGCATCGACGTCCATGAACTCACCAAGGAATTCGGTACGACCCGTGCCGTGGACAACCTCACGTTCAGTGTGCGACCGGGGCGTGTCACCGGCTTTCTCGGCCCCAACGGCGCAGGCAAGTCCACCACCATGCGACTCGTCCTCGGCCTCGACCGGCCCACCGGTGGCACGGCCACGATCGGCGGGCAGCTCTACGCCACCCTCGACGATCCGCTGCGTCGGGTGGGCGCCCTGCTGGACGCCCAGGCCGCCCACGGCTCTCGCACCGCGCGGAACCACCTGCTGGCCCTGGCGGTCAGCAACGGCCTTGGTGCGCGCAGGGTCGAGGAAGTTCTGGAGGAGGCCGGTCTCGGCGCGGTCGGCGGCGCCCGGGTCAAGACCTTCTCCCTCGGCATGCGACAGCGGCTGGGCATAGCGGCCGCGCTGCTGGGCGACCCGGAGGTCGTGATGCTGGACGAGCCGTCGAACGGCCTCGATCCCGAAGGCATCATCTGGATCCGGGAGCTGATGAAGCGGCTTGCCCGTGAGGGCCGAACGGTCCTGGTCTCCAGCCATCTGATGAACGAGACATCGTCGTTCGCCGATCACCTGGTGATTCTCGGCCGGGGCCGGCTCCTCGCAGACCTGCCGATGCAGGAATTCCTGGACTCCCGCAGCAGGCCCCGCGCGCGGGTGCGTACGGCCGAGTCCACGCGGCTGCGCGACGTCCTGATCCGCAAGGGATATGAGCCTGCGCAGGACGACGACGGCTGTTGGACCATCGACGGCGCGAAGGCCGGGGAGATCGGTGCGATAGCCGCCACCGAAGGCATTCCCGTCCTCGAACTCACCGACGAGCAAGCCACGTTGGAGCAGGCCTACCTCGATCTCACCGCCGACGCCGCGGAATTCGCATCGGCTTCGACCTCGTCCGTCAACCGTCAGGAGCCCTGACATGTCGACCACCGCAGTGCTGCACTCCGAGTGGATCAAGATCAGATCGGTCCGGTCCGTACTGGGATCGCTGATAGCCGTCCTCCTCGTGACCCTGGCCATCACCGTGCTCGCCTTCTCCACCGTCGGCCAGGCCGAGGCGGACAACGCCAATGCCGAGCCGGTCTTCGACGCCTTCTACGCTCTGAACTTCGGCCAGATCGCCGCCATCAGCTTCGGTGCGACCGCGCTCTCCTCCGAGTACCTCAACGGAGCCTTGCGCATATCGCTCGCCGCCGTTCCGCGCCGAAACCTCTTCTACGCCGCCAAGATCGCCCTTGTCGGGGCCCTGGCACTGGCTGTCGGCCTCGTCACCAGCTTCGGAGCCTTCCTCGTGGGACAACTGTTCATGGGCAAGTACGCGATCGGCCTGGGGGAGCCGGGCGCTCTGCGGGCGGCCTTCGGGGGAGGTATCTATCTGGCGCTGATGGCCCTGTTCGCGGCCGGATTGACTGTGGTGCTGCGCAGCGCCGTAGCTGTGCTCAGCCTCCTCATCCCGTTCGTCCTCATAGTCTCCTTCGTGGTCGGTGACGTCGCAGGCGGTGCCGCGCAGTATCTGCCGGACCGGGCAGGACAGTTGGTGCTCCACCAGAACCCCGAGGGAAGTCTCGGACCCTGGGGCGGACTCGCGGTGACGGCGGCCTGGGCGGCGGCCGCACTCCTGGCAGGCTGGTGGACGATCCGGCGAAGGGATGCGTAGCCGGTTGTTCGGCTGCCCGGCTGCCACGAATTCAATACGGCTGAGGGTGGCTGAAAGTGCCTCAAAGGTCATGGCGAGGAGCGGCTTGTCAGTGCTGCGCGGTTTACTGGCGGCATGACCACCGCACATCACCTCCGCCTCATCGATGCGATGCGCACCTCGGGCTTTCCCACGGAACGCATCCGGTCAGGCTCGGGAGTCAGCGGGCCCGGCTACCACACGGCGTCCCTGCACGCGGACGTCGATCATTGGGACGACGACGAGGCGCGGCGACTGGAGCACCGGGCCCAGTGCCTCGCAGAGCATGACGCCCTGCTGACGCTGCTCGCCGGTCGCTGGGGGGAGCCGCAGTCGATCAGCTTGTGGAGCGCGCAGGAACGGATGATCGCCGGTGAGGAGATACCGGAGGCATGGGCCGATACGGTCGCGGGCTGCGAGTTCCTCCAGCTCTGGAGGACCGAGGGTCGATGGATCGGCATCGGGCTGTACCTGGAGGAGGAAGGGCCGGGGTGCGAGCTGAACGTCGTGGTGACGGAGATCGACCCGCCCTGACATGAGCGGGCAGGCGGCGCAGGGGGCGTCAGCGGTCTTCCGTGGGGCCGACGGGGACGTCGAGGTCATCGGGGTTGTCGAGGCCGTCGGGGGTGACGGTGTTGTGGTCGACGCAGGCGAGGAGGCGGCCGTACTCCTCAGCCATCGTCTGGGCGGTCCAGTGGGCGTTGAGGCCGCTGGGGTTGGGCAGGGTCCAGACGCGGGCGTCGCCGATCGTGTGATCCTGCGGGCCGATCCGGGCGGTGCGCCTGCCGAAGGCGGTGCGGTACGCCGTGACTCCTACGACCGCCAGCCACTGCGGTCGTAGCAGTTCGACCTTGGCGGCCAGGATCTGTCCGCCCTCGCGGAACTCCTCGGTGGACAGTTCGTCCGCCCGGGCGGTGGCCCTGGCGACCACGTTGGTGATGCCGAGGCCGTATCGCAGCAGTTCGGCCTGTTCGGCCGGCTGCAACTGCCGGGGCGTGAAGCCCGACCGGTGGAGTACCGGCCAGAACCGGTTGCCGGGATGGGCGAAGTGGTGGCCCGTCGCCCCAGTCATCAGGCTCGGGTTGATTCCGCAGAACAGCACACGCAGACCGCCCGCGACCACATCGGGAACGGTGCGATCGCGGGCGGACTGGAGCTCTTCGGGCGTCATCCGGCTGAGGTCGTGGCCGTCAGAGGATGGAGCCCGGTGTGTACGCGGCGGCCTCGGGGTGCTGCTTGGCGATCTCCTCGATGCGGGAGATCAGTGCCGTGACCTGGTCGCCCGCGGCACCGGTGAAGGAGAGCTTGTCGGCCATCAGCGCGTCGAGCTGCGCGCGGTCCAGCGGGATGCGGTCGTCGGCGGCCAGCTTGTCGAGCAGCTCATTGCGCTCAGCACCCTGCTCACGCATGGCCAGGGCCGAGGCGACGGCGTTCTCCTTGATCGCCTCGTGGGCGACCTCACGGCCGACACCCGCGCGCACTGCGCCCATCAGGACCTTGGTCGTAGCGAGGAACGGGAGGTAGCGATCCAGCTCACGGGCGACGACGGCCGGGAACGCCCCGAATTCGTCGAGGACCGTCAGGAAGGTCTCCAGCAGACCGTCGAACGCGAAGAAGGCGTCCGGGAGCGCCACTCGGCGGACCACGGAGCAGGACACGTCGCCCTCGTTCCACTGGTCGCCCGCCAGCTCGCCGGTCATCGACGCGTAGCCGCGCAGGATGACCATCAGGCCGTTGACGCGCTCGCAGGACCTGGTGTTCATCTTGTGCGGCATCGCGGACGAGCCGACCTGACCCGGCTTGAAGCCCTCGGTCACCAGCTCGTGCCCGGCCATCAGACGAATCGTCTTGGCGACCGAGGACGGAGCCGCGGCGAGCTGGACCAGCGCGGTCACCACGTCGTAGTCGAGCGAGCGCGGGTAGACCTGGCCGACCGAGGTGAAGGCCTGGGCGAAGCCGAGGTGCGCGGCGATGCGCTGTTCGAGGTCGGCGAGCTTCCCGGCGTCGCCGCCCAGCAGGTCGAGCATGTCCTGCGCCGTGCCGACGGGGCCCTTGATGCCCCGCAGCGGGTAGCGGCCGAGCAGGTCCTCGAGCCGTCCGTACGCCACCAGGAGCTCGTCGGCCGCGGTCGCGAACCGCTTGCCGAGCGTGGTCGCCTGCGCGGCGACGTTGTGGGAGCGACCGGCCATGACCAGCTCGCGGTACTCGCCCGCCAGCTTGCCGAGCCTGGCCAGGACCGCCACCGTACGGTCGCGCATCAGTTCCAGGGAGAGCCGGATCTGCAGCTGCTCGACGTTCTCGGTGAGGTCCCGGGACGTCATGCCCTTGTGAACCTGCTCGTGGCCGGCGAGGGCGTTGAACTCCTCGATCCGGGCCTTGACGTCGTGCCGGGTGACCTTCTCGCGCTCGGCGATCGAAGCCAGGTCCACCTGGTCGACGACACGTTCGTAATCGGCGAGCGCGGCGTCCGGCACCTCGATCCCGAGGTCCTTCTGAGCGCGCAGCACCGCCAGCCACAGCCGGCGTTCCAGCTTCACCTTCTGCTCGGGGGACCAGAGGACGGCCAGCTCCGTGGAGGCGTAGCGGCCAGCCAGGACATTGGGGATACGAGGCTTTGCAGACACAGCAGTCACGTGTCCAGAGTTTACCTGTCGTTTTGAGCGGTTCGTGAGCGGCCACCAAGTCCATAAGCTCCAGGTCAGAGGCGCCCTGCTGATCAAGCGAGCCGAACCCGTGCAAGCCCGTGGCCCGAGCGCCGAGCTGTGCGGCACCCCTTGGGCAGCGGATCGATGCGGTCGCCACTCTCACGGCCGCGGCCGTGGGGGTCGTTCTTACCGGTGCACTCCGGTTCGACACACCTGGGCGCGGAGAGTAATGAATGGTGACGGAAAGTGTCGTTCGGTCGATGTGGGGTACGCGGCACGGGAACGCCCCCGTGACGAAGCAGGTGGCGCGGAGGGGTGGGGGGCTGCCCTGGGGCCCCACACCCTGTTCACCGGGTCGGTGCCTCCCGGCCCTCCGTGGCCCCCGGCCCGGCGGGAACCGACCCTCGCGCGAGCTCGCTGTCTGGATCGCCGGGCAGTCGGAATGGCGGTCCGCTGAAGGCGGGTCCGAATCCGGTCCGCGTTTGATGGCCCTTGGTGAATGCTGCGATTCGATATTCGACGTAACCGGCGTAGTTCGTCGAGTCACGCTCGCAGCGACGAGTAATGCTGCAACTCATCGCACCCTGAAGGCTGGAGGGAAAATGGCGACGCAAGCAATAGTGGTGGGCGAGTGCGGCGGTCCCGAGGTTCTCGAACTCACCGAGGTCGAGGTGCGCGAGCCGGGTCCCGGTGAGATCCGGGTGGCGGTGGAAGCAGCCGGCGTGAACTTCAAGGACATCTGCCGACGCACAGGTGTATCCGCCGAAATGCCGCCGTTCGTGCTCTGCCTGGAAGGCGCTGGAACGGTCGAAATGCTCGGCGAGGGTGTCACCGGGCTCGCCGTGGGGCAGCGGGTCGCCTGGGTGGATGCCCCAGGGAGCTACGCGGGCAAGGTGGCGCTCCATGCCGAACGCGCCGTTCCCGTGCCCGTCGCGGTCCCCACCGACGTCGCGGCGGCCGCGTCGGCGCAAGGTGTGACGGCCCATTTCCTGACCTGCTGCACCTACCCGGTCAGCCGGGTGACACGGTGCTGATCCATGCCGCGGCAGGAGGCACCGGCCTGCTGCTCGTCCAGCTCGCACGGCACCTAGATGCAATACCGGTGCTTTAGGGCTTAATTCGTGGAGTTGGGGATATTTTGGTGGGTTCGACGAGGGTGGCGGCGGGGGTGGCCGGGCGAGGTGGGTTGTTGTGTTCGGTGCGTTTGAGTGACCAGTTGGACATTTTGCGT